>JBILUW010000007.1:0-38546 GCA_044370795.1 Burkholderiaceae bacterium
CCAGGGTGCCCAGCAGCAGGGGCGTGGCGATGCGCAGCACCGCCACCCAGAGGGCCTGGCTGCCCAGCAGATCGAGCAGTTCGGTCATCGGGTCGGGCTCCGCAGCGCGGACGTGGCTGACATCGCGGTCATCGCCAGCGCACCCGCCAGCGGGCGAGCAGGCCCGCCACCAGGACGGCGATGAGCGACGTCGCGACCATCACATCGGCCAGGTAGGTGGGCACGCCGACCGCGCGGCTCATGGAATCGGCGCCGACCAGCACGCCGGCGACGAACACGCTGGCCGCGATCACGGCAAGCGGGTGCAGGCCGGCGAGCATGGCGACGACGATGCCGCTGTAGCCGTAGCCGGGCGACATGTCGAGCGTGACGTAGCCGGTGCGGCCCGCCACCTCGACGGCGCCGGCGAGGCCGGCGAGCGCGCCCGAGAGCACGGCGCAAAGCACCACCGTGCGGCCGACCGGCACGCCCGCAAACGCCGCAGCCCGGGCGCTTGCGCCGATGGCGCGGATGTCGAAGCCCCACACCGTGAAGCGCAGCAGCACCCACAGCAGCCCGGCCGAGGCCAGCGCGATCAGCAGCCCGCTGTGCAGCCTGGTGCGTTCGACCAGGCGATCGAGTTCGAGCTCGGGATTGAGCGAGACGCTCTGCGGCCAGCCCATCGCCAGCGGGTCCTTCATGGGGCCATCGAGCAGCGCCGACACGCCGAGCAGCACGATGAAGTTGGCCAGCAGCGTGGTCACCACCTCGTCGACGCCGAAGCGCGACTTCAGCAACGCCGGCCCGAGCAGCAGCAGCGCGCCGGCGAGGACCGCGGCCAGCATCGTCGCCGGCAGCAGCAGAGCCGGTGGCCAGTCGAGTCCGGTGCCGCCGTGCATCCCGCCGATCGCCACCGCGGCGATCGCCCCGGCGTAGAGCTGGCCCTCGCCGCCGATGTTGTAGAGCCGCGCCCGAAAGGCGACGGCCGCGGCCAGGCCGGTGAGCATCAGCGGCGTTGCGCGGGTGAGGGTCTCGGTCAGCGCGAAGGCCGAACCGAAGCCGCCCGCGATCATCAGCGACCAGGTGCGGCCCACCGGCGCGCCGGCCCACAGCACCAGCAGCGAGGCGACGAGCAGCGTGAAGGCCACCGCGACCAGCGGCGCCAGCACCAGCCCGAGACGCGAGATCTCGTCGCGTCGCTCAAGCCGCATCGCGCTGCCCTGCCGGCGCGGAGCCTGCCATTGCAAGGCCGATCGCCTCGCGCGTCCAGGCCTGAGCCGGACGCTCGCCGACGATGCGGCCGTCGTGCATCACGGCCACCCGGTCGCCCATGGCGAGCACCTCGTCGAGGTCGTCGGAGATCAGCAGCACCGCCGCGCCCTGGTCGCGCGCCGCCAGCAGCCGGCGCTGCACGAAATCGACGGCGCCCACGTCCAGCCCCCAGGTGGGTTGGTGCGCGACGATCAGCCGCGGCGGCATCGCGCCGGCCACCGGCGTGAGCACCCGGCCCAGGATCAGCTTCTGCATGTTGCCGCCGGAGAGCACGCGGGCAGGCGCGCCGGCGCCGGCGCCGCGCACGTCGAAATCGTCGATCACCCGTTGGGCCTGGGCCCGCGCGGCCGCGCGGCGCACCCAGCCGGCGCGCATGAACGCGGGCGCGCGCAGCCGCTCGGCCACCGCGTTCTCCCAGACCGGAAGATCACCGATGAGCCCGACCGCGCGCCGGTCCTCGGGCACCCGCCCCACGCCGCGCGCAACCAGCCAGCCGGGGTCGGCGCGCAGAGCCTCGTCGCCCAGCCGCAGCTCGCCCGCGCTGGCCGAGCGCGTGCCGCACAGCAGCTCGGCCAGGTGACGCTGCCCATTGCCCGAGACGCCGGCTATGGCCAGCAGCTCGCCGGCCCGCAGGTCGAGATCGAGTTCGCGCAGCCGCTCGCGTCCGCCGCGCGCGTCGGGCCGGGTGCTCACGCCACGCAGCGTGCAGACCGCGGCGCCGGGGGCGCACGCCGGCCGCCGCTCGACGGCTTCGAGCTCGTGGCCCACCATCCAGCGCGCCAGCTGCGCGGGGTCGCATCCGGCGGCCGGCGCCTGCGCGACCAGTCGCCCGGCGCGCAGCACCGCGATCCGGTGCGACACCCGCAGGACTTCGCCGAGCTTGTGACTGATGAAGATCACCGCGAGCCCCTGCGCGACCATCTCGCCGAGCACCGCGAACAGTGCCTCGCTCTCCTGGGGCGTGAGCACGGCCGTGGGTTCGTCGAGAATCAGGATGCGCGCGCCGCGGTACAGCGCCTTCAGGATCTCGACGCGCTGCCGCTCGCCGACCGACAGGTCGCGCACCAGCGCGTCGGGATCGGCCGGCAGCCCGAAGCGGCGCGCCAGGGCGACGAGGCGCTCGCGTGCCGTCTGCCGGCGGGTGTACGGCCGCCACAGCGGCTCGCTGCCCAGCATCACGTTGTCGAGCACGCCGAGGTTGTCGGCCAGCGTGAAGTGCTGATGCACCATGCCGATGCCGGCGGCGATCGCCGCGCGCGGATCGCCCGGCGCCCGCGGCCGGCCGTCGACGACGATGTGCCCCGCATCGGCCCGGTAGTGGCCGAACAGGATCGACATGAGCGTCGACTTGCCGGCGCCGTTCTCGCCGAGCAGGGCCAGCACCTCGCCGGCACGCAGGCTCAGGCTGATGCGATCGTTGGCCTGCAGCGCGCCGAAGCGCTTGCTGATCTCGACGATCTCGAGCACCGGGGCGGCAGCCGCCCCGTTCTCGTGTTCAGCGGGCGCCACTCGACTTCGGCTGGGTATCGTCGACCTTGACGACGAACTTGCCCGACAGGATCTCGGCCTCGCGCTGCCTGACCTTGGCCACGATGGGTGCGGGCACCTTGCCCTCGAAGGTGCCCAGCTTGGACATCTCGGAGCCCTTGTGCTTCATCATCGAGTACTGGCCGTAGTCCTCGGCGATGAACTTGCCCTCGCGCACCAGCTTCAGCGCGCGGTCGATGGTGGGCTCCATGTGCCACAGCGCCGACACCACCACCGTCTCGGGGTACTGCGGCTGCGTGTCGATCACGTTGCCGATCGCCAGCACCTTGCGCTCCTTGGCGGCGTCGCTGACCCCGAAGCGCTCGGCGTACATCACGTCGGCGCCCTTGTCGATCATCGCGAAGGCGGCCTCCTTGGCCTTGGGCGGATCGAACCAGCTGTTGATGAAGGTCACCGTGAACTCGACCTTCGGGTTGGTTTCGCGCGCGCCCGCCATGAAGGCGTGCATCAGCCGGTTGACCTCGGGGATCGGGAAGCCGCCGACCATGCCGATCTTGTTCGACTTGGTCATGCCGCCGGCGACCAGCCCGGTCAGGTAGGCGGGCTCCTGGATGTAGTTGTCGAAGACGCTGAAGTTCGGCCCCTGGGGCTTGCCCGACGAGCCAAGCAGGAACGACACCTTCGGGAAGTC
Organism: Burkholderiaceae bacterium; assembly: GCA_044370795.1. Classification (GTDB taxonomy): domain Bacteria; phylum Pseudomonadota; class Gammaproteobacteria; order Burkholderiales; family Burkholderiaceae_E; genus Quisquiliibacterium. The sequence goes on from JBILUW010000007.1 coordinate 3,431, forward strand.
CTTGGCGACCTTGCGGGCCGCGGCCTCGACGGCGAAGGCCTCGCCGACGATCAGCTGGTTGCCGCCGTTGGCGTACTCGCGCATCACCCGCTCGTAGTCGGCGTTGGTCACGTTCTCGCTCGCCTTGTACTCGATTTCGCCACGCGCCTCGGCGGCCTTCAGCGCCTTGTGGATGCGGCTGACCCACTGCTGCTCGAAGGGCACCGTGTAGATGGCGGCAACCTTCAGCCTGGACTGCGCGAGCACGGGAACGGGGCCGGCGGCGGCGAGGGCGGCTGCGCCGGCAAGGAGGCGGCGGCGGGAGGCGGCGGGAGCGTGCGGCGTCTTCATGGCGGTGACTCCGAAGGGGGTTGGCGGAGGGGGTTGGCAATGATGGGCGGGACGATCGGCGACCGGCGGAAACGGCGCGCGCCGGACCCAACCCGTGATCATAGAGCCAAGGCGACGACGGACGGCCAAGGCCCCCGGACGGGCGGAGCCTCTTGCGCCCATCGGGTCATGGTCACTCGGTTGCATCGGGCGCACAATCGGCCACTCCCCGTTACGACCGCTTCATCTTGGCCACCAACCTCTCCGCCAACCCCACGCCGATCGCCCGGTTGCTCGCCTGGGTGCGCGCGCGACTCGGCAGGCGGCCTGCGCCACCGGCGCACGCGCGGACCCCATCGCGCACCCGACAAGCCCCGCGCAAGGCGGCCGATCCGCGCGCTGCCGTGCCATCGTCGCGCGGCCAGCGCCGTGCGGCTGCCGACGCCGCGGTCGCAGCGCCCGGGCCCAGGAAAGGCACCAGCGTGGTGCGCAGGCCGCTGCTCGACCGCCGTGGCGGCGTCGCCGGCTTCGAATTCGTGGCCATCGGGCAACGCGTGCCGCGGACGGTCATCCCGGACGATCCCGCACAGGCCGCCGAGCGGGCGATCGCGCTGCTCGGGGCGATGCGCCCGACCCTGCAGGCCGGCCAGTTCGTCATCGCCGCGATTCCGCTCGAGGTGCTCGCCATGCCGGTCGTGATCGAGCACATGCCGGTCGATGCGCGCATCGCGTTTCCCGATCTGCTCGAACTCGATCAGCGGCGCACTTCGCTGCTCGAGGCAGTTCGCCGCCGCGGCGGCGTGCCGGGTGGCTACGGCGTGCCATTCCGCGGCGCCCGTTTCGTCCTTGTCGAAGGCGACGGGCTCGATTCGGCCGGACTGGGCGCGGCGGCGGAAGCCGCTCGCCGGGCCGCGCCCGGCATCGAGGTCATCGCGGTCGGCCTGCCCGACGTCGATGCGATCGAGGCCGCGCTGGCCAACGTCGTCGATTTTGCCGGTGGTTCGCTCGAGAGGCGGCGCTCGTCGCGCAGCTCGGCCGAGCTCTCCGCGCAGGCGCAACGCGTGTGCGAACTCATGAACGCGGTACTCACCGGCGTCGAGCTGCCCGAGCTCGCCGCCGCCCTGCGCGCCGACGTCGGGCTGTCGTATCACCTGCTGCGCCACGTCAACAGCGCCTGGATCGCGCTGCCGCGCACCGCGCAGTCGGTCGACGACGCCGTGATGCTCATCGGACGCGACGGGCTGTTCCGCTGGCTGGCGCAGATGCTCGCCGCCGAGGCTCCGCCCCGGCCGAGTTCGCGCGCGCTGCAGGAGGTTGCCCTCGCCCGTGCACGGCTGATGGAACTGCTGGCCGAATCGCAGGCGATGCCGGGCACGCCGCCCTTCACCACCGGGCTGCTGTCGCTGCTCGATGCGATGATGGGCCTGCCTATCGGCGAAGCGCTCGCGCCGCTGCACCTGCCGCAGCCCGCGCTGCGCGCCCTGGTCAACGGCGACGGGCCCTGGCACCCCATGCTCGATCTGGTCCGCCGGCTCGAGCGCCGCGACATGCAGGCCGCCAGCGAGCTCGCCGAACTATTCGGCGGTCTCGACAAGGTGAGCGCGATGTCCGACGAGGCCTGGGCGCTGGCCCGGGCGGCCAGCGCCACGCCCGCCTGAGGTTCAGCGGCCGCGAAAGCGGGCGTCGCGACGTTCGCGGAAGGCGGTGGTGCCCTCGGCAAGATCGTCGGTCTGGCCCACGTCGTGGAACGACCGCGATTCCATCCTCAGCGCCTCGTCCATCGGCTGGCCCACGGCCCGCTTCATCACCTCCTTGGCAAACCGCTGCGACAGCGGCGAGCGGCTGGCGAGCATCTGGGCGTAGGCCATCGTGCGCTCGAGGAGCTGGGCCTGGGGCACGATCCGGTTGACCAGGCCGATCCGCCAGGCGTGCTCGGCGTCCACCCGCTCGCCCGACAGGATGATCTCCATGGCATGACCCATGCCGACGATCTGCGGCAGCCGGATCAGGCCGCCGTCGCAGGCGTGGAACCCCCACTTCGCGTCCTGCAGCGCGAACTCGGCGTTGGGCGAGCAGAAGCGGATGTCGCAGGCAAGGGCCAGCTCGAAGCCGCCGGAGATCGCAAACCCGTTAACAGCCGCGACGATGGGCTTGAAGATGTCGAGATTGCGGGTGATGCCGCCAAAGCCGGGCCCGTTGGTGAAGCGGGCACGGAACTCGGGCGCCGGACGGCGCGCGAAGTCCATCGTGTAGGTCTTGAGGTCGGCGCCCGCGCAGAACGCCTTGTCGCCGGCCCCGGTAATCACCGCGACGCGGGCCTCGTCGTCGGCGTCGAACCGCCGCCAGATCTCAACGAGCCTGTCGTTGGCGTCGAAATCGAGCGAGTTCATCTTGGCGGGCCGATCGATGGTGATCAGGCGCACCGGCCCGTGCGCTTCGTAGCGGATGTCGGTCATCGCCCGAGGATAACCCGACGCGCGGCCCTGCCGCCCCTCAGCCGGCCGCGGGCGCAACGCGCCGGGCGGCCGCCTGCTCGAAGGCCGCCAGCCGCACGCCGAAGGCGCCCGCCTCGACCGTGCCGGAGCTTGCGACCACGGCGGGACGGGGCACGGTCTCGACCAGGTGGCAGGCCACCCGATGACCCGCGCCGACCTCGCGCAGCACCGGCTCCTCCTCGCGGCACCGCTGCTGCGCGTGCGGACAGCGGGTGTGGAAGCGGCAGCCCGGGGGCGGCTTCATTGCGCTGGGCACGTCGCCGGCGAGGATGATGCGCTGGCGCTGCGCGCCGGGGTCGGGCACCGGGATCGCCGACAGCAGCGCCTGCGTGTACGGATGACGCGGCGAGGCGTAGAGCGTGCGCTTGTCGGCCATCTCGACCAGCTTGCCCAGGTACATCACGGCCACCCGGTCGCTGATGTGCTTGACCACCGCGAGGTCGTGGGCGATGAACAGGTACGAAAGGCCGAAGCGCTTCTGCAGGTTCTGCAGCAGGTTGACCACCTGCGCCTGGATCGACACGTCGAGCGCCGACACCGGTTCGTCACAGACGATCAGATCGGGGTTGACCGCGAGCGCACGCGCGATGCCGATGCGCTGACGCTGGCCACCCGAGAACTGGTGCGGATACCGGCGGGCGTGCTCGGGCAGCAGCCCGACCACGTCGAGCAGCTCGCGCACCCGCTGCACGCGTTCGGCCTCCGAGCCGATGCCGTGCACCTGCATCGGCTCGGCGATGATGTCGCCGACGGTCATGCGCGGATTCAGCGACGCATAGGGGTCCTGGAAGATGATCTGCAGATGCCTGCGCATGCGTCGCATGTCGTCGGCTGGCAACCCGGCGATCTCCTCGCCCTTGAAGCGCACCGAACCTCCGGTGGGGTCGATCAGGCGCAGGATGAGCCGTCCGGTGGTCGACTTGCCGCAACCCGATTCGCCCACCAGCGCAAGCGTCTCGCCGCGGGCGATGTCGAAGCTGACATCGTCGACGGCGCGCACCTGACCCACGGTGCGCGACACGACCACGCCGCGGCGCACCGGGAAGTGCTTGACCAGCCCGCGCACCGACAGGATGGGCTCGGTCATGGCTCGACTCCTTCGGCAAGTGCCTCGACGGGCGCCTTCCAGCACGCCACACGGTGCGCGGTGCCCAGTTCACGCAGCGGCGGCTCCTCGGCGTGGCAGCGCGCATCGGCAAACGGACAGCGCGGCGCAAAGCGGCAACCCGCCGGCTGATTGGCCGGGCTGGGCACCGTGCCCTCGATGGTCGAGAGGCGCTCGCGATCGACATCGAGGCGCGGAATCGAGCCCAGCAGCCCGATCGTGTAGGGATGCTGCGGATCGGAGAACAGGGCCTGCACGGGGGCGCTCTCGACGATGCGCCCGGCATACATCACGATGACCTCATCGGCGAGCTCGGCGATCACGCCGAGATCGTGCGTGATGATCAGGATGGCCATGCCCAGGCGCTGCTGCAGATCGCGCAGCAGCTCCAGGATCTGCGCCTGGATGGTCACGTCGAGCGCGGTGGTCGGCTCGTCGGCGATCAGCAGCGCGGGCTCGCAGGCGAGCGCCATCGCGATCATCACGCGCTGGCGCATGCCGCCCGACAGGTGGTGCGGGAAGTCATCGAAGCGCTGCGCGGCCGACGGGATGCGCACGAGCTCGAGCACCTCGATGGCGCGCGCCTTCGCCTGCTCGGGGCTCATGTCGGAGTGCGCGCGGATGGCCTCGACGATCTGTCGCCCGATCGTGTGCACCGGGTTCAGCGAGGTCATCGGTTCCTGGAAGATCATCGACATGCGCCCGCCGCGCAGCAGTCGCCGCGCCTGCGGCGACATCGCGAGCAGGTCGTCGCCCTCGAAGCGGATGGCCTCGGCGCTGACCTGCCCGGGCGGCGATGCGACCAGGCCCATCAACGAGAGCGAGGTGACGCTCTTGCCGCAGCCCGACTCGCCGACCAGCCCGACCGTACGCCCGCGGCCGACCTCGAAGCTGATGCCGTCGACGGCGCGGAACAGCCCGCGGTCGGTCTGGAACCAGGTGCGCAGCCCGCGCACCTCGAGCAGCGGGCCGCCGGCGGCGGCCGTGGCGGGCGTGGCTGTCACGGCGAGACGTCCAGGCCCTTGTAGAAGGTGTACTGGTACAGCATGTGCGCGCGCGCGTTCTTCAGCTTCTTGTTGGTGGTCTGGTACATCTTGACGTTCATGACCGGGATCCAGAGGTGCTCCTTCATCACCTTCTCCTGGATCTGCGCGTGCGCCTTGGCCCGGTCGGCCTCATTGGTGGCGATGCGGCCCAGACGCATCCACTCGTCGACCTGCGCGTCCTTGTAGTTCATCCGGTTGGGAACCGGCATCTGCGCCGAGTCGAAGTAGAAGTTCATCATCTCGCCGGCCGACAGGTACGGGTAGGTGACGGTCCAGAGATCGAAGTCCTGGGCGCTCAGCTTGGCCGGCATGATGGTGGAGTCGAGCGCCGTGATCTTCCAGTCGACGCCGATCTTGCGCATGTAGCCCTGGATGGCCTCGGTCATGCGCGGGAAGTACGACACCTGCGGGATGTACACGATGGGCGCCAGGCGCTGGCCATCCTTCATGCGGATGCCGTCGGGGCCGCGCTTGGTCCAGCCGGCTTCGTCGAGCAGCTTGTTGGCGCGCGCCACATCCTCCTTGACGATGCCCTTGGTCGCGGCCGCAAAGTCGAGCGCGTTCGGATGGACGTAGGTGTAGGCAGGGTCGGCCTGGCCGAGCATCACGGCCTTGGTGAGTTCGGCGCGGTTGATCGCGATGCTCATCGCCTCGCGCACCCGCTTGTCATTGACCAGCGGGCGATCGGACTTGAACCCGAAGTACATCAGCTGGAAGTTGGGGTTGGCTTCCTCGACGTTGAGCATCGGCGACTTCTTGGCCTGCTCGATGAACTGCGTCGGGAAGTGGGTGGTGATGTCGAAGCGTCCGCCGAGCATCGCCGCGAGCCGGCTCGAGTCCTCGGGCACGGTCTTGATCGAAAGGCGCTCGAACTTCACCGGGCCCGGGTTCTTGTACATCGAGGGGCCCCACTTGTACGCATCGTGCCGGCGCAGCACGACCTCGGTGCGCGGCTGCCACGACACGAAGCACCACGGCCCGGTGCCATCGACACCCTTGATGCCGTAGTCCTTGCCGAGCGCGTCGACGCTTTCCTTGTTGTGGATCGCGTTATTGAACATCGTGAGCTGCACGAGCAGGTCGGAGTAGGGCTCCTGCAGCTCGTAGACCACCGTGAAGGGGTCGGGTGCGGTGAGCGACTTGATCTTGCCGGCGCGCCAGAGCATCGGGCCCTTGACCTCGCGCTGGCGGGTGAAGCTGTAGACCACGTCGGCGGAGGTGAACTTCTTGCCGCTGCAGAACTGCACGTCGTCGCGCAGCTTGAACGTGTAGGTCCGACCGTCGGGGCTCACCGTCCAGGATTTCGCGAGCAGCGGGATCGGCGTCTTGCCGTCCCAGTCGAGCGCCACCAGCGTGTCCTGGATCATGTTGACGACGTCGGAGGTCGGCGACCAGGTCGTGCGGTGGCCGTCGTAGTGCGGCGCATCGAGCGACTTCATCATGTTCAGCGTCTGCGCCTGTGCACCCGGCACGGCGGCGGCCAGCGCGAGCGCGGCCACGCTCAGGAATCGCTTCATCGTGGTCTCCTGCATTGCTTCGTTGGGGAGTTCGGGAGGGATCGGGAACCGGCCTTCACTGCTGCAGCCGCGGGTCGAGCACATCGCGCACCGCGTCGCCGAGCAGGTTGGCCGCCAGCACGATCACGAAGATCGCGAGACTGGGGATGGTGGCGATGTGCGGCGCCATCAGCAGGAAGTCGCGGCCCTGCGCGGCCATCATGCCGAGCTCGGCCTCGGGCGGTTGCGCGCCCATGCCGAGAAAGCCCAGCGCCGAGCCCACCAGAATCACCTGGCCGAAGCGCAGCGTGAGGAACACCGAGATGGTCGAGATGCAGTTCAGGGTCAGGTAGCGCAGGATGAGGGTCCGGTTGGACACGCCCACCGCACGTCCCGCCTCCATGAACTCCTGCCCCATGATGCCGATCGCCGAGCCTCGCGCAACACGCGCGACGTCGGGCACGGTGGACACCACCAGCGCGATGATCACGGCGGTGAGGCCGGCGCCGAAGATCGCGGCCACGGCCAGGCCGATCAGGATGGCCGGGAAGGCCAGCATCACGTCGACCAGCCTCATGATCCACGGGTCGAGACGACGGTAGAAGGCCGCGAAGATGCCCAGCGCCGCGCCGATCAGGCCACCGATCAGGACGCCGGCCAGGCCCATGGCCAGCGTGTTGCGGGTGCCGTAGAGCACGCGACTGAAGATGTCGCGACCGGTGTTGTCGGTGCCGAACCAGTGCTCCGCGTCGGGCGGAGCCATCGGCTTGGTGAGGTCGGTGTAGTAGGGATCGTACGGAGCGAGCAGCGGCGCGAAGACCGCCGCGAGCACGACCACCGTGAGCACGATCGCAGCACCCAGCGCCACCCGGTCGCGCGCCAGCCGCGCGAGCACGCCAGCCCGGGTGCCAAGGGCGGCTGCGGGAGCCGCGGTCGCGGCGGCGCTCATCGGGCCCTCCGCTTCGCCAGGTTCGGGGTCATGAGCGCTGCACCCGGGGATCGAGGTAGACGTAGAGCACGTCGACCAGCAGGTTGATGAGCAGGAAGGCCATCGCCAGAATCATGATTGCGCCCTGCGCGACCGGGAAGTCGCTGGAGACGATCGCGCCCACCGCGAGGCGCCCGACCCCGGGCCACGAGAACATGGTCTCGGTAACCACCGCGCCGCCGAGCAGGAAAGCCGCCTGCAGCCCGATCAGGGTGACCACCGGGATCAGCGCATTGCGCAGCGCATGGTGGACGATGACCACCGACTCGGGCAGACCCTTGGCGCGCGCCGTGCGAACGAAGTCGGCGCCGAGCACCTCGAGCACCGCGGTGCGGGTGATGCGGGCGATGGGCCCGATCAGCACGCTGCCCAGCGTGAGCGCGGGCAGCACCAGCGAGGGCAGGCCGCCCGCCCACACGGGCCCCGTGCGGCCCGTGAAAGGCAGCAGATCCCACTTGAAGCCGACGAACTGGATCAGCAGCAACCCGATGAAGAACACCGGCATCGACACCCCGGCCACCGAGATCGCCATGATGAATCGGTCGAGCAGCGAGCCGCGCCGCACCGCGGCCAGCGTGCCCAGCGCCAGACCGATCGGCACCGCCATCAGCATCGCGCCGAGCATCAGTTCGACTGTCGGACCCACGGTTTCGGCGAGTTCCTCGCCGACCGACTTGTTCGAGATGATCGAGCGGCCGAGATCTCCGCGCGCCACGCGACCGAGGTAATCGGCGAACTGCACGAGCACCGGACGATCGAGGCCGAGGTCCTGCCTGACCGCCTCGACCTCCTCGGGCCGGGCGTCGGGGCCCGCGATGATGCGTGCCGGGTCGTTGGGCACGACCTGCAGCAGGCAGAAACAGAGAAACAGGACGCCGATCAGCGCAGGCAGCGAAATGATCAGTCGTCGGACGATCTGCGGACCCAACCGTGTCTCCTGCGAACCCTCGGCGCGCTAACCGTGCGCACGGCGGAGCGTCTGCGCGCTCCTTGGGGTCGGGGCGTCTGCGCGCCCTCGACTCGCGAAGAATCTGACAGGCGCCGATAGGACCCGTCAATGCCGTGGGATTGGCGCCGTGTCGATCCGCGCTTCGATGGCCGTTGACGCGCGTCGGCGCCGCGGCGGGTCAGTCGTCGAGCAGCCGGAAACCGACCATCTGCTGCAGCGCTTCGAGCGCCGGCCTCGCCTCGCCGACCTTGATGGTGCGCATGCCCATGTCGCGCGCCGGCTTCAGGTTGATGCCGAGGTCGTCGAGGTACACGCAGGCCGCGGGCTCGACGCCCAGGACGTCGGTCATCATCCGGTAGATGCGCGGATCGGGCTTGCGCAGGCCCGCCTTGGCGCTCTCGATCACGTGGTGGAAGAGCGCCATGATCTCGCCCTTGTACAGGCCGCCCATCGGGCTTGCGCCCATCGCCGTGAAATTGTTGGTGATGCACCCGGTCTTCATGCGCGCGCCGATGCGGCGCAGCGCCTCGACCATTTCGGGGCGGATCTGGCCCGACAGCAGCGGCAGCACATCGCGGCCGCGCACCTCGTGGCCAAGCGCCCGGCTCTCGGCCGCGAAGGCCTCGTCGAAGGCCGCGAGATCGAACTCGCTGCGCTCGAGCCGCGCCCAGGCGTTGTCGTGGGGGTTGGTCGCGTTGACCGTGCGCAGGAAATCCCTGGGCAGCCCGCGCTCGCGTTCGAACCGCCCGAAGGCCTCGAAGGGGCTCGAGGAGATCACACCGCCGAAATCCCAGATCACCGCCTGCACGGAAGACACGATCGCACGCTCCATTCGTCGGGAAGCGGCGAGGATAGCGCAGCAGACCGCGGGGCACGTGACCCGTGCGATAAGTCATACCGCGGGCGGCGCAGGGCATGCGAGCCTCACTGGCGTCGGTTCTCCGATGCTCAGGCCTCGCCCCCCATCGTCTGCCATGTCTCCTTCCCGCCTGTTCCGCACCCTCGTCTGCCGCGCTCCTCTGGTCATCGGCACCGCCGTCGTGGTGGCGAGCATCGTCCTGCTGGCGAGCTTCGGTACGCCGACGTCCTACGACGCGCATGCACTGGCCCGCCTGGGGCCGCTGCCTGCCGATGCGACGGCCGGTGCGCGTGCTCCGTCTTCCCCGGAGCGCGCACAGGCGCTGGCGAGCGATCGCGTGCTGAGAGCCGTCACCGACGAGCTGCGACTGACCGCCGACCCGAGCGTGCGGGCGCTGCGTGAGCGCCGCGGCGACACGGCGATTCCTCTCGATCTCTGGATGGTGGGATGGCTGCGCCAGAGCCTGACCATCGAGGCGACCGAAGGCTCGCCGATGGTCAGGGTGGGTTTTCGTGCGCACGACCCGGTGCTCGCCGCCCGCATCGCCAACGCGCTTGTCACCGCACCGCCGGCACCGGCCATGGCGGCCACGCCTGCCACATCGCCGGCCGCCGCCGAGCTGCGCCGGCGGCTCGCCGAAGCGGCCGACCGGCGCGCCCCCCCCCCCCCCGAGGCCCCCCCGGCCCCCCGCCCACCCGCCCAGCTCGAGGCCGACCTGGCCGCCAGCGATCCGGCGGCCGGCGCGACAACGAACCGCCAGCGGGCGGCAAGCGATCCGGCCCGGACCAAGGCGATCAGCAATCACCGCGACCAACTCGCCGGGCTGCAGCAGACCCTCGATGAAGCCCAGCGCGCACTCGAGAGCCTGTCCCGACCGGTGGCGGCCCCCCGATCGACCGACCCTCGCAGCGGTCTCACCGTGGTGGCTGCCGCGGCGCCCGCCAGCTCCGGAGCGCACGCCGATCTCGCCGCGCGCATCGCGGCAGGCATCGGCGCCGGCCTGCTCGCCGGCATCGTCGTGGCGCTGGTGATCGAGCGCGCCCGCCGGCCGGTGCGCGATGCCGCCGATCTGGTGCGAGCCGCCGGTCTGCCCGTGCTCGGTTCCCTGTGCGACGCCGCCGATACCCGCAGGTTGCCAAGCACGAACGCCACGGCGCCGGGCATGCCCGACCCTCCCGTGCTGACCCGCATCGTGTCGCAATCCGGCCGCCGCGGCCTTGGCGGCGATCCGGGCGCCGCCCGAGCCTGAGTCCTGGCCATGCTTGCTCCCTCCAAGCGCCGCGCCGCCGCGGCGGCCTCCGAGCCCGGCGTCGCTGCCATCGGCACGCTGCTGCTCGAGGACGGCCACCTGACGCAGGCGCAGCTCGAACAGGTCCTGATCGCCCAGAAGCGCCGTCGCGGCCGCTTCGGCGAGCTCGCCGTCAAGCTGCGCTTCGTCTCCCAGGCAGCGCTCGACGCGGCGCTCGCACGCCAGTACTCGGGCCAGACGGGACTGGCCGGACCGCGCCGATGGTTGCCCGACGACCTCGTCGTCGCGCGCGAGCCCGGCTCGCGATTCGCCGAGGCGATGCGCGCGCTTCACGGCCAGCTCGTCAGCCGGTGGTTCGGCGACACGCCCGCGGAACGCGCGCTGGTCGTGTGCAGCCCCGATCAGGGTGACGGGCGCAGCTTCGTGTGCGCCAACCTCGCGGTCGCGTTCGCGCAGCTCGGACACGAAACACTCCTCATCGACGCCGACCTGCGCGCGCCGCGCCAGCACGAGATCTTCCGCATTCGCGACCGGATGGGCCTGTCGGCGATGCTGGCCGGGCGCGCCGGAATGTCGGAGGTGCGCCGCATCGGCGATCTTCCGCGTCTGTCGCTGCTGCCGGCCGGCGCCGTGCCGCCGGATCCGCACGACCTGCTTGCGCGCGGAGCCTTCGATGGGCTGCTCGCCGAGCTCGCCGGGCACTACGATGCGATCCTGATCGACACGCCGGCCGCCCGGCACGCGGCCGACATGCTGCCGCTGGCATCGGCCGCCGGCGCGGCGCTGCTGCTGGCGCGCCGCGACCACACGCGCGCGCCGGAGCTGTCGCAGCTGTCCGGGGAACTCGGCGCCGCGGGCGTGACCGTGCTTGGCGCCACGCTGAACAGCTGCTGAGCTCAGCCCCCGACCGGGCGGTCCGTGCTAGCGTTCGCGGCCACGCGCCATGCGAGGCCACTTGCGCTCACCCTCAGGATCCGCCAGCTTGCTCCGACGCACCCGCTGGATGATCGCCGGCCTGGCGCTGGGCGCGGTCTTCCTGTGGCTCGCGCTGCGCGATGACAGGGCCACGGAGGCTGTGGCCGCGCTTCGCCAGGCCCAACCCGGATGGCTGCTGATCACCTTCCTCTGCGGCGTGGGCTTCACCATGACCAAGGCGCTGCGCTGGGCGCCGCTGGTCAATCAGGTCGCAAGCGTGCCCCCCGGGCTGGTGCTGCGCGCGATCTGGGCCGGCACCGCGGTCAACCTGGTCGTCGCGCACACGGGCGAGCTGCTGCGCGCAACGCTGATCGCCCGCCGCACCGGTGCCGCCGCGGCGGCAGTCCTCGCAACCATCGCCGTCGAGCGTGTCTTCGACTTCGGGGCACTGGCCGTGCTGTGCGCGGCGGGCGTGCTGCTCGACGGCCGGCTGGCCGAATCGCTGGGCGTGGCAGGGGCGATCGCCGCCGCCGTGGTGGCGATCGGGCTGCTCGCCGCGCGGCTGCTCGGCGCGCGCATGCCCGACGGCGAGCAACCCCCCGACGGCCGCCCGGGCGCAACCCCGGAAGGGCTGGCGCCAGGTGGCTGGCTTGCCGCTCTCGGGCGGGCCGCGCGGCGCGCGCGCGCCTGGCTCGCCAACCAGCGGCAGCGCGCACGCGCCGGCCTGACCGGGCTGTCCGACCCGGCGCTCGCCCGACGGGTGGCTGTCCTGTCGCTGGTGCAGTGGGTCTGGGTGGTCGCGGCCATCTGGGCCAGCGCGGCAGCGGTAGACGCGGCGCCGTCGCTGGCCGGGTCGCTCGCCGTCTTCGCACTCATGCTGCTGGGCCTGACCCTGCCGGCCGCGCCCGCGCACCTGGGCACCACGCAGCTCGCCTATGTCGCCGGTTTCGCCATGGTCGGGCAGTCCGGCGCGCCCGCGCTGGCGGCTTCGCTGGTCTACACCGGCTGCGTCATCCTTCCACAGCTGGTCGCGGGCGGCGTGCTGGCGTTGTCGCCAGGCACTAGAATGGGGCTGACGCGCCCGTCCGTCTCGGATCCCTGACATGGCCACCCCCTTTCCTTTTTCCGCGATCGTCGGTCAGGACGACATGAAACTCGCCATCCTCATCGCGGCCACCGATCCCACGGTGGGCGGGGTGCTGGTGCTGGGCGATCGCGGGACCGGAAAATCGACCGCGGTGCGGGCCCTGGCCGCGTTGCTGCCGCCGATGAAGGCCGTTGCCGGCTGCCGCTATGCCTGCGATCCGGCTGCGCCGCCCGGCGGCTGCGATCAATGCGCCACGCTGCGGCCTGCCGGTCGGCGCGTTCGCAGCCAGGAGGTGCCGGTGCCGGTGGTCGACCTGCCGCTGGGCGCCACCGAAGACCGGGTCGTCGGGGCCCTCGATCTCGAACGCGCCCTGGGCGAGGGTGTCAAGGCCTTCGAACCGGGCCTGCTTGCGCGTGCGCATCGCGGCTTCCTGTACGTCGACGAGGTCAATCTGCTCGAGGATCACCTCGTCGACCTGCTGATCGACGTCGCGGCTTCCGGCGAAAACGTGGTCGAGCGCGAGGGCCTGAGCGTGCGGCACCCCGCGCGGTTCGTGCTGGTGGGCAGCGGCAATCCCGAGGAAGGCGAGCTGCGCCCGCAACTGCTCGACCGCTTCGGCCTGTCGGTCGAGGTTTCCACGCCGACCGAACTCGCGCAGCGCGTCGAGGTCGTGCGCCGGCGCGACGCCTTCGAACGCGATCCCGGGAGCTTCCTGGCAACCTGGCAACCGCAGGACGACCGCATCCGGCGTCAGCTGCTGCGCGCGCGCGCCCGCCTGCCCGGCGTCACCACGCCGGATGCGACGCTCGAGCAGGCTGCCCGGCTGTGCATCGCGCTGGGCACCGACGGCCTGCGTGGCGAACTGGCCCTCATCCGGGCGGCGCGAGCCCTGGCTGCGCTCGAGGGCGCCGCCGAGGTGGGCCTGCCCCACCTGCGCCGCATCGCGCCGTCGGCCCTGCGCCACCGCCTGCGGCGCAACCCCCTCGACGACACCGGCTCGGGAACACGCATCGAGCGGGCGCTCGCCGAGGTGTTCGGATCGGCCTAGCCCGTGCCGGCCACGCGCCCACCCGAAGAGGGCGTCGGCAGCGACGCCGACGCGGCAGCCGCCTGCCTCGCATGCTGGGCCGACGCGCTGCGCGCGGCCACGCTGCTGGCGGTCGATCCCCACGGCCTGGGCGGCGCGGTCATCACCGCCGGGCATGGCCCGGTTCGCGACGGCTGGCTGGCCGCGTTGCGCGCGAGCCTGCCGTCGGCCAGCCCCGTTCGGCGAGTGCCCCTGCACGCCGGCGACGACCGGCTGCTCGGCGGGCTCGACCTCGCCGCCACGCTGGCGGCCGGCAAGCCGATCGCCCAGCGCGGCCTGCTTGCCGAGGCCGACGGCGGGGTGCTCGTGCTCGCGATGGCCGAGCGGCTGAGCGAAGCGACTGCGGCCCGGCTGAGCGCCGCACTCGACACGGGTGAGGTCACCGTTGCGCGAGAAGGGCTGGAGCTGCGCCAGCCCGCGCGCTTCGGCGTGGTTGCGCTCGACGAGCGCGTCGCCGACGACGATCGCCCGCCGGTGCGCCTGCGCGAGCGCGCCGCCTTCCACATCGACCTCGCCACCATCGGGCTGCGCGAGCTCGACGCGCTGCCGCCAGCGGGCATGGACGTGGCCGCGGCCCGGGCCCGACTGGCCGAGGGGGTTGCCGTCGACGACGAGGCGTTCACCGCCCTCGCGGCGGCAGCGCTGGCGCTGGGGGCCGGATCGACGCGCGCCGAGTGGCTGGCGCTGCGCGCCGCGCGCGCGGCGGCCGCCCTCGACGGTCGCGATGCGGTCGAGCCCGATGATCTCGCCCTGGCGGCCCGTCTGGTGCTCGCGCCGCGCGCCACCCGCGTTCCGACCACGGCCAACGAGACCCAGCCCGACGAACCGATACCCGAGGACCCGCCGCACGGCCAGGCCGACGCCAGCGCGCCCGCGCCACCGCCACCGCCGGCGAACCAGGCCACCGAACCGCAGGACGCGACGCCCGAGGCGCTGCCGACGGATGAACAGCCCCTGCACGACCTGCTGCTCGCGGCCGCGCGGGCAGCCATGCCCGCTGGCGTGCTGGCGCGGCTCGCGATGGAGCGCGCCGGTGCCCGCCAGCCCGGCACCGGCGCGGGCGGCAGAGCAGGCGCCCGGCGCGAAGGGCGACTGCGCGGCCGGCCGCTGGGCGCACGCCCCGGCGCGCCGCGTGACGGCGCGCGCCTGGCGCTCATCGACACCCTGCGCGCGGCGGCGCCGTGGCAGGCGCTGCGCCGGCGCGAACGGGGCATTGCGAGCGGCAATGCGCGCATCGTCGTGCGACCGGCCGACTTCCGGATCACCCGGCTGCGACTGCGCAGCGAGACCACCACGATCTTCGCCGTCGATGCCTCGGGTTCGTCGGCGCTGCACCGTCTGGCCGAGGCGAAAGGCGCTGTCGAGCTGCTCCTTGCCGACTGCTATGTGCGGCGCGACCGGGTCGCCGTGGTGGCCTTCCGGGGCCGCAGCGCCCAGCTGCTGCTTGCGCCCACCCGCTCGCTGGTCCGGGCGCGCCGCGAGCTTGCTGCGCTGCCCGGCGGAGGTGGCACGCCGCTGGCCGCGGGGCTGGACGCAGCCGGCGAGATCGCCCGAGCTGCGCGGCAACGCGGTGGCACACCCGTCGTGGTGGTGCTCACCGATGGTCGCGCCAACGTCGCGCGCGATGGCCAGGGCGGGCGCGCCCAGGCCGATGCCGACGCCCGCGCCAGCGCCCGGCGACTGCGGGCCGAGGGCATCACCGCCCTGCTGCTCGACACCTCGCCGCAGCCGCAGACCCTCGCGCGCGAGCTCGCCGCCGCCATGGGAGCGGGCTACCTGCCGCTGCCGAGGGCCGACGCCCTCGAGGTTTCCCAGGCCGTGCAGGCAGCCGCGCGCACCGGCCGCGGCCTCTGACACCCCGGATCGTCGATGCTCGAGGGCTCCGGCCCCCTGGTGTGGGCGCGTGACGGCCCCTGCTGGCCCAACCGCGAGGCCAGCCTGTTCGTCGACGCGGGCGGGCTGCGCTGGCACGTGCAGCGGATGGGCCGCGCCGATGCCCCTCACCGGATCCTGCTGCTGCACGGCACCGGCGCGGCAACCCACTCGTGGCGCGCGCTCGGGCCCCTGCTTGCGCGCGAGGCGCGGGTCGTGGCGCCCGATCTGCCTGGCCACGGATTCTCGAGCGTCGCCGGCCGCGAGAACTGCTCCCTGCCCGGCATGGCCCGAGCCCTCGCAGCGCTGCTGCGCGAACTCGACGTCTCGCCCACCGTCGTCGTCGGTCACTCGGCCGGCGCGGCAATCGGCGCAAGGCTCTGCCTCGACGGCGCGATCGCGCCGGGCACGCTCGTCAGCATCAATGGCGCCTGGCTGCCTTTCGGCGGCCCGGCTGCCCGCTTCTTCTCGCCGGCCGCGCGCATCCTCGCCGACTCACCCATGGCCGCGTGGCTGGTCGCGCGGTCGGCTCGCGATCCCGGGCTGGCGCGGCGCCTGCTCGAGGGCACAGGTTCCCGGATCGACGATACGGGCGAACGCGCGTACGCCCGCCTGCTGCGCAGTCCGGCGCACATTGCAGGCGCCCTGGCGATGATGGCCCACTGGGAACTCGGGCCGCTGCTGCGCGAGTTGCCCGCCCTCGGGCCCCGTCTGCTGCTGCTTGCCGGCGCGGCCGATCGCACGGTCTCGCCGACACAGTCGGCCCGGATCGCGCACGCGGTCACCGGCGCCCGGCTCGAAATCCTGCCCCGACTCGGCCACCTCGCCCACGAGGAAGCGCCCGATCTCGTCGCAGCGCGAATCCTCGCAGCCGCTGGCTCGGCCGCGCCGTCCGCCCCCTCCTGCTGAAGCTGCCGTCGGCAACGGCACCGCGCGACCTCGGCCAGAGGCCGGCGCCGCGCCTTCCTGCGCGGCATCGTCGCGACCGCGGTTGACGCTCACCCGGGAGTTGTCTATCGTTCAGAACACTTCTTACTGTCATGTTTACATGACATTTCGCGATGTCGACGGCCACTGCCGGCACCGCGCGAAAGGCCGCCATGGACATCTCCTCCCGGATCGAGCAAGCCCTTGCCGCGGCGCTCGCCGCCCACGAAATCCCCGGGGCCCCCCCCAGACTGGCCAGCGCCGTGCGGCATGCGGTGTTCCCGGGAGGCGCCCGCATCCGCCCGCAACTGTGTCTGGCCGTTGCGATGGCCTGCGGCGACGATGACCCCGAGCTGACCGACGCGGCCGCCGCATCGCTCGAACTGATGCACTGCGCCTCGCTGGTCCACGACGACCTGCCCTGCTTCGACGATGCCGCCACGCGGCGCGGGCAGCCTTCGGTGCAGGCGGCCTTCGGTGTACCGCTGGCCGTGCTCGCCGGCGATGCGCTGATCGTGCTTGCCTTCCAGGTGCTGGGCGCGGCCGCCGGCCGCTCGCCGCAGCGCCTGGCGCCGCTGGTGGCCACCCTGGCCGCCGCCAGCGGCATGCCCCGGGGCATCGTCGCGGGTCAGGCCTGGGAGTGCGAGCCGCGGGTAACGCTCGCCGACTACCAGCGGGCCAAGACCGGGTCGCTGTTCGCCGCCGCCACCGCGGCCGGCGCGGTGGCTGCCGGCGGCGATGCGCGCGCCTGGCTGCCACTCGGTGAGCGGCTCGGCGAGGCCTATCAGGTTGCCGACGACATCCGCGACGTGCTGTCCGATCCGGCGGTGCTGGGCAAACCCATCGGCCAGGACGCCATTCTGGGCAGGCCCAGCGCGGCCCACGAGCTCGGGCTCGACGGCGCGATCCGCCACTTCGACGAACTCGTCGCCGGCGCGATCGAGTCGGTGCCCGCCTGCCTGGGGGCACCGGCGCTGCGGGCGCTGGTGCGGGCCGAGTCGGAGCGGCTGGTACCGCGCGCCTGGTGCGAACAGGTCGCACGCCGGGTCGCGGCCTGATCGCCCGACCCCCAGCGCGCCAAGCGATGCACCCCATCCCCATGGCCGGCCCTCTGCCCACGGCCGGGCGCGCGTCCCTGCGCGACCGCTGGCGCACGCTGCGCAACCGGCTCTACGCAAGCCCGCGGTTCCATCGCTGGGCGGCGGCCTTCCCGCTCACCCGTCCCGTGGCGCGCACGGCCTCGCGCGACCTCTTCGACATCGTCGCCGGCTTCACCTACTCGCAGGTGCTCTTCGCCTGCGTCCGCCTGCGGCTTTTCGAGACGCTCGCGCGCAGCCCCGAAACCGCCTCCACGCTCGCACATCAGGCAGCCATCCCCGAGGACAGCCTCGAGCGGCTGCTGCGGGCGGCGGCCTCCCTGCGCCTGCTCGAGCTGCGCGACGACGGCCGCTGGGGGCTGGGCGCCCTGGGCGCGCCGATGGTGGCGCTGCCAGCCGTCTCCGCGATGGTCGAGCACCACGCCGCGCTTTACCACGATCTCGCCGATCCGGTCGGCCTGCTGCGCGGCGAGCGCAGCGCCACCGCTCTGGCCGGCTACTGGCCCTACGCCGACACCGCAGCCGGCGCGCGCCCCGAAGCGCTGTCGCCCGAGCGGGTCGCCGAGTACTCGAAGCTGATGAGCGCCTCGCAGCCGCTGGTCGCCGAGCAGGTCCTCGACGCCTACCCCATCGCCCGGCACCGCTGTCTGCTCGACGTCGGCGGCGGCGAAGGCACGTTCCTCGCGGCCGCCGCCGCACGCGCGCCCAACCTGCGCCTGATGCTCTTCGATCTGCCCGCCGTGGCCGAGCGGGCCCGCACGCGGCTGGCCGAGCGCGGCCTCGCCGCACGCACCCGGGTCGAGGGGGGCAGCTTCTTCACCGATCCGCTTCCCACTGGCGCCGACCTCGTCACGCTGGTGCGGGTCCTTTTCGACCATCCCGATGAGCGGGTGCTGGCCATCTTGCGGGCCGTGCGCGCCGCGCTGCCGCCCGACGGGGCACTGCTGGTCTGCGAACCGATGTCAGGCACGCCGGGCGCCGAGGCCATCGGCGATGCGTACTACGGGCTCTATCTGCTCGCGATGGGCCGCGGCCGTTCGCGCACGCCGCAGCGCCTGCGCGAACTGCTGCTCGAGGCGGGCTTTGCGCGCGCCAGCCTGCTGCCCACCCGGCTGCCGCTGCAGACGCGGGTGATGCTCGCTCGCGGCGTACGCGCCTGAGCCACGGGCTCGCGCCCCGGCGTCATCGCAGCATGACCGATCCTTCCGAAACGCTTTTGTCCTTTCGTCTTGACACTTATTTGTGTATCGCTAAGATGACACTCTGGGCCTTGGCTTCCCGCTGTGCGCCGCGCGTCATCTGCGCGCTGCCACTCCGCCAGCGGCCCTTCCGCCAACCAGGAGGACCGCGGTGAACACGCTGGCCGTCGTGCTCGAGCAGCCCGGGCGCATCCACGTCGCTCCGATCGGACTGACGCCCCCCGGGGATGCCGACGTGGTCGTCGACATCGACTACAGCGGCGTCAGCACCGGGACCGAGAAGCTGCTCTGGTCCGGCAGCATGCCCTCCTTTCCCGGCATGGGTTACCCGCTCGTGCCCGGCTACGAATCGGTCGGCCGCGTGGTTCGCGCGGGCCCGGGCTCGGGTCTGCGTGACGGACAGACCGTGTTCGTGCCCGGAGCCCGCTGCTTCGGCGAGATACGCGGCCTGTTCGGCGGCGCCGCGTCACGCGTCGTCGTACCGGGCGAGCGCGTAGTGCCGATCAGCGACCAGCTTGGCGAGCGCAGCGTGCTGCTCGCCCTCGCCGCCACGGCCTACCACTCGGTTTCGGGGGGCGGGCGCTCCGACCCGCACGGGCCGCCCGAACTCATCGTCGGCCACGGTGTGCTCGGCCGCCTCCTCGCGCGCCTCACCGTGCTTTCCGGCGCCCCCGCACCCACGGTCTGGGAGCGCGACCCGCGCCGCGCAGGCGGCGCGCTGGGCTATCCGGTGGTGCGCCCCGAAGACGACGACAGGCGCGATTACCGCTGCATCTATGACGTCAGCGGCGACGCCTCGCTGCTCGACACCCTGATCGCGCGCACGGCGCCTGGTGGCGAGGTCGTGCTGGCCGGCTTCTACACCCAGCCGCTCTCGTTCGCATTCGCGCCGGCCTTCATGCGCGAAGCCCGCATCCGCGTCGCCGCGGAGTGGAAGCGCCCCGACCTGCTGGCAGTGCGCTGGCTCGTCGAGAGCGGCCAGCTCTCGCTCGACGGTCTGATCACGCACCTCGAGCCGGCCAACCTCGCCGCAGGCGCCTACCCGGTCGCTTTCGACGACCCCGAATGTCTGAAGATGGTTCTCGACTGGAGACACTGCGCATGACCCCGAACGGCAACGCTCCGTCCACCGCCACGGTGCAGTTCATCCAGAAGGAACGGCTGCGCGCCGAAGCAGCCATCGAGCCCGATCCGGTCGCCACCGGGCCGGCCACCCGCGAAACCCAGATCATCGCCATCTACGGCAAGGGCGGCATCGGCAAGAGCTTCACGCTGGCCAACCTCTCCTACATGATGGCCCAGCAGGGCAAGAAGGTCCTGCTGATCGGCTGCGACCCCAAGAGCGACACCACGTCGCTGCTGTTCGGTGGCCGCGCCTGCCCCACCATCATCGAGACGTCCTCGCGCAAGAAGCTCGCCGGCGAGGCGGTGGCCATCGGCGATGTCTGCTTCAAGCGCGACGGCGTCTTCGCGATGGAACTCGGCGGCCCCGAGGTCGGACGCGGCTGTGGCGGCCGCGGCATCATCCACGGCTTCGAAACCCTCGAGAAGCTCGGCTTCCACGACTGGGGCTTCGACTACGTCCTGCTCGACTTCCTCGGCGACGTCGTCTGCGGCGGCTTCGGCCTGCCGATCGCCCGCGACATGTGCCAGAAGGTCATCGTCGTCGGCTCCAACGACCTCCAGTCGCTCTACGTCGCCAACAACGTCTGCTCCGCGGTCGAGTACTTCCGCAAGCTCGGCGGCAACGTCGGTGTCGCCGGCATGGTCATCAACAAGGACGATGGCACCGGCGAGGCCGCCGCCTTCGCCGCCGAGGCCGGCATCCCGGTGCTCTCGGCCATCCCGGCGCACGAGGACATCCGGCGCAAGAGCGCCAGCTACGAGATCATCGGCCGCCCCGGCACCCCCTGGGCCGCGCTCTTCGAGACACTGGCCACCAACGTCGCCGAGGCACCGCCGGTGCGGCCCAAGCCGCTCACGCAGGACCGGTTGCTCGGCCTGTTCTCCGGCAGCGCGGTCGGCCGCGATGTGGTGCTCGAGCCGGCCACCCTGACCGACCTCGTCGGCCCGCAGCAGGCGGCCCGCGCCTCGCTCGAAGTCGTCTACGACGCGGCCTGAGGCGCACGCCCATGGACACGCCGGGCCCGGTGCCCATCCCCAACCCCGACGCCCTGAAGTCCGACGGCCTCGGCTGCCATGCCGGCGCGCAGGCGATGCACGAAGCAGCCGCCGCCGCCGGCAAGGGTGACACCCTGCGCCAGTACGCCACCGACTATCCGAAGGGCCCGCACGACCAGCCGCAGAGCATGTGCCCGGCATTCGGCTCGCTGCGGGTGGGCCTGCGCATGCGCCGCACCCAGACCATCCTGTCGGGCTCGGCCTGCTGCGTCTACGGGCTCACCTTCACGTCGCATTTCTACGGCGCGCGCCGCTCGGTCGGCTACGTCCCGTTCAACTCCGAGACGCTGGTCACCGGCAAGCTCTTCGAGGACATCCGCGAAGCTGTCCACCAGCAGGCCGACCCGGCGCAGTTCGACGCCATCGTCATCATCAACCTGTGCGTGCCGACCGCCAGCGGCGTGCCCCTGCAGCTGCTGCCGCGCGAGATCAACGGCGTGCGCATCATCGGCATCGACGTACCGGGCTTCGGCGTGCCCACGCATGCAGAGGCCAAGGACGTGCTCGCCGGCGCCATGCTGAAATTCGCGCGCGGCGAAATCGCGGCCGGGCCGGTGCAGGCTCCGCGCAGCGGGCGCGCCGACCGCCCAACCGTTGCGCTGCTCGGCGAGATGTTCCCCGCCGACCCGGTGGGCCTGGGCATGATGCTCGAGCCGCTGGGCCTGGCCGCGGGTCCGGTGGTCCCCACCCGCGAGTGGCGCGAGCTCTATGCCGCCCTCGACTGCAGCGTCGCGGCCGCCCTGCATCCGTTCTACACCGCCACCGTGCGCGAGTTCGAGGCTGCCGGACGCCCGGTCGTCGGCTCCGCGCCGGTGGGTCACGACGGCACCGAGGCCTGGCTGCAGGCCATCGGCACGGCCGCGGGCGTCCCGGCCGAGCGCATCGGCGAAGCCAAGAACCGGTTCCTGCCCGCGATCCGCGCAGCGCTCGACAAGACCCCGATCCGCGGCCGCATCACCTTGAGCGGCTACGAAGGGTCCGAGCTGCTGGTCGCGCGCCTGCTCGTCGAGAGCGGCGCCGATGTCCGCTATGTCGGCAGCGCCTGCCCTCGCACCGTCTGGTCCGACCCCGACCGCCAGTGGCTCGAGGCGCGCGGCGTGCACGTCGCGTTTCGCGCCTCCCTCGAGCAGGACCTGGCCGCCATGCGCGAGTTCAAGCCCGACCTCGCGATCGGCACCACACCCGTCGTTCAGGCCGCCAAGCAGGCGAGCATCCCGGCGCTCTATTTCACCAACCTGATCTCGGCGCGTCCGCTGATGGGTCCGGCCGGGGCCGGCTCGCTCGCCACCGTGGTCAACGCGGCCATCGCCAACCGCGGGCGCTTCGACGCCATGAAGGACTTCTTCGGCGAAGTGGGCGAAGGCCACGCGTCGGGCGTCTGGGACGGCGTGCCGACCGACCGCCCCGAGTTTCGCGAACACACCCGGCGCCACCTGATCAAGCTGCAGAAGAAGCGCAAGGCCGAGGAGATGATCTGATGCTGGTGCTCGATCACGACCGGGCGGGCGGCTACTGGGGCGCGGTGTACGTGTTCACCGCGATCAAGGGCCTGCAGGTGGTCATCGATGGTCCGGTCGGTTGCGAGAACCTGCCGGTCACGTCGGTGCTCCACTACACCGACGCGCTGCCCCCGCACGAGCTGCCCATCGTCGTCACCGGCCTGGCCGAGGAACAGCTCGGGCGCGAAGGCACCGAGGGCGCGATGAAGCGCGCGCACGGCGTGCTCGACCCCGATCTGCCCGCCGTGGTGGTCACCGGCTCCATCGCCGAGATGATCGGCGGCGGCGTCACGCCCGAGGGCACCGGTCTGCTGCGCTTTCTGCCGCGCACGATCGACGAGGACCAGTGGCAGTGCGCCAACCGGGCCATGGTCTGGCTCTGGAACGAATACGGCATGCGCAAGGTACCCGAGCGCAAGCCGCGCGCGCCCGGCGAGAAGCCGCGCGTGAACATCGTCGGGCCCTGCTACGGCACCTTCAACTCCCCCAGCGATCTCGCCGAGATCCGCCGGCTCGTGCAAGGCATCGGCGCCGAGATCAACATGGTCTTTCCGCTGGGCAGTCACCTCGCCGACGTGTCCCGGCTGGTCGAGGCCGACGTCAACATCTGCCTGTATCGCGAGTTCGGCCCGGCGCTCTGCGAAGCCCTCGATCGGCCGTGGCTGCACGCGCCGATCGGCCTGCACAGCACGACCCGCTTCCTGCGCAAGCTCGGCGAGCTGCTCGACCTCGACCCCGAGCCCTTCATCGAGCGCGAAAAGCACACCACCATCAAGCCGGTCTGGGACCTGTGGCGTTCGGTGACCCAGGACTTCTTCGCCACGGCCAGCTTCGCGGTGGTGGCCGGCGAGACCTACGCGCGCGGCCTGCAGCGCTTCCTCGAGGACGAACTCGGTCTGCCCTGCCGCTTCGCGGTTGCGCGGCGCCCCGGCGACAAGACCGACAACGCGGCCGTGCGCAAGATGGTCCACACCCAGACGCCGCTCGTGATGTTCGGCAGCTACAACGAGCGCATGTACCTGGCCGAATGCGGAGGGCGCGCCGCCTACATCCCGGCCTCGTTCCCCGGCGCCATCGTGCGCCGGCACACGGGCACGCCGTTCATGGGCTACGCCGGCGCCACCTACCTCGTGCAGGAGGTGTGCAACGCGCTGTTCGATGCGCTGTTCCACATCCTGCCGCTCGCCACCGACATGGACCGCATCGAGGCCACGCCCAGCCGCGCGAGCGGCGCCGGCTCGATGCCCTGGGACGCGGCGGCGCATCAGCTGCTCGAGCGCCTGCTCGAGGACGAACCGGTGCTGGTGCGCATCTCCGCCGCCAAGCGCATGCGCGACGCGGCCGAGCTCGATGCGCGCGCAGCCGGGCTCGCTTCGGTGCAGGCCGAAGGACTGACTCGATTGTTTGGACGATCCAGGGAAGGGAGCCTCGCATGACAAGCGAAGCAATCTCTCCGGATCGCCCGGGCATGCGCCGGGTTCCCCCGGCGTCTGGGTGCCGGCGCGGCAACGCGTCGGTCTTTCAGGCCAGGCCGTCTGGCAGGGCCGTTGCCGCGAGGCGATTCAACGAGGACTTCGACAATGACTGAAAAGGTCAATCCGTCCGGACTGACGGACGCGGAGTGTCAGGAATTCCACAAGTACTACGTTCAGGGCTATCTGCTCTGGGCGGCTGGCGCGTTCTTCGCGCACAGCCTGGTGTGGATCTGGCGCCCCTGGTTCTGAGTTAGACCCGTAATCCAAGGAGGCAGTCATGGCACTGAAATCCGCCGTACAGCAAGCGCCGATCGGCAAACCGCTCGACGGCATGGTCCTGATCTTCGTTGCGCTGTTCGTCGTGTTCCTCGTGCTCGCCGTGGTTGGGCAGCTGCTGAATTGGAACTGGCGCACCTGGTTCCCCGGAGCCGAAGGAGCGCAATCGATGTTGGGCGGCGTGAAGTCTGCCGTCTACACCGTCATCTCCCACCTGAGCTAGCGAAAGGACTCCAACATGTGGCGTTACTGGCGCATCGTCGATCCGCGCAAAGCGATCATCCTCACCGGACTGCTGATCGCTTTTGTCTCGACGAGCATCCACCTGATTCAAATCAGCGGCGATCGTTACAACATCAACAGCTGGCACCCCGACACGGCCAAGGCCGCGGCTGCGAAAGCCTCGCAGAACGCGCCGACGCCTCCGGGCAAGTAGCGGCCGCGCGGCGTCGATGCCGCGCAGGTGGGCGGACAAGGGCTCTGGCCCCCGCCCACCCCCCGCGACCACGCCGGAACGCGATCGGCTGATGCACAGCGCACAGCAACTGGAGAACTCGAAATGGCCATGCTGAGCTTCGAGAGAAAATACCGCGTCAGAGGGGGAACCCTCGTCGGCGGAGATCTGTTCGACTTCTGGATCGGACCGTTCTACGTCGGTTTCTTCGGTGTCACGACCGCCTTTTTCACGCTGGTCGGCACCGCCATGATTCTCTGGGGCGCGGCCATGGGCCCGACCTGGAATCTCTGGCAGATCAGCATCGCGCCACCCGACCTGAAGTACGGGTTGAATCTCGCGCCGATGATGGAAGGAGGCCTGTGGCAGATCATCACGGTCTGCGCGCTAGGCGCCTTCTGCTCGTGGGCACTGCGCGAGGTCGAGATCTGCCGCAAGCTCGGCATGGGTCTGCACGTGCCCGTGGCATTCAGCTTCGCGATCCTCGCCTACGTGACGCTGCAGGTCATTCGCCCGGTGCTGCTCGGCGCGTGGGGGCATGCATTCCCCTACGGCATCTTCAGCCACCTGGACTGGGTGAGCAACGTCGCCTACCAGTACCTGCATTTCCACTACAACCCCTGGCACTGCATCGCCGCGAGCCTGTTCTTCGCCACGACGCTGGCGCTCGCGATGCACGGCGGACTCGTGCTGTCTTCGACGAATCCGAAGAAGGGCGAAGTGGTCAAGACGCCGGAGCACGAAGACACGTTCTTCCGTGACTTCATCGGCTACTCGGTCGGCACGCTCGGCATCCACCGCCTGGGTCTGTTCCTGGCGCTGGCCTCCGTGTGGTTCGCCGCCGTCTGCATCGTGGTGAGCGGCCCCTTCTGGACACGCAGCTGGCCCGAGTGGTGGGGCTGGTGGCTCAACATGCCGATCTGGCGCTAGGACCCCGGGAGCAAGTCATGGCGGAATATCAGAATCTGTTCACCGCGGTCCAACCCACCGGTCCGCTGCACGATGGGGTCGAGTTGCCGCGCGACGACTGGAAGCGCACCGGCCAACCGTTCGTCCTGCATCTGCTCGGCCGGCTGGGCAACGCCCAGATCGGACCGGTCTACCTGGGCGGGCTGGGCGTCGCGTCGCTGCTGTTCGGCACGCTCGCCTTCAACATCATCGGCTTCAACATGCTGGCGTCGGTGGACTTCAGTCCCATCGAGCTGGTGCGCCAGTTGTTCTGGCTGGCGCTCGAACCACCACCTCCGGCCTACGGGCTGAGCATCCCGCCGCTGGCGCAGGGCGGCTGGTGGATCATTACCGGCTTCCTGCTGACGGTGTCGCTTTTCCTCTGGTGGGCGCGCACCTACCGGCGGGCTCGCCAGCTCGGCATGGGCACCCACATCGCGTGGGCCTTTGCCGCCGCGATCTGGCTGTACCTCGTGTGCGGCTTCTTCCGCCCGCTGCTGATGGGCAACTGGTCGGAGGCGGTTCCGTTCGGGATCTTCCCGCACCTCGACTGGGTGTCGGCGCTGTCGCTGCGGCACGGGAACCTGTTCTACAACCCGTTCCACGCGCTGTCGATCGTCTTTCTCTACGGCTCCGTGCTGCTGTTCGCCATGCACGGAGCGACCATCCTCGCGGTGGGTCGTTACGGCGGCGAGCGCGAGATCGAGCAGATCGTCGATCGCGGCACGGCCTCGGAACGCGCGGGCCTTTTCTGGCGCTGGACCATGGGCTTCAACGCGACGATGGAGTCCATTCACCGCTGGGCGTGGTGGTTCGCGGTCCTGTGCCCGCTCACCGGCGGCATCGGCATCCTGCTGACAGGCACCGTGGTCGACAACTGGTATCTCTGGGCCGTCAAGCATCACGTGGCGCCCGCCTACCCCGCCGTCTATCCGCTGAGCGTCGACCCTGCCCTGCTGGGAGTCAAACCATGAGCGCCTTCGCCCGATCCATCCGGCTGCTTGCGCTGCCGCTGGCCGCCCTGGTGCTGGCCGGCTGCGAGCGCCCACCGGTCACCACCGTCCAGACCGGCTACCGCGGTACCGGCATGGAGCAGGTCTACAACCCCCGTCTGCTCGCGCAACAGGCGAGCCTGAACGCCGCACCTGCCGCCCAGCCGCCGGCGGGCAGCGACGGACCCAAAGCCAAGGAGGTCTACCAGAACGTGCAGGTACTCGGCGATCTGAGCGTGGCCGAGTTCACCCGGCACATGACTTCGATCACCCAGTGGGTGGCCCCCGACCAGGGCTGCGGCTACTGCCACAACCTGCAGAACCTCGCCGACGACAGCAAATACACGAAGGTGGTGGCGCGCCGCATGATCCAGATGACGCAGCACGTGAACGCCGAATGGCAGAAGCACGTCGGCGACACCGGGGTCACCTGCTACACCTGCCACCGCGGCAACCCGGTTCCGGCGCAGGTCTGGTTCGCGCCCAAGGATCGCCGGCACGAGAACTCGCTGATGGGCGATCTTGCCGGGCAGAACATCGCCGCGCCGTCTGTCGCGCTGAGCTCCCTGCCGTTCGACCCATTCACGCCGTACCTGAAGGATGCACTGCCCATCCGCGTGAACGGTGATCAGGCGCTGCGCTTCACCGGTGATGCGTTCAACCGCAACACCACCAAGCAGGCCGAGCACACCTATGCGCTGATGATGCACATGTCGACCTCGCTGGGCGTGAACTGCACCTACTGCCACAACACGCGCAACTTCCAGTCGTGGAGCGAGGCGCCGCCGCAACGGGTCACGGCCTGGCACGGCATCCGCATGGCTCGCGATCTGAATGTGGCCTACATGGAGCCGCTCACCAAGACCTTCCCGGCCGATCGTCTTGGCCCGAAGGGCGATGTGGCCAAGGTGAATTGCGCCACCTGCCATCAGGGTGCCTACAAGCCCCTGTATGGCGCCAAGATGGCGCAGGCTCACCCCGAGCTGCTCGCCGTCGCGGGCGGGTCGAATTCGGCCGCCCCGGCAGCCCCTGCCCCTGCCCCTGCTGCCGCGGCCGCCTCCGCCGCCGCGCCGGCCGCGCCTGCGGCTGCGCCCTCGAAGTAGGCCAGCACCTCCCCGGGCGACCCCGTCGTTGCACCACGTTCGCGTGAACGACGGGGCGGCCGGCCCCCAGGACGGCCGGCCGGCTGCAGGCCGGGACATCGACGGCGCCCCGCGCTTCGATCAGGCCGTCGCGCCGGGCGGCTACCTCTGGTGGTACTTCGACGCGATCAGCGATGACGAGCGATACGGGCTCACGGTCATCGCGTTCGTCGGCAGCGTCTTCTCGCCCTACTACGCCCTCGCACGCGCCCGCGGCCGGCCCGACCCCGAGAATCACTGCGCGCTCAACGTCGCGCTGTACGGCGCCGGCGGCAGGCGCTGGGCAATGACCGAGCGAGGCAGCCGGCACATCGAGCGCGCAAGCCGGCATTTCCGCATCGGCCCGAGCGGCCTCACCTGGGACGGCAACTGCCTGCAGGTCGATATCGACGAGCGCTGCGCACCGATTCCCCTGCCCGTGCGGGGCCGAATCAGATTGTGGCCGCAGGGCCTGTGCCCGTTCGTCGCCAGCCTCGACCGCGCGGGCCGCCATCGCTGGGGGCCGGTGGCCCCGTGCGCGCGCGTCGAGGTGGATCTGCGCCAACCCGGGCTGCGCTGGAGCGGCGATGCGTACTTCGACGCCAACGACGGCAGCGAGCCCGTCGATCGCGCATTCGCCGACTGGGACTGGTCTCGCGGCAAGGTCGCCAACGGCGACACCGCGGTCGTGTACGACGTCAGGCACCGGGGCGGCGGCGAGCGCGTCATTGCCGCACGTTTCCGCCGCGATGGCAGCCACGAGGCCTTCGAGGCTCCGCCGAGGCACGATCTGCCCGCCTCCCTGTGGCGGATCGCCCGGCACGCACGCGGCGAACGCACGCCTGCGCCGGTATTGCTGGAGACGCTCGAGGACACGCCGTTCTACGTGCGCTCGAAGATCCGCTCTACGCTGCTCGGCGAGTCGGTGGTCTCGATCCACGAGACGCTCGACGTGCCGCGTGTGGTGTCTTTGCCGGTGCGTCTGATGCTGCCGTGGCGCATGCCGCGCCGCCCGTGAGGCCCGCGCTCAGCGACCCGCAGGATCGCCCTCACCGCCAACGGCACGCGCGTGCTCGCGAGGACCCAGCGACGAGGCCAGCGCCCCGTGTTCACGCAAGCCCTCGAGGTATATCGCCTCGAGATCCGGCGCAGCACGGCGCAGCCCTGCCTCGGCGCCCCGCAGATGCAGCAGGGGCCGCAGCCAGTGCAGCATCCGCACCCATCCGGGCACCCATATCCTGTCGGCCCGGCGCTCGAGACCATCGATGATCAGTCGCGCCGCCTGCTCGGCGGGCATCTGAGCGCGCAACCAGCGCGGCGCGGTATCGCGCAGACGCTGGAAGCCGGGGTGCAACTCTCCCTCCTCGACCAATGGCGTGCGCACCCATGAGGCATGAACGACGCCGACGCCCACGCCATGGGCGGCGAGTTCGATGCGCCACGCATTGGCCATCGCCTCGACGGCCGCTTTCGAGGCGGCGTAGGCCGACATCATCGGCGGATGCGCGAAGCTCGCCGCCGATGCCGAGACCAGCAGGCTGCCGCGGCGCTCGAGCACCGCGGGCAGCGCGGCCCTGAAACTGTTGAAGACGCCGAAGACGTTGACTTCGAAGCAGCGGCGCCAGGCCACAGGATCGGTGTGCGCGAGCGGGCCGAACGATGCGATACCGGCGTTGGCCCAGACCGCGTCGAGGCGGCCGTGACGGCGCAGCGCGACGTCGACCGCACGCTGGCAGTCGGCGGGCGAGCAGACGTCACCCGCGACGGCCGAGGCCGCGGGGCCGATCGCCTCGGCGGTCGCGGTCGCAAGTGCGCCATCGACGTCCAGGAGCACCGCAAACGCCCCCCTGCGAACCAGCTCGCGCGCGCCAGCCGCGCCGATTCCCGCACCCGCCCCGGTAATGAGGACCACCTGGCCGCGCAGGCTCTCGCCGGCCGGCCTCATGCCGGCTTGTTGATCATGAAGTAGAGAATCGGCAGGGGCAGGATCGTCGCACCGGCGCCCCAGATCTGCCAGGTGCGCGACAGCCGCAGGTACTGCGGGGTGATGACGTCGGTCTCGCGCAGCAGGCGGCGCTGCTTGAGCTGGATCGGCATCAGCACGAGCAGCCAGATCAGCCCCGACAGGCCGAAGAGCAGGTAGGACCAGCGTATCCACGGGTGCAGCGCCTCGCCACCCCAACGGTCGGCCATCAGGTAGCCCGTGATCACCACCCCCAGCGACCCCCCCAGCGTGAACAGGAGGTCGGTCATCAGCACCATGCGGTTGCTGAACTGGATGATCGCGTGATTGCGCGTGCGCTCGGCCAGCGCCGCCCAGGTGCCGCTGACGATGACGTTGCCCAGGAAAAGGCAGGCGCAAAGAACATGGATGATCTTCAGCGAGCCGCTCATCGCCTGCCTCCCATGCCTTGCGTATCGTCCCGCGCCGATGCGTCCGGGTCCCCCGATCCGATCACGTCGGGGCGGCCGTCGTCGGCACCATGATCGGCGCGCCGACCGGGCTGCGCAGCATCGTTCGTCGGCTGCTCGTCCTCGCGCCGAGACTCCCGCCGGGCCTTTGCCAGGTCGGAGAACTGCCACCAAGCGAACCCGATGCCGGCCGCCAGCACGCCGAGCACCTCGACCAGCTTGAGCAGGGGCAAGGAGTCGTCCACCACGGTGCCGCGCGGCGTCAGCGGCCGGCGCGCCTGTCCTGTTCAGCCAGCCGGGCGAAAAGGTCGGTCGCCCAGATGATGCGCTCGTCGAAGCTGCGCCGCGGCACCGCGGGTGCGCCTGCAACCCTCATCGAACGCGGCTCGGCGCTGGCCGCGTCGACCAGATAGGCGATCTCGGGCAGCGGCTCGGGGCTGCGGCCCTGCGCGACCGGCAGCAGCAGGGTACGGGTCGAGAAGGCGACCAGCACCAGCTTGCGCCTGCCGGGCACCACGGCGCGCCGCGTGACCGAGTCGAGTCCGTCGCGCTCCAGCTGCCGACCGATCTCGGCATACACGTTGCGGGCGGCGTCGATGGCCGGTCGGCAGTCGCGGGGCAGCTCGGCAATCCCGAGCGCCGAGCGCCGGTACAGCACGTCGGCCTGGGCAAGAAGACGCTGCACCACCGATCCGATGGCCGGCGTGAACCGGGGCGCGGCCAGCCAGGCGTCGACGTCCACGCCCGCCTGCGCGAGCCAGTCGCGAGGCAGGTAGAGCCGGCCGTTGCGCGCATCTTCCCCGACATCGCGGGCGATGTTCGTCAGCTGCATCGCCACGCCGAGTTCGCAGGCCCGCGCAAGCGCCGATGGGGAGCGCACGCCCATCACCAGCGACATCATCGCGCCCACGGTGCCGGCCACCCGGGCACCGTAATCCAGCACGTCGGAAAGGGTGTCGTAGCGGCGACCTTCGGTATCCCAGAGGAAGCCCTCGAGCAGCGCGTCGAGCAGGGCCCTGGGCAGGCCGAAGCCGTGAACGACCTGAGCCAGGGCGCGATCGGCCGGTTCGTTGCCGGGCCTGCCTCGATAGACGGCGTCGAGCCGGTTCTGCAGCGCGCGCACCTGCGCTCTCGGATCGGCGCCCTGATCGATCGCGTCGTCGGCGAGGCGGCAATAGGCATAGAGGGCGCTTGCCGGCGCCCGGACCCGCGCAGGCAGCAGCAGCGACGCGGCGAAGAAGGTTTTCGAGCCACCGCGCATCAGCGCGCGGCAGGCAGCGGCATCGTAGCCGGACTGCGCCGGCGATTCGATCGCGTCAGACGAAGGCGCGGACATCGGGCAGTACCTGTTCGAGGGTCTTGGCTGACATCAGGACGCCGGGAACCCCGGCGCCTGGGTGGGTTCCGGCGCCGACCATGAACAGCCGGTCGACGTCCTCGCTGCGGTTGTGCGGCCGGAACCAGGCGCTTTGCAGCAGCAGCGGCTCCATGCCGAAGGCCGCTCCCTTGTAGGACAGGAGGCGGTCGTGAAAGTCCTGCGGCGTCATGACTCTCGAGGACACGACGTGCCGGCTCAGGCCGGGCAGCACCGTGCGCTCCAGAGCCTGCTCGACCGAGCGCCGGTATGACTCGGCCGTTGCCCGCCAGTCGGTGCCGCTGTCGAGATGCGAGACCGGGCTGAGCACGTAGAAGGCATCGCAACCGGCGGGCGCCACCGAGGGGTCGGTGGCGCTGGGCCGATGCAGGTAGAGGCTGAAGTCGGCGGGGATCACGTGCCGCTTGAAGATGTCACGCAGCAGCCCTTCGTAGCGCGGACCCAGCACCATCATGTGGTGCGGCACATCGTCCCAGCGCCGATCGGTTCCGAAGTACCAGACGAACAGACTCATCGAGTGGCGGCTGTTCTCGATCCTGGCATCGGTCCACCGGCGGCGCCAGCGCGCATCGACGAGATGGCGATAGGTCCACATCGTGTCGGCATTCGAGACCACGATATCGGCGGGCAGCCGCTCACCGCTCTTCAGGACGACGCCGGTGGCCCGCCCGCGCCCGCCGGCCGGCCCCTCGATGTCGATCTTCGCCACTTCCGCGTCGTAGCGAATGCTGCCGCCCAGGCTCTCGAGCAGTCTCACCATCGCGCGAACGATCGACCCGGTTCCGCCCATCGCCCAGTGGACACCGAAGCGCCGCTCGAGCGTGTTGATCAGGCTGTAGATGCAGGTCACGGAGAGGGGATTGCCGCCGATCAGCAGCGGATGAAAACTCATGACGACCCGCAGCTTCGGATCCTTGAAGTAGCGGCACGCCATCTGCCAGATGCTGCGCCAGCCGCGCATCCTGACCATGTTGGGCAGCCCGCCGACCAGGTCGCCGAGGGTGTTGTACGCGATGCTGCCCAGCTCGATGAAACCGAGCTGGTAGCACTTCGCCGCCTCGATCAGGAAAGCCTCGTAGCCGGGAACGTCGCTCGGATTGAAGCGGGCGACCTCGGCGCGCATGCGATCCGGATCGCCGGTGTAGTCGAACCACGTGCCGTCGTCGAAGCGAATCCGGTAGAACGGGTCCATCAGCCTGAGTTCGACGTCGTCGGCGAAGCGCCGCCCGGCGGTCTCCCAGAGCTCGTCGAGCAGAAACGGCGCGGTAATGATCGTCGGTCCGGCGTCGAACCGGAATCCGTCCTGCTCCCAGACGTACGCGCGGCCGCCGGGCGCGTCGAGCTTTTCGAGGACCTGGACGTGCCACCCCTTGCAGGCGAGACGGATCGCGGCGGCGAGGCCCCCGAAGCCGCTGCCGATGACCAGGGCGAGCGGCGCGTCGCCGTCGACCGGCCGGGCAGCTGACGGACTATCGGGCATGAAGGAGCTTCTCATCGCTTCCTGCGGCGGCAACGCCCACGGGCTCGCGCGGCGCGGCCGAGGGCTGGGCAGACTCACCGCCCGCGACGGGCCGGCGGGCAAGCGCCCAGCGCCAGGGCGCGACCGTGTCGAGCGGCAGCACCAGCATCGCGTGCTCGACGATGGCCAGCGCCAGCATCGTGGCGACCAGCGCGTGGCCGGCAGACTCGGCCGGCGAAGCGTCGGGATGGAGCGCCGCGGCAATGATCGCCGCCAGCGCCACGAGCGCCAGACCGACGGCGAGCGGGAAGAACGCGTTCATGCGCCGGCGCCGGAAGAAGCTCTGCAGGTAGACCAGATGGTCGGGGAGAAACTGCTCACTGAGGTTGCGCACGCCCAGGAAGAGGTTCAGCTTGGCGCTCGCGCGCATGACCCACAGCACGAGAAACGTCCCCACGCCGACCTGGTTTGGTTGACCCCACGCGAGCGCGACGATGAGCAGCGCGATGACGGCGATGCCCAGTTCGTGCCAGAGGATGGCGCGTAGCGACTGCACGAAGCGTTGCCACCCGCGCAGCCCCGCGGGCAGCGCGCAACGCCGGGGCCCGGTGACCCAGCCGCACAGGAAGGTGAGCTCGTGCCACGTCCATGCCAGCAGGGCGCAGGCGAAGGCACCGTAGATGCCGGCGAGGTCGGATTGACGGGCGGTCTGGGCCAATCCCGCCACCGCGACGACCGCGACCACTGTCGCGAGAAACGCACTGAGGCGCTCGGCGCGGGTCGCCAGCCTGACCAGGATCAGCACGAGGCCGGTGCTCAGCCACCAGGCGGCAACCGCGGTGGCGACGGCGCAGAGCATCCCGGTCACGCGATGGCTCCGGCGACCCCGCGAGCCCGCCGCTTACCAGGCCGGCGCAACGCGCACCTGCGACGGCAGTTCGTGCCTGCGCACCGGGTGAAGATACAGCCGGGCGAACGTGAACGCGCCGGCGATCGCAAATCCGGCCTGCTGCACCCGCCCGACGATCCCGCCCCGTGCGCCCGCCCGATCGTAGCCCGCACGGATGCGGCAGAGCCGATCCAGCCCGGCCATGAAGGCAGGATGTCGGGTGTCGAGGGAGACCGGAAACACCTGCCGGGCGATCTCGGTGGTGATGTCGAAGACCTGATGATCGTATTCGGTGGAGTCGAGGCCCATCGCCTGATGCAGCAGCGGCCGGGTGTGATCGCGCACGTACATCGTCGCGTAGACCGCCAGCAGGAAGAACCGGATCCAGAGCAGGTTCACGCCGCGCAGCAGGCGCGGGTCGGCGCGCATGATCAGCGCGAACGACTCGCCGTGCCGGAACTCGTCGTTGCACCAGCGCTCGAACCACCGGAAGATCGGATGAAAGCGCTTGTCGGGGTGGCGCTCGAGTTGCCGGTAGATCGTGATGTAGCGCGCGTAGCCGATCTTCTCCGACAGGTAGGTCGCGTAGAAGATGAACTTCGGGCGAAAGAAGGTGTACTGCTTCGTGCGCTTGAGGTCGCCGAGATCGAGCCCCATGCCGAAATCCTTGAGGCTCTGATTGATGAATCCCGCATGGCGCGACTCGTCGCGCGCCATGAAGCGCATCAGCGCCTTGATGTCGGGGTTGCGCACGTTCTTCTGGATCTCGTTGTACAGGATGCAGCCGCTGAACTCGCTCGTCACCGATGTGATCAGGAAGTCGAGGAACTCCTGTCGCAACTCGGGCGAGACCTTCGAAAAGACGTCTCTGACCTCGTCGGCGAACGCTTCGTTGCGCTGGAAGTGATCGTGGTTGTTGTCGCCCTCGTACTCGGCCAGCATCGCGTCCCACTCCGCGCGCAGCGGCGAGACGTCGATGCGGTCCATCGCCTCGAAGTCGGTGGTGTAGAAGCGCGGGCTGATGAGCGACTCGGCGCGCGCTCGCGCGGCAACGTCGTTGGCGGACTCGATCGCGGCGGAAGAGGTCGTCATGGTGCTTGGCCTTTCAGCGGGAGGAGGGGCCGAGCAGCGCCGCGAAGGCTCCTGCGTTGGCCGCTCCGAAGGACTCGAGATCGATGCGCTGGCCGGTTGCCGGATCGGCCAGGGTGAGGCGGCCATCGGTGCGTGCGATCAGCTGAAACGGCTGCTCACTGCCGAGTCCGCGCGACTTGCGCTCGCGGGCAAGAGCGCGCAGCGCGCCGCGCAGAAAGCCCTGCTCGCCGTGGATGTCGGCAACCAGCGCCCCCGTGGTGGCG
>JBILUW010000344.1:0-3401 GCA_044370795.1 Burkholderiaceae bacterium
ACGCCCGTCGGGTTCGAGTTCGATGCGGTCATCAGGGGGCTCTCCAGCGAATGAGGCGCGTCGCCCGACGCGGGGATGGATGCAAGGCCTGGGGGGCTCGGCCTCGATGCTCGGCCTGGGTGCTCAACCGGCCGGCTGCCGGGTCCGGTCGCGCGGCACGAACTGCAGCGGCTGCTCGGCGAACTTCTCGCGCAGGAAGCGGCCGTGCACCAGCAGGCCGCGCGCGTCCTTCTCGAAGTAGCTGCGCGCGAGATCGGCGAGCGTGGCATCGAGCAGCCGGATCTGTTCGCCCAGCGCCTGCGTGGCGGTGCGCCCGTCGGCGAGCACCTCCTCGTGGGCCAGCGCCTGCGGCAGCTGCAGGTAGCGTTCGAGCGCATCGGGCAGGTACTCGAAGGCGATCTTGCGGACCTCGAAGGGCCGCAGGTCGAGCCCGTCGCCGCCGGCCTCGATGCGCTCGAGCAGGAACTCCAGGCGCGTCTCGATCGAGCCGAGCATCGTCACGGCCTCGCGCACCGCCTCGCCACGGCGGGCCAGCCGCGCGCGCAGCGGCTCGAGCCGGTCGCGGAAACCCGCCATCGAGGGCGTCTTGCGCTGCTGCCCGCGTGCACCCTCGAAATCCTCCTCGAGCAGCCGCACCGAGGCCTGCTGCAGCTCGGTGCGAATCGACCCCA
Source organism: Burkholderiaceae bacterium (assembly GCA_044370795.1). Lineage (GTDB taxonomy): Bacteria > Pseudomonadota > Gammaproteobacteria > Burkholderiales > Burkholderiaceae_E > Quisquiliibacterium. Next base: position 672 of record JBILUW010000344.1, read on the forward strand.
GCTGCTCGAACAGCACCCGCTCGGGCGAGCCCGCCGGGCGATCGCGCCAGGCCGCGGCACCTCCCGGATCGGGCGGCAGCGCCGCGAGGTTGTCGAGCAGGCTCGGAAAGCGCGACAGCGCGGTCTCGCGCAGCTCGGCATGGCGCGCGGCCTGCCGCCCCTCGAAGCGCGGCGCGAGCAGGCGGATCGCGTTGAAGGCGTCTTGCGCGAGCGCGGCGAGCTCGGGGTCGTGGCGCCGGTGCAGCCCGTCGAGGCGGCCCTCGATGCGCCGCAGCTTGCGCCGCATCGACCGGGAAACGTCGGGCATGCTGCCCTGCGGCGCCTTCGGGATCGCCACCCAGGCCAACAGGTACAGGAAGGCGAAGGTCGACATCGAGCCCACCAGCAGCACGACTGCGCCGAGGCGCACCGCCACTACCGGCAGGCCGACGTAATCGGCGATCGCGCCGCACACCCCGCCGATCACCTTGCGCTGGGGGCGCCGCATCAGCCGCGTCGGCTGACCAGCGGACGAGCCGCCGCTGCCTTTCAGGATGCGGTCGAGATGGTTCAGCCAGCGGTCCAGGGGTGGGGGCAGCATCATCGTCGGGGCCCGGTGGACGAGAACTCATTAGTCTACGTCGGCCGTCTGGCGCCCGGATGACCCGCCCGACGGGCCGGGTCGGCCGCCCCGACGGACGGAAGAACGCATGCTAGGATCGACGCGCTTCTTGCGGCAGTAGTGGCTCCCGGCGACTCGAAATCCGCTTCGCGCCCGGAACGCTGTGCGCAGCCGCGGGCGGCGGCCCATCCGCCCACCCCCAACCCGTCCCACCCCGCTCTTCCAGCCTCGGAGTGCCCCTCATGAATCGCCGCAGCTTCAGCCTCGCCCTGGCCGCCGGCCTGCTGGCCGCCACCACCGGCGTCCAGGCCCAGACGAAGTGGGACCTGCCCACCGCCTACCCGGTCACCAACTTCCACACCGCCAACCTCACCCAGTTCGTCGCCGACGTCGATCGCCTGTCGGGCGGCAAGCTCAAGATCGCGCTGCACCCCAACGCCTCGCTCTTCAAGGCCCCCGAGATCAAGCGCGCCGTGCAGGGCGGCCAGGCCCAGGCCGGCGAGATCCTGCTCACCAACTTCAGCAACGAGTGGCAGATCTACGCCGCCGACGCCCTGCCCTTCCTCGCCGACAGCTACGACGAGGCCACCAAGCTCTACCGCCTGCAAAAGCCGCTGCTCGAGAAGAAGCTCGGCGAGCAGGGCATGATGCTGCTCTACTCGGTGCCCTGGCCGCCACAGGGCCTCTACAGCAAGAAGCCCATCAACAGCGCAGCCGACCTGCGCGGCATCAAGTGGCGCGCCTACAGCCCGTCCACCGCCCGCATCGCCGACCTGATCGGCGCGCAAGCCGTGACCGTGCAGGCCGCCGAGTTCCAGCAGGCCCTGGCCACCGGCGTGGTCGAGTCGACCATGACCTCCGGCGCCACCGGCGTCGACAGCAAGCTCTTCGAGCACCTGAAGTTCTACTACGACGTCCAGGCCTGGATCCCGAAGAACGCGGTGCTCGTCAACCGCAAGGCCTTCGACGCGCTCGACAAGCCCACCCAGGACGCGGTGATGAAGGCCGCCGCCGACGCCGAGGCCCGCGGCTGGACCGAGTCGCGCCGCGTCAACACCAGCACGATGGAAACCCTGCGCAACAACGGCATGACCGTCGTGCCGCCCTCGCCCCAGCTGAAGGCCGACCTGAAGAGGGTCGGCGACACGATGCTCAAGGAGTGGCTCGAGAAGGCCGGCGCCGAGGGCAAGGGCCTGGTCGACGCCTACCTGAAGTGATCGGCGCGGGCACGCCGGGCTGATCGCAGCGGCCGCGCCCCGATGAGCGCCGCCCTCCCGCCGCAGGCCGGACGCCTGCGGCGCTCCCTCGACGCGCTGTACCTCGCGGGCGGCGCGATCGCGGCCCTGTGCGTGCTCGCCATCCTGATGTTGATGATCGGCGCCTCGATCGGGCGCATCGCCAACTGGCGCGTGTCCTGGGTCAACGACGTCGTCTCGTGGCTGTGCGCGGCCGCGGCCTTTCTCGGCATGGCCTACAGCTTTCGCAACGGCGACTTCGTGCGCGTCACGCTGGTGCTCGAGAGCGTGTCGCCGTCGGTGCGCCGCCGGCTCGAGGTCGCTTCGCTCGCGGTGGCCGCGGTGGCCATCGGCTACCTCGGCTTCTGGGCGGCGCGCTTCACCTACGAGAGCTGGGAGTTCAACGACATCGCCGGCAACATGGTGCCCATCCCGATCTGGATTCCGCAGATGAGCTTCGTCGTCGGCGCGGCCATCCTCGTGATCGCGGTCATCGACGAATGCGTGGGCGTGCTGCGCGGCGGCAAGCCGAGCTACGTCGCGCGGGTCGAGGAGCGGCACGCCCGCGGCGACTTCTCGGAGGACCTCTGATGGGCCTGCTCGAGATCGGCGCGCTGCTGCTGTTCGTGCTGCTGCTGATGCTCTCGGGCGGCGTCTGGATCGCGATGTCGCTGGCCATCGTCGGCTGGATCGGCCAGGCCTTCTTCGTCAACACCCAGCCCGGCAAGAACCTGTTCTCCTCCTTCTGGGAAACCACCGCCAGCTGGGAGCTCGCCGCGCTGCCGATGTTCATCTGGATGGGCGAGATCCTCTACCGCACCAGCCTGTCGCAGCAGATGTTCAGCGGCCTGTCGCCCTGGCTCTCGCGCGTGCCGGGCCGCCTGATGCACACCA
>JBILUW010000101.1:0-12355 GCA_044370795.1 Burkholderiaceae bacterium
CGTCCGCGGCCCCGACGCGGACGGCCTCGCCGCTTGCCGCCCGATGACCCAGCGCCCCGACGACTCCGCCCCCGCTTCCGCCCCGGCCGCCGCATCGCCGCCCGCGGCCTCTGCTGCGCCCGCGGGCGCCATCGCAAGCTCCGGCTGGTGGCCGCTCACGCTGCTCGCGATGGCGCTGCTGCTGGTCACCATGGGCTCGCGCCAGTCGCTGGGCCTGTTCATCTCGCCGATCAATACCGACACCGGCCTGGGCATCGTCACCATCAGCTTCGCGATGGCGGTCGGCCAGTTCGTGTGGGGCGCGGCGCAGCCTGTGGCCGGGGCGTTCGCCGACCGCTACGGCCCGGGCCGGGTGCTGGCCGCGGGCGTGGTCATCACCGCCATCGGGCTGGCGCTGGTGCCCTTCGTGAAGAGCGGCTTCGGGCTCACGATGATGCTCGGCGTGGTGGTCGCCGCGGGCGCGGGCGCCTGCAGCTTCTCGGTGCTGATGGGCGCGGTCGCGCAGAGCGTGCCGGCGGCCCGGCGCGGCACGGCCAGCGGCGTGATCAACGCCGGCGGCTCGCTGGGCCAGTTCGTGTTCGCGCCCATCTCACAGGGCCTGATCACCGTGCTCGGCTGGGTGGGCGCCATGTTCTCGCTCGCGGCCATCACGCTGGCCACGCTGCCCATCGCCCGGGCGATGCGGCGCTCGCCGGCGGCGGCCGCGGCGGCCGCGCAGAATGCCGGCGGCGGCTTGCGGCAGGCGATCCGCGAGGCCTTCGCCGACCGCAGCTACCTGCTGCTGCACGCGGGCTTCTTCACCTGCGGCTTTCATATCGCCTTCCTGGTCACGCACCTGCCCGGCGAGGTCAACCTGTGCGGCCTGCCGCCGTCGGTAGCCAGTTGGTCGCTCGCGCTGATCGGGCTGGCCAATATCGCCGGCAGTCTGCTGGTGGGGCAGGCCGTCAACCGCTGGCGCAGCAAGCAGATCCTGTTCTGGATGTACCTCTCGCGCACGGTGCTGGTGCTGCTGTACCTGGCCGCACCCAAGACCGCGTTCACCTTCTACGTCTTCGCGATCGGGCTGGGGCTCACCTGGCTGGCCACCGTGCCGCCCACCGCCGCCATCGTCGGCAAGCTCTTCGGCGTGCGCTACCTGGCCACGCTGTTCGGCATGACCCTGCTGTCGCACCAGGTGGGTGGCTTCTTCGGCGCGTGGCTGGGGGGGCTGGCAATCGATGGCAGCGGCAACTACCTCTGGATGTGGTACGCCGACGCGGTGCTCGCGCTGGCCGCCGCGCTGGTCAACCTGCCGATCCGCGAGCCGAAGGTGGTTCACGCCTGAGGGCCCGCCGGCGCGTGGGCGGTAGCGGGGCCGAAAGCGCGGCCATGAGCACCGTCTCCATCGCGGCAACCAGCCTATCCCACTGCAGCGCCTGCGCGGCCAGTCGGGCGTTCGCGCCCAGCGCGCGCGCCCTCGGCACTTCGGCAGCCAGCGATACTGCGGCGGCGATCAGGGCGCGGGTGTCGCCCAGGGGCGCGAGCAGGCCGCTGTGCTCGTGCGTCACGTGCTCGGCCGCGGCCGCGTAGTCGTACGCCACGATCGCCAGCCCGCTGGCCATCGCCTCGAGCGTCACGTTGCCGAAGGTCTCGGTCTCGCTCGGAAACAGGAACAGGTCGGCGCTCGCGTAGTGGGTTGCCAGATCCTCGCCGGCGCGCATGCCCGCGAAAACGGCGTCCGGGAAGCGCTGCTGCAGGCGGGTGCGTGACGGGCCGTCGCCCACCAGCACGAGGCGCGCCCGGGGCGCGTGCCTCCGGATCGAATCGAAGGTGGCGCCGAGCGCCATGGGATTCTTCTCGGGCGCGAGGCGCCCCACATGCAGTACGACCGGCGTGCCCGGGCCGGCCCCCCACCGGGCGCGCAGCGCCTCGCTGCGCCGCGCAGGGTCGAAAAGCGTGGTGTCGATGCCCCGGCCCACCACCGACAGACGTTCGAAACCGCCTTGCGCGAGCCGATCGCGCAGCGCGCGTGTGGGCACCATGGTGGCGGCGGTGCCGTTGTGGAATCGCCGCAGGTAGCTGGCGATCGGCCGGCGCAGCCAGCCGATGCCGTAGTGGGCGCTGTAGGCGTCGAAATGCGTGCGGAAATCGGACGTCACCACCAGTCCCATCGCGCGCGCGGTGCGCAGCGCCGACCAGCCCAGCGGGCCCTCGGTTGCGATGTGTACGATGGCCGGAACCTCGGCTTCCCACACTCGGCGCATCGCCCGCGGCGCGGGCAGGCCGAGGCGCAGCTGCGGGTAGCGTGGAATCGGCATGCCCCGCAGCAGCACCTCCGGGTAGCCGCGGCCGCTCACTGCTGCAGCCTCGTGCGGATCGCGGTCCTGGCGTGGCCGCAGCACCCGGATCGTGTGGCCGCGGGCGGCGAGTCCGTCGACGAAGCGGGCGAGCGTCGTCGCCACGCCGTTGACCTCCGGCGGGAAGGTTTCGGTGACGATGTCGATGCGCACGCGAGCAGTTTCCGGGCGAAGCAAGACAGCACGATGACGCGATCGGTCTTCACCGAAACGTCATCGATCCGTCAGCGCGCGGTAGCTTTCGCCGCCTAGCCTCGGGCGATGTTGCCAGGGGAGAGCCTCATGCAAGCGTTCCTGCGCGAACTGCGCACCCAGAGGTGGGACGATCACCGCTACTACCACCACAGCCGCATCAACCAGAGCCTGCACTTCGTCAGCGCGCTCAGCTTCCTCGTCGCGTACGGCGTGGTCTTCTTCGACCCGGCCGCGGCAGCGCTGATCGCATGGCTGGTCGGCATGGTCACCCGGCAGTCGGGCCACTTCTTCTTCGAGCCGCGCGGCTACGACGAGGTCAACCAGGCCACCCACGCGTACAAGGAAGCGATCAAGGTCGGCTACAACCTGCAGCGCAAGGTGGTGCTGCACGCGGTCTGGGCGGGTCTGCCGCTGGTGCTCTGGTTCGAGCCTGGTTTGTTCGGCTTGATCGAGCCGGCCGTCGGGCTCGCCGGCTGGCTCCACGACGTGGGGCTGCTCTGGTTCTGGCTGGGTGCCTCGGCGCTGCTCTTTCGCGTGGCCCAGCTCTGGGTGCAGCGCAGTCTGCTCACGGCGCTTGCGTGGGCAACCAAGATCATCACCGACCCCTTCCACGATGCGCTGCTCTACCGCGGTGCCCCGTTCGCGCTGCTGCGCGGCGAGCGCATCGACCCATACCACGCCAGCCGGCCGCACTGAGCGGTCCCGGCGTGCTCGCAAACGGCTAGCGCAGCCGGTGGGCGATCATCTCGCGCAGCATCCGCAGGCCGATCGTGCGGCTGGTGAGGCGCTCGTCGCGCCACCACCAGCCATCGGCCTGCATCGCGTGGGCCGCCGTCAGGAAGCGCTCGGCCGTCTCGGCGTAGTCCTGCTCACCGAAGGTCAGGGGAAAGATCAGCCGGCCGGTGCCCACCCAGCTGAGCGCGAGCCCCTGCGCGCGCAGGTAGTACTGCAGCAGCCAGTGGTAACGCGAGGGCTGCGTGTAGCCCACCGTCCAGATGGTGGACAGGTTGGCCACCCTCACCGGCAGCCCCTCATTCGCGAGGCGCGTGTCGAGATCGGCCGCGCGGCGGTTCCAGGTGTCGTCGAGGCCCTCGTAGCGCGCGCGCACGGCCGGCGTGTCGAGGTGCTCGAGAAAGACCTGCATCGCGGTCATCACGTACGGGTGCGCATTGAAGGTGCCGCGCGCAAAGCAGATGTCGGCCGGCCTGTCGTCGCGAAAGCGGCGCATCAGGTCGGCGCGACCGCACACGACGCCCACCGGCAGCCCGCCGCCCAGCGTCTTGCCGTAGGTGACCAGGTCGGCGCGCACGCCGTAGTACTGCTGCGCACCGCCGGGCGCAAGCCGAAAGCCCACGAAGACCTCATCGAAGATCAGCACGATGCCGCGCTCGGTGCAGACGTCGCGCAGTTGCGCGAGCCAGGCGCCGTAAGCCTGCCGATCGACCGCCGTGAGGCTGCGCGCGCTGACCAGCGACGAGTCGCCCGGCGCGCTGCGGTTCGGATGCAGCGCCTGCAGCGGGTTGACCAGCACGCAGGCGATGTCGCGGCGGGTTCGCAGGACCTTCAGCGATCGCTCGTCCATGTCGCGCAGCGTGAAGGTATCGCGCACCGGCATGGGGTTGCCAACGCCCGGCTGCACATCCTCCCACCAGCCGTGATACGCGCCGCAGAAGCGCACGACCTTCTCGCGGCGGGTGTGGTAGCGGGCTACGCGCACCGCCTGCATCACCGCCTCGGTGCCCGACATGTGGAACGAGACTTCATCCTGGCGCGAGATCTCGCGCAGGCGCCGCACGTTGTCGGCCACCGCCTCATGGCATGCGCCGAGCACCGGCCCGAGCGCGTCGGCGCGCCGCACCGCCTCGGCGATCGAAGCCTTGTAGAAGTCGATGCCAAGCAGGTTCACCCCGTAGGAGCCGGTGAGGTCGATCAGCCGGTTGCCATCGAGGTCGATGAGCTCGAAGCCTTCCGCGGCCGCCGCGAAGGATCCGGCGGCGAGCCGCTGGCGCACGGCCTCGCTGAACGGAAACGGCACCCGGTAGCGGCTGGTGAACTGCAGGTCCGACAGGCCCGGCAGAACCTCGGCGGTGCGTGCGCGGGTGCGCGCGTAGCGCGTCTCGTAGAGCTCGGCCAGGCGCTCGACGCCGGCGCGCCGGCGCGATGCGATCTCGGCCGGCGCGCCGTCGGCGTCGAAGAAGCGGTCGCCCTCGAACGCGTAGTACGGAACCTGCCCGGCGACGCGTCGCGACAGCCGGGCGTGGCCGGCGAGCGAGCGGTGCTTGGCGCGCGACAGTTCGATGCGGCGCTTCAGTGCGGGCAGCGCGGCAAGCGCGCCGGCGCCGCCCAGCGCCGCCAGGGCGATCGATGCGTCCATCTGGCCTTCCCCCTGACGAAAACACCTTCTTAGGCCTTGCGCTTTACATGCCCGTGACCACCCCCCGATCGGCCAGGGCGCTGCGCCCGCTCGCCAGCCTCGCCGCCCACGAGCGGCTGAACTTCCTGCTCACCAACCGGATTCCGCGCATCGCGCTCACGCGGCTGATGGGTCGGTACTCGAAGCTGCGCAGCCGCTGGCTGACCCGCGCGAGCCTCGCGGTGTGGCGCCTGTTCACCGACATCGACCTGTCGGATGCAAGGACGGCCGACTTCCGCAGCCTGCACGAGGTCTTCACGCGCGAGCTCGCACCCGGCTCCCGGCCGATCGACCCAGACGCCGCGGTGCTGGTGAGTCCCTGCGATGCCATCGTGGGGGCCTGCGGTGCGGTCGACGGCACGCGGGTCTTTCAGGCCAAGGGCTTTCCCTACGAGATCGGCGAACTCTTCGGCTCCGACGAGGCGGCGGCCGGCCTGGCCGGCGGCTGCTATGCCACCCTGCGGCTCACCTCGGCGATGTATCACCGCTTCCACGCGGTCGACGACGGCGAGATCGAGCGGGTCACCTATCTGTCGGGCGACGCCTGGAACGTCAATCCGATCGCGCTGTCACGCATCGAGCGCCTGTTCTGCCGCAACGAGCGGGTGGTGATCACGCAGCGGCTGGACGATGCCGGACAGCGGGTGAGCCTGGTCGCGGTGGCGGCCGTGCTGGTGGCCAGCGTGCGGCTGCACTGGCTGGATGTGGTCTATCACCTGCGCTGGCGCGGCCCGGCGGTGACGCGCTGCGCCCATCGGTGCGCGCGCGGCGACGAGCTCGGCTGGTTCGAGCACGGCTCGACGATCATCGTCTTTGCCCCGGCCGGATTCGCGTTGGCCGACGGCATCGAAGCCGGCCGGCGACTCAGAATGGGCGAAGCCCTGATGCGTCGGCCCAACAGATGAGCAGCCCTTGCCGCGGGAGCAGCCCGCGCGTCACGCGCCTTCACGACCCTGTCATCCGGCGGGCGTCGAATGCGCGCAGGAGCCGCCGACCATGAAACGCGAAGACCTCGCCGGAATTCTGCGCGACAGCCATTCCTCGCATGTCGACGAGCCCCCGCCGCCGCAAGGCGTGCAGCGCCACCGCACGATCTGGATCTCCGACGTGCACCTGGGCACCTCGGGCTGCCAGGCCGCCTACCTGCTCGATTTCCTCCGCCACAACGAGTGCGACACGCTCTACCTGGTGGGCGACATCATTGACGGCTGGCAGCTGCGCCGGGGCTGGTACTGGAACCAGAGCCACAACGACGTCGTGCAGAAGGTGCTGCGCAAGGCGCGCAAGGGCACGCGGGTGATCTTCGTGCCGGGCAACCATGATGAGTTCGCCCGTCAGTTCATCGGGCTGTCGTTCGGGGACATCGAGGTCGCCGACGAGTCGGTGCACGTGACGGCCGACGGCCGGCGGCTGCTGGTCATCCACGGCGATCGCTTCGACGGCGTGATCCAGCACGCGCGGTGGCTGGCCTTCGTCGGCGATGCGCTCTACACGGTGTCGCTGCGCCTGAACCACTGGTTCAACCGGGCGCGTTCGCGGCTGGGGCTGCAGTACTGGTCGCTGTCGCAGTACCTGAAGCACCGTGTCAAGAACGCGGTGTCGTTCATCAGCGACTTCGAGCAGGCGCTGGCGCGCGAGGCGCGCCGCCGGGGCCTCGATGGTGTGGTGTGCGGCCACATCCACAAGGCCGAGATCCGCGAGATCGACGGCGTGCTCTACTGCAACGACGGCGACTGGGTCGAGAGCCTCACCGCGCTGGCCGAGGCCCACGACGGCTCGCTGCGCCTGATCACCTGGAACCGCATCGGGGCGCTTGCCCCGCGCGCCCGAGCCGCCGCCGCGGCGGCCTGACGGTATTCAGCAGCCGCGCTCGAGCGCCGACAGCGGCCCCGGCGACTGGCCGAAGCGGCGCGAGATGGCCGTTGCGGCCGCATCCATCTGCGCCATCGTGCCTGGGTCGATCGGCACCTGCTGCGCGCGCGCCTTGCGCGAGATCCGCTCGGGGTCGCCCGGCACGTGGATGCCGCCAATGCCCTGGCCCTCGCTCGAGAGCTTTGCCGAGCGCAGCCACTCGACGAAGCGGCGCGCCTCGGCCTCGAAGCCGGCTGCGCCGGCGATGCGCGACGGATCGAAGACGATCGCGAGCATGTTGTTCCACACCCCGAAGCGCTGCGGCCGGGTTTCAAGGCGCTGGGTGTCGCCGCCGATCAGCGCCGCGCCGAGAAGTTCGCACACCACGCCCAGCGCGTAGCCCTTGTGGCCGGCGAAGGGGCGCAGCGCGCCGTGCGGGCCCTCGGGCGGCTCGAACATCACGGCCGGGTTGTTGGTGGGCTCGCCGCTCACGTCGAGCAGGCTGCCCGGGGGCACCGGCACCTTCTTGTTGTAGGCCACCCGCACCTTGCCCTGCGCCACCGCGCTGGTGGCGAAGTCGAGGATGATCGGGCCACCGTCGGCGCGCGGCATGCCCACCGTGAACGGGTTGGTGTTGTAGCGGGCCTCGCCGCCGCCGTGCGGCGCGACCAGGATGTTGCGCGTCACGGCATTGGTGAAGTGGATCGAGACCATGCCCGCGGCCACCGCCTGTTCGGCCCAGTGGCCGACGCGGCCGAGGTGATGGGAGTGGCGCAGGCCCAGCACGCACACGCCGTGGGCGCGCGCGCGTTCGATCGCGAGCTCCATCGCCTGGTGCGTGACCGACTGACCCATGCCGCGCTGTCCGTCGACCGAGAGCATGGTGCCGGTGTCCGAGAGCACGGTCACGGTGCGGTTGATCTGCAACTCGTCGTTGAGCAGCGAATCGACGTATCGCGGCACCATGCCCACGCCGTGCGAATCGTGGCCGGCGAGGTTGGCGCCCACCAGATGGTCGGCCGTGAGCGTGGCCTCGCGGTCGCTCGAGCCCGCGGCGCGAAAGAGGTCGACCACCCAGCGATGCAGGGCGGCGGTGGGGATCATGTGCTCGGCCATGGCGGTCCTCCGGGGTGGCGCGTCGGCGGCGACGCGGCGCGGGTCAACAGCGGTAGCGCATCTTAGCGATCACGCCGAGCGCCGCCGGCGGTCCGCCCGCCGAAAACGGAGCGAGGCGCCACCGGCGCCCGGTCGCGAAAACGGAAGGCCCTGCGCCACCGCGCGCGACGCGGGCCGTTGCTCCGGGATGCGGGCTGGCCTAGGGTGAGCGTTTTCCCGCCAGCGGGCGCGTGCCCGCCCGCCCCCGATGCGCGGCAAGACCCTCGTGTTCGCGATGTGCGCAGGACAGGTCGGCAACCTGCTGCCGCACGTTGTGGTGCCGGCCGTGATGGTCGGGCATCTCATCCCCCTCTGGGGCCTCTCCAACGCGCAGGCCGGCCTGCTGGCCGCGGCCTACGCGGCCGGCTACATGGTTGCGGTGCCGCTGCTCGCTTCGCTCACCGACCGCATCGACGCGCGTCGGCTGCTGCTCGCCGGCTCGCTGGCCAGCGCCGGCGCCACCATCGCCTTCGGCTTTCTCGCGCAGGGCCTGTGGTCGGCGATGCTGCTGTGGGCGCTTGCCGGCGCGGGGTTTGCCGGTGCCTACATGCCGGGGCTGCGCGCGCTCACCGACCGGCTCGATCCGGGCGATGCCTCGCGCAGCGTGACGCTGTATACCGCGAGCTACTCGCTTGGGGTGGGGCTGTCGTTTCTGGTCTCGCAGGTGGTCGCCGACGCGATCGGCTGGCGCTGGGCCTTCGCGATCACCGGCCTGGGCCCGATGATCATGGTCGCGGCGGCCGCCGCGATGCGTCCGGTCGCGCCCCCGCCGCCTTCGCCAGACGCGCGCCTGCTCGACTTCAGGCCGGTGCTGCGCAACCGCGGCGCGATGGGCTACATCCTGGGCTACGGGGCCCACTGCTTCGAACTCTACGGCCTGCGCACCTGGGTGGTGGCCTTCTGGACCTTCGTGGCGGCGCGCCACGAGGGCGGCGCGCTGCTCGAGCCGATCACGGTCAGCGTGCTTGTCACGCTGATTGCCATGCCCGCGAGCATCGTCGGCAACGAGTGGTCGATCCGCTACGGCCGCCACCGGGCGATCACGCTCATCCAGATCGCCTCGGCGGTGGTGGCCCTCGCGCTCGGCCTGCTGGCAAGCGGCCCGGCCTGGCTGCTGCTCGCGCTGGTGCTCCTCTACGCGTTCACGGTGCCGGCCGATTCAGGCTCGCTCACCGCCGGCATGAGTGCGAGCGCCGAGCCGCGCTTCAAGGGCGCGACCATGGCCATGCACTCGATGGCGGGCTTCGGCCTGTCGGCCGCCGCCGGCTGGGCGGTGGGCGTGGCGCTCGATGCCTTCGGCGGCGCCGAGAGCCCGGCTGGCTGGCTGGCCGCCTTCGCGGTGCTGGGCGGCGGGGTGCTGCTCGGCCCGCTTGCGTTGTGGTGGTCGCGCGCCGCCGGCGCCGCCCCGCCCCTGCGCTAAACTTCGCTGCAACTCGCGCCCAGCCGAATCCGGATCCCGCCCGGGCTCGTTCTGAGCGGCATTCCTTCCACCATCCGGATCTGTCCACCATGTACCTGCTCCGACTGCGCGTCGCCGGCCTCGCGCTGGCGCTGGCCGCCGCATCCGCCCACGCCCACGCCCAGGTTGCCGTCAAGGACCCCTGGCTGCGCGCCACCGTGCCCGCGCAGACCGCTGCCGGCGCCTTCATGCAGCTCACCGCCGCGTCCGACGCCCGTCTCGTCGAAGCGAGCTCGCCTGCCGCCCGCGTGGTCGAGATCCACGAGATGGCGATGGACGGCAACGTCATGAAGATGCGCCAGATCGCGGGCCTCGATCTGCCGGCGGGCAAGCCGGTGATGCTGCGTCCCGGCGGCTTCCACCTCATGCTCATCGACCTGAAGGCGCAGCTCAAGGACGGCGACAGCGTGCCCTTCACCCTCGTCGTGCAGGGCCGCGATGGCCGTCGCGAGACGGTCGAGCTCAAGGCACAGGTGCGGCCCATCAACGCGATGGGCGCGGGCGCCGGCCATGCCGGGCACTCGGGTCACGCAGGTCACGGCAAGAGCGGGCAGGGCAACTGAGGCCGGGCGCGGCGCCGCCGTTCAGACCCACACCACCGGGCCGCGCTGCGCATACCAGCCGGCCATCGCGCCGGCCACTGCCTCCTCGATGCGCGCGCGGCGGATCTTCAGCGTCGGCGTGAGCAGGCCGTTGTCCACCGACCACGGCCCGGGCACCACCACCAGCATGCGCAGCCGCTCGTAGCCCGGCAGCTCGGCATTGACCTCCTCGAGCAGCGCGCCGAGTTCCTGTTCGATCCCAGCGCGGCTGGCCGGATCGCCCGCGCGAGCGCGCGAGGCATCGGTGAGCACCACAAGCGCGCACGGTTGCGGCCGGCCCACCCCGGTCACCAGCGCCATCGCCACCATCGGATGGCGCTCCAGCCGGTTCTCGATGGGTGCGGGCGCAACGTACTTGCCGCCGGCCGTCTTGAAGAGCTCCTTGATTCGGCCAGTGAGGCGCAGCAGGCCGTCGCTGCCGATCTCGCCGCGATCGCCGGTGCGGAAGCAGCCGTCGGCGGTGAAGCTCGCGGCATCGAGATCGGGCCGGCCGAGGTAGCCGACCATGCGCCCCGGCGAGCGCACCAGCACCTCGCCGTCGCCTGCGATGCGCACCGCCACGCCGGGAAACGGCAGGCCGACGCAGCCCGGTCGCTGCGCGCCTGGCCGCGACATGTGCGAGCAGGCGAAGTCCTCGGTCATGCCGTAGCCCTCGAGCAGGTTCAGCCCCAGCCGGCGGTACCAGGCGATCAGCTCGGGCGGGATGGGCGCCGAGCCGCTGCCGGCGATGCGTACCCGATCCAGGCCCAGGCCGCCGAGCACGCGACGCGCGACCAGACGACCGAGCAGCGGCACGGCGAGCAGGCGCTCGAGGCGCGAGGGCGCCATCCGCTCGAACACACCCTCCTGGAAGCGCGCCCACAGCCGTGGCACCGACAGGAACAGCGTCGGCCGGGCTCGGCGCAGGTCGGCCAGGAAGGTGGCCGGGCTGTCGGCGAAGAAGATGCGGCCGCCTGCCATCAGGCTTGCGCACTCGATGTAGGCGCGCTCGAAGACGTGGGCCAGCGGCAGGTACGAGATCAGGCGGTCGGCGGGGCCGTAGCCGATGGTGGCCACGATGCTCGCGACTGCCGCCGACACGTGCCCGAAGTCGTGCAGCACGCCCTTGGGTTCGCCGGTGGCGCCCGAGGTGTAGATCAGCATCGCGATGTCGCCCGGCGCGCGTGCCGGGCGCCCTGGCAGGGGCTCGCGGGCTGCGACGATCGATTCCCAGGGCTCGCCCGCGTCGGGTGCGGCGCGCGGCAGCGCGATGCGCGGCAGTGTTGCCGGGACGGCGGCGGCCATGCGGGGCCAGTCGTCCAGATGCCCGATGAAGATCAGCTGGGCGTCGCTGTGGGCGAGTTCGAACCGCAGCGTATCGGGATGCTCGTTCGGATAGAGCCACACCGTGGCGCATCCGGCCATCCAGATCGCCAGCTCGGCGATGATGCCGTGCGCGCAGTTGCGCGACAGCAGCGCCAGGCGCTCACCCTGCCCCAGACCCAGGCCGCGCAGGTGCGAGGCCATGCGGCGCGCCTCGTCCATTGCCTGGCCCCAGGTGTGATCGACGGTGGCGCCGCCGGGCAGCGGCTGGGTCAGGTAGACCCGGTCGCGCCACCGCGTCTCGTGATCGTAGACGTGGTCGAGAAGGAGTCGGGGCCGTGAGGCTGGCATCGCGAGGGGTCCGCAGGACGAGCCCCGGCGCAGCGGGGTCGGGCCTTGCGATCATCGCCCCTCGCCGAACGCGGGGCCTTGAGGCCGGCGAAGCTTCGTGCTCGCGCTGCCCCGCGGCGCGAGCGTTCGGGCCGGGCGGCGGCGACGCTTCAGTCGATCAGCGCCCCATCCGGCTCGTGGAAGGGATGGGGGCCGTCGAAATCGCCAATGGCCGCCAGGTGCGTGACCACGCCGGTGCCGGGCGCCCAGGCATGCAGCCGGAAGCCGGGCGGCTCCATCGCGAAGGCCGAGGCGGCCTGGGGCGAGAGGTCGAGGCAGACCTGATGGGCCGGCGCCGGGCAGGTGCTGGCGATCGTGCCGCCGAAGCGCACGTCGATCGCCCGATGCAGGTGGCCGCAGACGATGCGCTCGACGTTGGGGTGACGCGCGACGATCGCGCGCAGCCGCTCGCCGCCGGCGCGCAGGCCGATCGCATCCATGTGCCCGATCAGGGTGGGAAATGGCGGGTGATGCATGGCCACGATGACCGGCTCGCCAGCGGCCGCGCCGAGTTCGGCCTCGAGCCAGTCGAGACGTTCATCGCAAAGCTCGCCGTGGCTGGCGCGCGGCACCGTGGTGTCGAGCGCGAGCACGCGCAGCGCACCGATGCGCACCGCGTACTGCGCGTAGCGGCCGACCACCGGGTTGGCCA
>JBILUW010000345.1:0-3394 GCA_044370795.1 Burkholderiaceae bacterium
TTGTTGTCGCGCAGGAACTGGTCGAGAAAGACCCGCAGCCCCTGGCCGAGCACTTCGTCGAGATCGCCGTGGGCGAGGCCTGCGCGGATCACGGCGGCCTGCCGGCGCGCCTGCCTGCCGGCCTCCTGCGGCAGCGCCGCGAGGATGCGTTCGATCTCGTCGAAGCACGAGCGCAGCGAGCGCGGCAGCTGCGGATTGAAGATCAGCAGCTCGGCGACGCGTCGCGGCTCGATGAGGTCGCGATAGGTGTCGCGGTAGGCCTCGAGCGAGGACACCGAACGCAGCACCGCCGACAGCCGGTAGTAGTCGTCGTCGTCGTCGAGGTCGGAGCCGCCCTGCTTCACCGAGAGGATGCGCGCGGTGTTGTCGGCGCGCTCCACGAACGTGCCCAGCCGGATGAACTGATAGGGCTGGTCTCGGCGGATCGTGGCGAAGGTGACGCCGCGAAACAGGTGGCTGCGCTCCTTGACCCAATCGAAGAACTCGGAATCGACCGGCTCGCGCCCGCTGCGCCGCCGCGCCTGCAGCTGCAGCCAGGTGTCGTTCATGGTCTCCCACATTTCGGAGGTGACCGACCCGCGCACCGCACGGGTGTTCTCGCGGCTGGACTCCAGGGAATTGATGATGGACGAGGGCAGCGCGGGATCCCAGGCCAGGAAGCGGGCAACGTTCTCGGCGTTGACCGGCCGGCCGGTCGCGCGGAAGGCGTCGAGGGTGTCGGTGATGACCAGCAGCTCGGTTGCGGCCGAATCGTCGGACGCGCCGGAGAGCAGCGCCAGCGAATGGCCGACGTCGAGGATGCGGGCCATGTTCTCGGCCCGCTCGAGGTAGCGCGACAGCCAGTAGAGGTGAGAGGCCACGCGCGAGAGCATCACCGACCCCCGCCCGCGGACTGCGACTGCGACTGAGACTGCGACTGGGCGGCGCCAGCCTCGTCTTCGTCGTCGTCGATCACCCAGGTGTCCTTGGTGCCGCCGCCCTGCGAGGAGTTGACGACGAGCGAGCCGCGGCGCAGCGCCACCCGGGTAAGGCCGCCGGGCACGATGTTGACCTCGCGGCCGACCAGCACGAAGGGGCGAAGATCGATGTGTCGCGGCGCAACGCCCTCGTCGACGAAGGTGGGGCACGACGACAGCGCCAGCGTGGGCTGCGCGATGTAATTGCCGGGGTTGGCCAGCAGGACCGCGCGGAAGTTCTCGATCTCCTGCCGCGAGGCGGTGGGCCCGACCAGCATGCCGTAGCCGCCGGCGCCGTGAACCTCCTTGACCACGAGCTCGGGCAGGTGCGCGAGCACGTGGGCAAGGTCTTCCTCGCGGCGGCACTGCCAGGTGGGCACGTTGTTGAGGATGGGCTCCTCGCCGAGATAGAAGCGCACCATCTCGGGCACGTACGGATAAATGGACTTGTCGTCGGCCACGCCGGTGCCCACCGCGTTGGCGATCACGACGTTGCCCAGCCGGTACGCGGCCATCAGGCCGGGCACGCCCAGCATGGAGTCGGGCCGGAACGCGAGCGGATCGAGGAAGGTGTCGTCGACCCGGCGGTAGATGACGTCGACGCGCTGCGGCCCGGAGGTCGTGCGCATGTAGACGTAGCCGTCCTTGACGAAGAGGTCCTGGCCCTCGACGAGCTCGATCCCCATCTGCTGGGCGAGGAAGGTGTGCTCGAAGTAGGCGCTGTTGAAGCGGCCGGGCGTGAGCAGCACCACCACCGGGTTGTCGACCAGCGCCGCCGAGCGCAGGGTCTGGAGCAGCATCGCCGGGTAGTGCTCGACCGGACGCACCCGGTAGCGCCGGAACAGGTCGGGAAACAGCCGCATCATCATCTTGCGGTTGCTGAGCATGTACGACACGCCCGAGGGCACCCGCAGGTTGTCCTCGAGCACGTAGTAGTTGCCGTCGCTGTGCCTGACGATGTCGACGCCCACGATGTGCGCGTAGATGTCGTGCGGCACCCGGGTGCCGATCATGGCGACCTGGTACTGGTCGTTGGCGAGGATCTGGTCTTCGGGGATCAGGCCCGCGCGCAGAATCTCCTGGGCGCCATAGATGTCGGCCAGAAAGCGGTTGATCGCCGTGACCCGCTGCACCAGGCCGCGGCGCAGACGGGCCCATTCGGTGCCGGTGATGATCCGCGGCACGACGTCCGAAGGGATGAGCCGTTCGGTGCCGCTCTCGTCGCCGTAGACCGAGAAGGTGATGCCGATGCGCCGGAAGATCAGATCGGCCTGCGCGCGCTTGGCGGCCATCGACTCGGCGGTGGCCGCGGCCAGCCACTCGGCATAGGCCCGGTAGTGGGGGCGTGCCAGAACCGCCTCGTCTTCGAGCATTTCGTCGAAGACGCCCTTTCCTGGTGCAATCAGCTTCAGGCTGGTCGAGCTCATGTCCCCATTGAAGCAAAGGCCATGCCGTCTTTCAACCACGGCGCCCCAGCTCGCTGCGCAGACATCAGCGGCGCTGCTCGCGGTGCGGGCAGTCGGTCTTCACGCAGTTGCCGTAAAGCGCAAGGGCATGGTCCTGGAGTTCGAAGCCGCGCTCGCGGGCAATCGCCTGCTGGCGCTGCTCGATCCCGGAGTCGACGAATTCCTCGACGCGGCCGCACTGCAGGCAGACGAGGTGATCGTGGTGCGAACCCTGGTCGAGCTCGAAGACCGCCTTGCCCGACTCGAAATTGCTGCGCTTGAGCAGCCCGGCCTGCTCGAACTGCGTGAGCACCCGGTAGACCGTGGCCAGGCCGACGTCCTCGTTGACCGCGAGCAGTTCGCGGTAGACATCCTCGGCGCTCATGTGGCGCTGGCGCCCCGCGCGAAACAGCTCGAGGATCTTCAGCCTGGGCAGCGTCGCCTTCAGGCCCATGCTCTTGAGTTCTTGTGGCGACGGCACGACGCGACCCTGCAGACCGGACTCGCTATCATATCGGGATCGTCCCGGCTCCCGCCGATCTCCCGCGAACACCCCAGGTGAAAGCGCTCATGCCCGTCCCAGTCGTTTCCGTCGCGGCCCGCACCGCGACCCTCGCGGCGGCCGCACTCTGCGTGGTCGCGTTTGGCGGCTGCGCCAAGCTGGGCGCCGAGTCCGGCGGCCTGTTCTCGCCCTACCGCATCGATCTGCCCCAGGGCAACTACATCACGGCCGAGATGCTCGACAAGCTGCGCCCGGGCATGAGCCGCGAACAGGTCCGCCTCGTGCTCGGCTCGCCACTGCTGCAGCCGCTGTTCCGCGCCGACCGCTGGGACTACGTGTTCGCCTACCGGTTCGCCAGCGGCCGTACCGAGGTGCGCAGGGTGGCCATCTTCTTCAAGGACGACATGATCGCCACCATCAAGGCCGACACGCTGCCCGAGAACGACGAGGCCATCGACCCCCTGCTGCCCGGCGCGCGCACGCGCGCAGCG
>JBILUW010000102.1:0-12286 GCA_044370795.1 Burkholderiaceae bacterium
GGCGATCCGCCTACTGGCGGGTTTCAGGTCCTTCGATCAGCACCGACGCCGCAACCCGCTGCCCGTTGTCGTGCGCGGCCCCTCGCCACCAGCGCTCGAGCGCGGCCGGCGACGCCGGTCGGGCGAACAGCATGCCCTGCATCTGGCTGCAGCCCAGACCGAGCAGCGCCGCGCGCTGCGCCTCGGTCTCGACGCCGACGGCGCCCACGGCCAGACCGAGCCGGTGGGCAAAATCGACGATCCCGCCGACAACGGCCTGCGCCCGCGGCCGGCGGCCGAGTTCGGCCACCAGACCGCGGTCGATGCGCAGGCCGTCGATCGGCAGCTCGGCCAGGCGGGCAAACGAACTGAGCCCCGAGCCGAACGCATCGACCCACAAGCGCACGCCCAGGTCCTTCAGCGCCCTGGCCAGGGCCAGGGTGGTGGCCGGATCGCCGGCGACGACCGCCTCGGTGAGCTCGAGTTCGAGCTCGTCGGGCGCGATGTCGGCGTCGGCCAGCGCGTGCGCCACCGCCGCCACGAAACCGCAGCCACGAAACTGGCTGGCCGATACGTTCACCGCCACCGGCAGCGCCGGCATGCCGGCGGCGCGCCAGGCCCGGGCCTGACGGCAGGCCGCGCGTATCGTCCAGTCGCCGATCGGCACGATCAGGCGCGACTGCTCGGCAGCATCGAGGAATCCGCCCGGCGCCACGAGCTCGCCCCCCGGCGGGCGCCAGCGCAGCAGCGCCTCGGCGCCGATCAGCCGGCGCGACTCGCCGTCGACGCGGGGCTGCCAGGCCAGCACGAAGCCTTCGTCGTCCAGCGCGCGGCGCAGGTCGCGCTCGAGGGCAAGACGGTCGGCGGCGAGCGCGTCGAGCGAGCGGCTGAGGAAGCGCAGTGCCGGCGCCTGTGGCGCGGCCCGCTCCAGGGCCTCGTCGGCGCCCAGCAGCAGCTCGCCGGCATCGCGGCAGTCCCAGGGGTAGATCGCGACCCCGGCGCGCGCTGCGACCCGCAGCGACAGCCGACCGGCACGCACCGGCTCGCGCAGCAACTCGTCGATGCGCTGACAGACCCGGGCGACATCCTGCGGCTCGCCGATGCCGGCGAGCAGGATCGCGAACCGGGCAACCGACGGGGCCGCCGGATCGTCGCCGTCGCCCGCGATGGCCGGCGCCCGCGCTGCGGTGTCGGCGGCACGCAGCGCGCGCCCGATACGCTGCGACACCTCGCGAGCGAGCGCGGCACGCTCGGCGCTGGCCAGTTCCGATGCGGTCGGCTCGACGGCCACCACTTCCAGTGCAACCACCGCCAGCTGCGAGCCCTCGCGGGCGGCCCGGCGCAACGCCTGCGCGAGGTGCTCGCGAAACGGCAGCCCGCCGGGCTCGCCGGTGAGGCCATCGAGACAGGCGAGCGCCGCGCTCGCCGGACCGGCGCCACGCCCGGGGGCGTTGCTGGGGCTGCCTGCCAGGGGCAGACCGGAATCAGGGCGGCGCATCGGGCGCTCCGTAAGGGACGGGAGCGGCGATGATCGCCCCACAGCCCGGCCGGTGGTTCGTGGAGGACGGGCGGGCGATCCGGCCATTTCCGGGCTTGACCGGCCGATGGCGACCGACGGGCGGCGCCGCCGCCCGCCCGGGCGCGAGCAGGGATGCGCTCGCGGGGGCAGACGCCCCGCCGCTCAGAAGCCGGCGGAGGCGATCCGGGCGTAGGCCGAGTGGTTGTGGATGGACTCGAAGTTCTCGGCCTCGGCGAGGTAGTCGGTCACGGCGGGGTGATCGCGCAGGCGGCCGGCGACATCGCGCACCAGATCCTCGACGAACTTGGGGTTGTCGTAGGCGCGCTCGGTGACGTACTTCTCGTCGACCCGCTTGAGCAGCCCGTAGATCTCGCTGGATGCCTCTTCCTCGGCGATGCGGATCAGGGCCTCGGGCGCCACCGGCTCGCGGGTGCGCACCGACAGCGTCAGGTGCGAGCGCTGGTTGTGGGCGCCGTAATCGGAGATGGTCTTGGAGCAGGGGCACAGGCTCTTGACGGGCACGAGCACGCCGAGGGTGACCTGCGGCGCGACCGCCCCGCCATCGACCACCATCGTGACCTCGTAGTCGAGCAGGCTCTGCACGCCCGAGACCGGCGCGGTCTTGCGCACGAACAGCGGGAAGGTCATCTCGAAACGCCCGCTGTCGGCCTCGAGCAGCGCGAGCATGCGGGCATGCAGCGCGGTGACGCCGGCGACGTCGAGCGGCTCGGCCTGCGGCTGCGCGACCTCCTCGAGCAGGGCCACGAAACGCGACATGTGGGTGCCCTTCTGGTCGGCGGGCAGGGCAACGTACAGGGCGAACTCGCCGACGGCCGGCTGCACGCCGCCGTCGGCGGTACGCCAGCGCAGCGGGTAGCGGACGCGCCGGATGCCCACGCGCTGGATGGCCAGCTGGCGGGCGTCGTGGCTGCCCTGGACATCGGGCATGGGCCCGGCGGGTGGCAGTCCGGCTTCGCGTGCGTTCATGAGGACTCCAGGTGCAGGGGGAAGGTTCGGGGCCGACGCGAAGACGGGCGCCGTGCCGAACCGTCGATTATCAGGCCGCTCCGGCCGGCGCGGTGGCCTCGGCCGGCAAGAGGTGGGGGTAACGGGCCCGGATCGAGCGCTCGATGCCGGCGGCGTCGAGCCCCTCGAGACGCAGCAGCTGGGCCTGCTCGCCGTGATCGACGAAGCGGTCGGGCAGCCCGAGGTGGAGCATCGGCACGGCCAGACCGAGGCCGGCCAGCGCTTCGGCCACGGCAGAGCCCGCGCCGCCACTCACCACGTGCTCCTCGACGGTGACGAAGGCCTCATGGCCCGCGGCGAGCTCGCGCAGCATGTCGAGATCGACCGGCTTGACCCAGCGCATGTTGACCACGGTGGCGTCGAGCGCCTCGCCGGCGGCCAGCGCCGGCGCGAGCAGCGTGCCGAAGGCGAGCACCGCGATCCGGCGGCCGCGCCGGCGCAGCTGGGCCTTGCCGAACGGCAGGGCGATGAGCCCGGGCTCGACAGCGACGCCAGGGCCGGCGCCGCGCGGATAGCGCACCGCGCTGGGCCCGTCGTGACGGAACGCGGCGACCAGCGCCTGGCGGCATTCGTTTTCGTCGGCCGGCGCGATCACGACCATGTTGGGGATGCAGCGCAGGTAGGCGAGGTCGAACGCGCCGGCGTGCGTGGCGCCATCGGCGCCGACCAGGCCGGCGCGATCGAGGGCAAACATCACCGGCAGGTTCTGCAGCGCCACGTCGTGGATCAGCTGGTCGTAGCCGCGCTGCAGGAAGGTGCTGTAGATCGCCACCACCGGCTTGAAGCCCTCGCAGGCCAGACCGGCCGCGAAGGTGACCGCGTGCTGCTCGGCGATGCCGACGTCGAAGTAGCGCTCGGGGAAGCGCTTCTCGAATTCGACCAGGCCCGAGCCCTCGCGCATCGCCGGCGTGATCGCCATCAGCCGGTCGTCGGCGGCGCCCATGTCGCAGATCCAGTCGGAGAAGATCTGCGTGAACGTGGGCCGTGGCGCGGCGGCCGGCTTCTGGATACCCTGCGCCGGGTCGAAGCGGCCGGGGCCGTGGTAGAGCACCGGATCGGCTTCGGCCAGCTTGTAGCCCTGGCCCTTGCGCGTGACGATGTGCAGGAACTGCGCGCCGCGCAGCTCGCGCAGATTGGACAGCGTGGGAATCAGGGAGTCGAGGTCGTGGCCGTCGATGGGTCCGACGTAGTTGAAGCCGAACTCCTCGAACATCGTGCCCGGAACCACCATGCCCTTGGCGTGCTCCTCGAAGCGCCGGGCGAGCTCGAACATCGTGGGCACCTTGGCCAGCACCGCGCGACCGACGTCGCGCGCCTTGGCGTAGAACTGGCCCGACATCAGCCTGGCCAGATAGCGGTTGAGCGCGCCCACCGGCGGCGAGATCGACATGTCGTTGTCGTTGAGCACGACCAGCATGTCGATGTCGGGGGTGACGCCGGCGTTGTTCATCGCCTCGAAGGCCATGCCCGCCGACATCGCGCCGTCGCCGATCACGGCAACATGCCGGCGGCGGCCCGGGCCCTGGTTCTCGCCGCGGTTGCGCGAGGCCACCGCCATGCCCAGGACGGCCGAGATCGAGGTCGACGAGTGCGCGGTGCCGAAGGTGTCGTACTCGGACTCGACGCGTCGGGGAAACCCGGAGATGCCGCCGAACTGGCGGATGCTGGCGAGCTGATCGCGCCGGCCGGTGAGCACCTTGTGCGGATAGCTCTGGTGGCCGACATCCCAGACCAGCCGGTCGCGCGGGGTGTCGAACACATAGTGCAGCGCGATCGCGAGCTCGACGGTACCGAGATTGGACGACAGGTGGCCGCCGGTGCGCGCCACCGACTCGAGCAGGAACGAGCGCAGCTCGTCGGCGAGCACGCGCAGCTGTCCGCGATCGAGGGCGCGCAGGTCGCGCGGGGTGGCGATGCGCTCGAGCAGGGGGAATTTTCCTTGGGTCAAGAGTGCCTCGTCACGATGAGTTCGGCGATGTAGCCCAGGCGCCGGGCGCCGGGGCCGAGCGCCGCGACGGCGGCGCGGGCCTCGCCGAGGAGGTCGTCGGCAAGCCGGCGCGAAGCGTCCAGGCCGAGGGTTGAGACGTAGGTGGGCTTGCCGTCGTCGGCATCCTTGCCGGCGGTCTTGCCCAGGGCCGCGGCATCGCCGACGACATCGAGGATGTCGTCGACGACCTGGAAGGCGAGGCCGATCGCCGCACCGTAGCGGTCGAGCCAGGCCCGATCGGCCGGTGCGACCAGGCCGCAGGCCGCGCCCAGGCCGATCGCGGCAGCCAGCAACGCGCCGGTCTTGCGCTGATGCATGTCCTGCAGGGCCTGCGCCGGCAGCCGCCTGCCGACCGCATCGAGATCGATCGCCTGACCGCCGGCCATGCCCAGGGAGCCGGCAGCCCGGGCGAGCAGCGCGGTCATGGCCACCACCGAGGCCGCCGGCACACCGTGGGCATGCGTCCGGGCGACGGCATCGAAGGCCAGCGCCTGCAGCGCGTCGCCGACGAGCATCGCGGTGGCTTCGCCGTAGGCCACGTGCACCGTCGGCCGCCCGCGGCGCAGCACGTCGTTGTCCATGCAGGGCAGGTCGTCGTGCACCAGCGAATAGGCGTGGATGCATTCGACCGCGCAGGCGGCCGCATCGAGGGCGGCATCGGGCGCGCCGACGAGCTCGCCCGCCGCATAGACGAGCAGCGGACGCACCCGCTTGCCACCGCCCAGCGTCGCGTAGCGCATCGCCTCGTGCAGCCGCGCCGGGGGCTCGGCGAGGGCCGGCAGCAGCGCCTCGAGCGCGCGCTCGACCTGCTCGCAGCGGCGGGCTGTCCAGAGTGCGAAGGTTTCGGCCTCGGCAGGGGCCGGACCGCGGGCGGCGGCCGTCATGGCGTGGCCTGCGGCCCGCCCGAGCCGTCGGTCTCGAAGGGGCGCAGCAGATCGCCCTCGAGCACCCTCACCTGCTCCTGCACCGCGGCCAGCGACTGCCGGCAGTAAGCGACCAGGGTCGCGCCGCGACGGTAGGCGCCCAGCGCCGCCTCGAGGCTGAGCTCGCCGCCCTCCATGCGCCGAACGATGTCCTCGAGCTCGACCATGGCCTGCTCGAAGCTCGTCGGGGTAGCCGCCTGATCGTCGGCCCGCGACGCGGCGGCCGGCCCTGCGGCCGCAGGGGTTTCGTCCATCGGGGTTGTCCGCAAACGGTGTCAATCCGCCCGGCAGGACGCCGTGGCGGAAGCAGAGTGTACTGCGGCTGGGGCGCGCACGCCGAAGCCCGAACGTCAGGGAACGATCCGGCCGGGCTTGACAGCGTGACCCCCCACCCCGTTTCGGGTATCCTTCCGCCCTCTTCGAGGGGACGGGGGTCACGGCGCGCACCGCGCCGACCGCTTTCGGCCGAGCCCGCCGCGGTCTCGGGCCGCCCTGTCCGCCTGCCCGGAGGATGCTGACATGTCGGATCTTGGGCGCCAGAGGCTGCTGTCGCCGGCGCGCACGCAACTGCCGGTCTCGGCCTACTTCGACCCCGCGCTGTACGAGCTCGAACTCGAGCGGCTGTTTCGTCGCGGCCCGGGCTACGTCGGGCACCGCCTGATGGTGCCCGAGCCCGGCAATTACCACACGCTGCCGGCCGAGGGCGACGGACGCGCGCTGGTTCACGGCCCCGGCGGCATCGAACTCGTCTCGAACGTCTGCCGCCACCGTCAGGCCATCATGCTGCAGGGGCGCGGCAGCACCGAATCCATCGTCTGTCCGCTGCACCGCTGGACCTACGACCTGAGCGGGCGCCTGCTGGGCGCGCCCCACTTCGAACAGCAGCCCTGCCTGAACCTGCCGCGCACGCCGCTCACCGATTGGCGCGGCCTGCTGTTCGAGGGGCCGCGCGACATCGCCGCCGATCTGGCCGGGCTGGGCATGGCCGACACCCTGAATTTCGAGGGCTACCTGCTCGACCACGTCGAGATCCACGAGTGCGCGTACAACTGGAAGACCTTCATCGAGGTCTACCTCGAGGACTACCACGTCGCGCCCTTCCACCCGGGGCTGGGCCGCTTCGTCAGCTGCGACGATCTCTCCTGGCAGTTCGCCGATCGCTATTCGGTCCAGACCGTCGGGCTCAACGACGCGCTGCGCCGGCCCGGCTCGCCGGTGTACCGCCGCTGGCACGAGCAGGTGCTGCAGTTTGGCCGGGGCAAGCTGCCGCCGCACGGCGCGATCTGGCTCACGTACTACCCGAACGTGATGATCGAGTGGTACCCCTACGTCCTCGTGGTCTCCACCCTGATCCCGCGCGGCCCGCAGAGCACCACCAACGTCGTGGAGTTCTACTACCCCGAGGAGATCGCGCTCTTCGAGCGCGAGTTCGTCGAGGCCGAGCGCGCCGCCTACATGGAGACCTGCGCCGAGGACGACGAAATCGCGCTGCGCATGGATGCCGGCCGACGCGCGCTGCACGCGCGCGGCGCCGACGACGCCGGTCCCTACCAGAGCCCCATGGAAGACGGCATGCAGCACTTCCATGAGTTCTACCGACGCGAGATGGCGCTGCCGGCCACCTTGGCGGCCACCTGAGCGGCCACCTGCGCCCGCCCCCACCCATGACCGCCTACACCACGCTGATCGAGCCGGCCGAGCTCGCCGCAATCATCGACCGCTGCGTCGTCGTCGACTGCCGGCACGACCTGCTCCAGCCCACCGCCGGCCGCGAGGCCTACCTCCAGGGGCACATCCCGGGCGCGGTCTTCCTGCACCAGGATGACGACCTCGCCGGCCCGCGCACCGGCCGCAACGGTCGTCACCCCCTGCCAACCCGCGAGGCGCTCGCCGCCCGGCTGCGGGCCTGCGGCCTGCGACGCGGTGCGCAGCTCGTGGCCTGCGACGCGCACGGCGGCATGTATGCGGCCCGGCTCTGGTGGCTCGCCCGCTGGCTGGGCCACGAACAGGTGGCGGTGCTCGACGGCGGGCTGCCTGCCTGGCAGCGCGAGTCGCTGCCGCTGACCAGCGCCGTGCCCACGCCCGCGCCCGGCGACTTCGCGCCGGGCCCGTCACTCACCCGCGACATCGACGCCGACGCGCTGCTCGCGGCGCTGGTTGGCCCGGCATTGCGCGTCGTCGACGCGCGCGCGCCCGAGCGCTACCGCGGCGACGTCGAGCCCATGGACCCGGTCGCGGGCCACATCCCGGGCGCGCTCAACCGCCCCTTCAGCGCCAACCTGCGCCCCGACGGCCGCTTCAAGCCCGCGCCCGTGCTGCGGGCCGAGTTCGAGGCGCTGCTGACGCAGGCCGCGGTTGGCGCCGACAGTCTGGTGCACCAGTGCGGCTCGGGCGTCACCGCGTGCCACAACCTGCTCGCGGCCGCGGTGGCGGGTCTGCCCGAGGCCCCGCTCTATCCGGGCTCCTGGAGCGAGTGGTGCGCCGACCCCGCGCGGCCGGTCGCCCGCGGCCCGCAGCCCTGATCCGGTGATGGCCGTGCGACAGCCCCACGCGCGGCCGGCGCGCCAGCCCTGAGCCCGACGTGGCGCGGCTCATCTTCTTCTGCGGTCACGCGGGCACCGGCAAGACCACCGTCGCGCGGCGCACGCTGGGGCGGCTGCACGCCCTCACCGGCGAGAGTTTCTGCCTGCTCGACAAGGACACCCTGTACGGCGCGTACTCCGCAAGCGTGATGCAGCTGCTCACCGGCGACGCCAACGACCGCGACAGCCCCACTTATCTGAACCACCTGCGCGATCCCGAGTACTCGGGCCTGGTCGGGGTGGCGGCCGAGAACCTGGCGCTCGGGGTCAATGTGCTGGTGGTCGGTCCGTTCTCGCGCGAGGTCCGCGACCATCGCCTGCACGACGGCAGCCGTTTCCCGGTGCCGGCCGGCGTCACCATCCGCGTGGTGTGGGTCGATCTCGACGAAACGGTGGCTCGCGAGCGCATCGTGCGCCGCGCCGATCCGCGCGACGCCTGGAAGCTCGCGCACTGGGAGGCCTACCGCGAGCGGCGCTTCGTGCCCGAGCCTGCGGCCTATCCGGAACTCGTGCGCTTCGACAACACCGCGCCGGGCGAGCAGGATTTCGAGCAGCTGGTGAGCGCCCTGGTGCCGCCGGCCTGAGCCGCGCGGCGCTCAGTGCGCGTGCAGCGAGCGGGTGAGCACCGCGATGACGGCGATGCCGACAGCCATCAGGGCGAACTGACGCAACCAGCCCGAGCGGGCGCGCCGGCTTTCGCGATGCAGGTCGGGCACGAGATCGGCCAGCGCGATATAGATGAAGCTCGCCGCCGACAGCATCAGCACATAGGGGTGGATTTCCTCGGCGGTGCCCAGCGCGAAGTGGCCGAACAGCCCGCCCGCCACCGCCGCCAGCCCCGAGAGCGCGTTGAACATCAGCGCGCGGGCACGGCTGTAGCCGGCATTGACCAGCAGGATGAAATCGCCGATCTCCTGCGGGATCTCGTGGGTGGCGATCGCGACCGCGGTCAGCCAGCCCAGGGAGATGTCGGTGGCAAACGCCACCGCGATCATCACGCCGTCGGCGAAGTTGTGGATGGTGTCGCCCACGAGGATGAGACTGCCGCCGGGGCCGGCCTCGTCACGGTCGTGGCCGTGCTCGTGGTGATGCCCGTCGCCCTCGTAGTGGTGGCTGTGGCGAAGGATGGCGAGTTTCTCGAGCAGGAAGAACCCGACCAGCCCGGCCAGCAGTACCGCGCACAGCGCGTGCAGATCGGCATGGGACTCGATCGCCTCGGGCAGCAGGTGCAGCAGCGCGGTGGCCAGCAGCAGGCCGGCCGACAGGCTCACCAGCCGCTGCACGATGCCCTTCAGACGCGGCACCGCGATCAGCGCCGCGGCCAGCACGCTCAGCGCTCCGGCGGCGAAGGTGGCCAGCAGGATGTGGAGCAGGGTCATGTGGAGGCGCCGAAGCGGCGTAGCCAGGCCAGACAGCGCGCCCAGGCGTCGGCGGCCTCGGTGGCGCGGTAGCCGGGCCGGTAGTCGGCGTGAAAGGCGTGCGGCGCGTCGGGGTACACGACGAAGTCGGAGATCTGCGAGGCGCCGCGGCCGAACGACAGCCGCAGCTTCATCTCCTCGACGACCGACAGCGGGATGCCGTCGTCGCGCCCGCCGTACAGCCCGAGCACCGGCGCGCGCAGCGTCTCGGCGACGTCGAGCGGATGCTGCGGGGTGAGCGCGTTCGACGAGCCCGACAGCCGGCCGTACCAGGCAACGCCGGCCTTCAGTCGCGGGCGGTGCGCGGCGTACAGCCAGACGATGCGCCCGCCCCAGCAGAAACCCGTGACGCCGAGCCGCTCGCGGCTGCCGCCGTTGCCGGCCGCCCACTGGGCCGCCGCGTCGAGGTCGGACAGCACCTGGGCGTCGGGAACGCGCGAGATGACCTGCGCGAAGATTTCGGCGGTGGTCTCGTAGCGGCGCGGGTCGCCCTGCCGAAAGAAGAGATCGGGCGCAACGGCCTGCCAGCCGGCCTTCGCGAAGCGACGGCAGACGTCGCGGATGTGCTCGTGCACGCCGTAGGCCTCATGGACGACCAGCACCGTGGCAAGCCCCTGGCGGCCGGCTGGCTGGGCGCGCCACGCGGGCATGCGCCGGCCGTCGGCGGCGGTGATCAGCACTTCCTCGCTGATCAGGCCGGCGTCATCGGTGACGATGGTCTGGGCGCGCAGCGCGCCGGTGGGAGCGACGGCAGCGGCGAAGCCGCCGGCGACGAAACCGCGCCGACGCAGCGGCGAGGCTCCGATGAGGCTGGCGAGCTCGTCGGCATGGGGTCGCAGATCGGTCGTCATGGGCGGCTCCGGGCAGCAAGGGCGCGAGGCGATGGCGGCAGGGCGAGCGCGCGTCAGTGCGCGCGCTCCCAGTTGGGGCCGGCGCCGACCTCGACCTCGAGCGGCACCTTCAGGCTGGCCACGCCGGTCATGAGGGCGGCCAGGCGCTCGCGCACCGCCGGCAGGGCCTCGTCGGGCACCTCGAGGACGAGTTCGTCGTGCACCTGCAGCAGCAGGCGCGCCGGCGCGCGCTCGGCATCGATCCAGTCCTGGACCGCGATCATGGCGAGCTTGATGAGATCGGCCGCCGTGCCCTGCATGGGCGCGTTGATGGCGGCCCGCTCGGCGCCCTGCCGGCGCGGTCCGTTGGGGCTGTTGATCTCGGGCAGCCACAGGCGCCGGCCGAACACGGTCTGGACGTAGCCCTGCTCGCGCGCGAGCGTGCGGGTGTCGTCCATGTAGCGGCGCACGCCCGGATAGCGGGCGAAGTAGCGCTCGATGTAGTGCCGCGCCGCGTCGCGCTCAATGCCCAGGTTGCTCGCCAGGCCGAAGGCGCTCATGCCGTAGATGAGACCGAAGTTGATGACCTTGGCGTAGCGCCGCTGCTCGGCGCTGACCGCGTCGGCGGGCACCGCGAAGATCTCGGCGGCGGTGGCGCGGTGCACGTCGAGGCCCTGGCCGAAGGCGGTGAGCAGCCCCTCGTCGCCCGACAGGTGCGCCATGATGCGCAGCTCGATCTGGGAGTAATCGGCCGACACCAGGCTGTGGCCGGGCGGCGCGATGAAGGCCTCGCGGATGCGCCGGCCCTCGGCGGTGCGCACCGGGATGTTCTGCAGGTTGGGCTCGCTGGAGGCGAGCCGGCCCGTGACCGCCACCGCCTGCGAGAACTGGGTGTGCACCCGCCCGGTGGCCGGGTTGATCATGCGCGGCAGCTTGTCGGTGTAGGTGCTCTTGAGCTTGGCGAGCCCGCGCCAGTCGAGGATGAGGCGCGGCAGCGGGTAGTCCTCGGCCAGCTTGGCGAGCACCTCCTCGTCGGTGGAGGGAGCGCCGCTGGCGGTCTTCTTGAGGACCGGCAGGCCCTGCCGCTCGAACAGGATCTCGCCGAGCTGCTTGGGCGAACCCAGATTGAAGGGCTGGCCGGCGGCCTCGTGGACCTTCGCCTCGAGCTCGAACAGGCGGCGGCCGAGCTCGTCGGACTGCGCGGCCAGCAGACCGGCGTCGATGAGCACGCCGGTGCGCTCCATGCGCTGCAGCACCCGCAGGGCCGGCAGCTCGATGCGCTCGTAGACGAACGCCAGGCCCGGGTCGGCCGCCACCCGCGGATGCAGCGTGCGGTGCAGATGCAGCGTGACCTCGGCGTCTTCGGCCGCATAGCGTGTGGCCTGCTCGAGCGGCACCTGGCTGAACGGGATGCGCGCCGCGCCCTTGCCGGTAACCTCGTCGTAGGTGATGGTGCGCCGGCCAAGGTGGCGAGCGGCGAGCGAGTCCATGTCGTGGCTGCGGTGCGCCTCCAGAACGTAGGATTGCAGCAGGGTGTCGTGCGCGATGCCGGCCAGACGGATGCCGTGGTTCTCGAAGACATGCGCGTCGTACTTGAGGTTCTGGCCGACCTTGGCCGCGGCGGCGTCCTCCAGCCAGGGGCGCAGCCGCTCGAGCACGAAGGCGGCGTCGAGCTGCGCCGGCGCGCCGGCGTAATCGTGCGCGAGCGGGATGTAGCAGCCGTGCCCGGGCTCGACCGACAGCGAGATGCCGACCAGCCGGGCGGCCATCGGGTCGAGGGAGGTGGTCTCGGTATCGAGCGCCACCAGCGGCGCGGCGCGCAGGCGCTCGAGCCAGACGCCAAGGGCCGGCTCGTCGGCAACCATTTCGTGGACCGGATCGACGGCCGGCGCCGGCAGCTGCGCGCCCTGGGCCTCGGGCCCGGCGGCGCCCGACCCGGCGAACGCGGCGCCCGAGCGGCCATCGCGCGCCGGCACGAGCGCGCCATGCGCCGAGCCGGCGGCGTCGTCGAGTTCGCGCAGC
>JBILUW010000346.1:0-3338 GCA_044370795.1 Burkholderiaceae bacterium
GCCGCCGCGGGCCGGGCCTCGGGGGCGCGCGCGCGCGAGCGCGGGCCGTTCCCGTTGTTCGATGCCGATCGCTATCTTGCCGCGCCGCACGCCGCCTCGCGTCTGCCCGAGGCGCTGCGCGAGGCGATCCGCCGCAATGGCATCCGCAACTCGCACCTGCTCTCGATCGCGCCGACGGGCTCGATCTCCATCGCCTTCGCAGGCAATGCGTCGGCGGGAATCGAGCCGGTCTATGCATACACCCACGTCCGCCGCCGGCATGCCACCGACGGGCAGATGCGCGACTATCGCGTCGACGATCTCGCGCTGCGGCTCTACACCCACCTGGGCGGCGACCCCGCGCACCCGCCGCCGACGTTCGTCTCGGCGCTGCAGATATCGGCCCGCGACCACGTCCTGATGAGCGCGGCAGTCCAGCCCTACGTCGATGCGGCCATCAGCAAGACGGTCAACGTCGCCGAGGACTGCCCCTACGACGAGTTTCGCTCGCTGTACCTCGAGGCCTGGCGTGCCGGCCTCAAGGGAATCGCCACCTACCGAGCCAATCCCGCGCGCGAGGCGGTCCTGGGCCTGCCTGCCGCGACCTGCCCCGCGCGTTGCGGCTGAAGGGTCGGTTCGCGTCTTCTCAGGTTGCGAGCCGGAACTGGTCGCCGTTCATCAGGTCCTGGGCGAGGTAGCGCTGGCGGTAGGTCTCGAAGGGCAGGGTGTCGGCGGCCTCCAGGCGTGCCTGCTCGGCGATCGAGTCGCGCGCCATCGCAGCCAGGCTCGCCACCATCGCGGCATCGGCTGGCCGTTCGCGCAGCGCCGTCCGGTGGGCATTGCTGATGGTCAGGCCGAACGCCGTGTGCGAACCCTGGTGCTGCGTGGTGATGGCCTCGAGGACCTGCGCCGAGGGCAGTTGCGCGGGGTGCGCCAGCGCTCGGGCAGCCGCTTCGATCGCGTCGCGGTGGCCGGCGCCGCCGTGGGCCCGGTCGAGCGCTTCGGCGATGGGCGCGCATTCGGCCAGCAGCTCGGCGCTCCAGGTGCTGGCTGCGATCGTTTCGCCTCGCCGCAGCAGTTCGAGTCCGGGCCTTCTACCCTGATCGGCGGCCAGGTGCTGGTTGCGCAGCAAGGCGGCGATCTCGGCCGGCGTGTCGGGCGGGCTTTCGGCGAGCAGGCAGTGGAGCAGGAAGACATCGAGCAGCCGCATCGTGGCCGCCGAG
Organism: Burkholderiaceae bacterium; assembly: GCA_044370795.1. Taxonomy (GTDB): domain Bacteria; phylum Pseudomonadota; class Gammaproteobacteria; order Burkholderiales; family Burkholderiaceae_E; genus Quisquiliibacterium. The sequence continues at coordinate 1,203 of JBILUW010000346.1, forward strand.
ATGCCCACCGGCTCGAAGGGATCGATGTCGAGACAACGCACCTCGACATACTCGACGCCGCGTTCGCCCAGCGCGTGCAGCGGCCGCTCGCCCGGCCGGATCCGGCGCTTGGGGCGGATGGTGCCGTAGAACTCGTTTTCGATCTGCAGCAGCGTGGTGGCGAGCTGGCGGTAGTCGTCGGTACCACCACCGATGCCGATCGCCTCATAGGGCGGATAGGGCTCGGTGAGCGCGCGGTTCAGCGACGCGGCGTACCCGGCCAGGCTGTTGTAGCTGACCGCCAGCGCCGATTGCGCGTCGCTCTGGTAGCCGAGTGGGCCCATGCGCAGCGAGGTGGCATGCGGCAGGTAGAGGGTGTCGGGCGACAGCGGGCGCAGGGCGTGCCCGCGGCCGATCACGAAGGACTCGCCAACCGCGGGGGATGCGCCCAGCAGCAGCAGCAGCAGCCACGAGTGCCGCCGGAAGTTGCGGATCAGGGCGAAGTAGGCGGCGTTGCGATAGCCCTCGAGCGGCCCGCCGCGGGCTTCGGCGCTCTGCAGCGCCGGCCAGGCCTGCGGCGGCAGCGAGAAGTTGTAGTGGATGCCGGAGATGGTCTGCATCCGGCGGCCGTAGCGGTGCGACAGGCCGTTGCGGTACACCGTCTTGGATCGGCCGACGTTCGAGGTGCCGTAGCGGCCGAGCGGGATCGCCTGCTCGTCGGCGGGCAGCCGGCACGGCATGCTCGCGCCCCAGACGAGTTCGTTGCCGAGTTCCCGGTAGACCGCCTGATGGATCGCGACGAGCTCATCCTCGCAGGCCTGTGCGGTCGTGTGCACACCGGTGATCAGTTCGAGTTGCGACTCGCTGAAGTCGGTCGTGATGTGTGGATGCGTGAGTGCCGAGCCCAGTCCCGCCGGGTGGGGGGTGAGCGCGAGCGTGCCGTCTGGCAGGGCCCGCAGGCCTTCCTTCTCGATGCCCCGCAGCATGCCCGTGAGCATCTCCGGCGCAAGACTGCGCAGCAGTGACTGAATTCGATCCAAACCGTTTCCCCGCAGAACAGAGGAGAGCTTTTACATCATTCCCGGCGACCGCGCCGTGACAGGGTCTCGCGCGGGTCCGCCGGCGCGGATCCGGCTTTCGCTAGAATCGCGCCCCATGGATGCCATCGACCGCGCCGTGCGCACGCGCTTTGCGCCCAGTCCCACCGGGTTCCTGCACATCGGCGGCGCCCGCACGGCGCTGTTTGCCTGGGCCTACGCGCGCCATCACGGCGGCACCTTCATCCTGCGCATCGAGGACACCGACGTCGAGCGATCGACCCCGGAGGCCGTCCAGGCCATTCTCGACGGCATGCGCTGGCTGGGGCTCGATCCCGACGAGGGGCCCTTCTACCAGATGCGGCGCATGGACCGTTACAGGGAGGTCATCGCCGGCATGCTCGAGGCCGGCACGGCGTACCGCTGCTGGTGCTCTCGCGAGGAACTCGAGGCGATGCGCGCCGCGCAGGAGGCCCGCGGCGACAAGCCGCGCTACGACGGTCGCTGGCGGCCCGAACCCGGCCGGCAGCTGCCGTCGCCGCCCGCGGGCGTCGCGCCCGTCATCCGGTTTCGCAATCCTCGCGATGGTGTCGTCGCCTGGGACGACATGGTCAAGGGGCCGATCGAGATCGCCAACGCCGAACTCGACGATCTCGTGATCGCCCGCTCCGACGGCACGCCCACCTACAACTTCTGCGTGGTCGTCGACGACTGGGACATGCGCATCACCCACGTGATCCGCGGCGACGATCACGTCAACAACACCCCGCGGCAGATCAACATCCTGGCGGCGCTCGGCGCGAGCCTGCCGCGCTACGGGCACGTGCCCATGATCCACGGCCCCGATGGCCAGAAGCTTTCCAAGCGGCACGGCGCGGTCTCGGTGGTGCAGTACCGAGACGACGGCTATCTGCCCGATGCCGTCGTCAACTATCTGGCCCGCCTGGGCTGGAGCCACGGCGACGAGGAGATCTTCGGCCGCGAGCAGTTCGTCGCATGGTTCGACGGCGAGCACGTCAGCCGATCGCCCTCGCGCTTCGACTTCGACAAGCTGCGCTGGCTCAATCATCACGACCTCAAGCGGTTACCCGACGCCGACATCGCGGCCGACGTGGCGCGG
>JBILUW010000287.1:0-4829 GCA_044370795.1 Burkholderiaceae bacterium
GCGATGATCCAGTGGTGGTACGGCCACAACGCTGTCGGCTTCTTCCTGACGGCCGGCTTCCTCGGGATGATGTACTACTTCATCCCGAAGCAGGCCGAGCGTCCGGTGTACTCGTACCGGCTGTCGATCGTGCACTTCTGGGCGCTGATCTTCACGTACATGTGGGCGGGCCCGCACCACCTGCACTACACCGCGCTGCCCGACTGGGCGCAGAGCATCGGCATGGTGTTCAGCCTGGTGCTGCTGGCCCCCAGCTGGGGCGGCATGATCAACGGCATCATGACGCTCAGCGGTGCCTGGCACAAGCTGCGCGACGACCCGATCCTGAAGTTCCTGATCGTCTCGCTGTCGTTCTACGGCATGTCGACCTTCGAGGGGCCGATGATGTCGATCAAGACCGTCAACGCGCTGTCGCACTACACCGACTGGACGGTGGGCCACGTGCACTCGGGCGCGCTGGGCTGGGTGGGCCTGGTGTCGATGGGTTCCATCTACTACCTGCTGCCGCGCCTGTACGGCCGCGCCGAGATGTACAGCAAGCGGCTGATCGAGCTGCACTTCTGGGTGGCCACCGTCGGCATCGTCCTCTACATCGCGGCGATGTGGATTGCCGGCGTGATGCAGGGCCTGATGTGGCGGGCCACCAACCCCGACGGCACCCTGACCTACGCGTTCGTCGAGTCGGTCAAGGCCACCTATCCGTACTACGTGATCCGCTTCGGCGGCGGGCTGCTCTACCTGGCCGGCATGCTGATCATGTTCTACAACTGCATGCAGACGGTGCGCGTCGGCCGGCCCGAGGACGCGCGCGTCCCGGTCGCCGTGGCGCACGCCTGATCGCAAGGAGCAGCCACCATGGCAATGATGCACGCCAGAATCGAGAAGAACATCGGGTTGATGATGCTGCTGATCGTGCTGCTGGTCAGCGTCGGCGGGCTCGTCGAGATCGTGCCGCTGTTCTTCCAGAAGTCGACCACCGAGCCGGTCGCCGGTCTCAAGCCCTACGGCCCGCTGCAGCTCACCGGCCGCGACGTCTACGTCCGCGAGGGCTGCTACAACTGCCACTCGCAGATGATCCGGCCGTTTCGCGCCGAGACCGAGCGCTACGGCCATTACTCGGTCGCGGGGGAGTTCGTCTACGACCGGCCGTTCCAGTGGGGCAGCAAGCGCACCGGCCCCGACCTCGCGCGGGTCGGCGGCCGCTACTCCGACGAGTGGCATCGCATCCACCTGATGAATCCGCGCGACCTCGTGCCCGAGTCGAACATGCCGGGCTATCCGTGGCTGGCGAATGCGCCCGCCGACGCCGGTTCGGTTCAGGCCAAGATGCGCGCGCTGCGCGCGCTGGGCCATCCGTATGCCGACGACGAGATCGCGAAGGCGCCCGACGAACTGAAGGGCCGCACCGAGATGGACGCGCTGATCGCCTACCTGCAGGTGCTCGGCACCTCGGTCAAGGGCGCGCGCTGAAGGAGCCTGCGATGGACATCAACCTGATCCGCAGCATCGTCACCGTGCTGTCCCTGCTCGCGTTCGCCGGCATCGTCTGGTGGGCCTACGGGCCGTCGCGTCGCGCGCGCTTCGACGAGGCCGCGCAGCTGCCCTTCGCCGACGACGACGTCGCGAAGCGCAACTGAACGGAGGCAACATCATGGCCGACTTCACCAGCTCCGGCTGGAGCATCTACATCGCGGTCGCGACGGTCGTCGCGCTGGCGCTGTGCCTGGCGATCACGGTCGCGCTGTCGCGCCGGCCGCCGTCCGGCGAGAACATCGGCACCACCGGCCACCGGTGGGATGGCGACCTGGAGGAGCTCAACAATCCGCTGCCGCGCTGGTGGATCTACCTGTTCTACCTGACCATCGCGTTTGCCGCCGTCTACCTCGTCATGTACCCGGGCCTGGGTGCGATGAAGGGCAGCTTCGGCTGGAGCCAGGTGTCTCAGTACCAGGCCGAGGTTGCGCGCGCCAACGCCGCGGTCGAGCCACTGTTCGCGCGCTATCTGCAGCAGGACGTCGCGCAGGTGGCCGCCGACCCGCAGGCCCGCGCGATGGGCGAGCGCATGTACCTCACCTACTGTGTGCAGTGCCACGGCTCGGACGCGCGCGGCAGCAAGGGCTTTCCCAATCTGGCCGACGCCGACTGGCTGCACGGCGGCGACGGCGCGGCCATCGTCAAGACCATCGCCGAAGGCCGCAACGGTCTGATGCCGCCGATGGCCGCGGCAGTGGGCGGCGCGGCCGACATCGAGAATCTCGCCAACTACGTGCTGTCGATGTCGGGCGGCGCGCATGACGCGGTGAAGGCCGAACTCGGCAAGCCGAAGTTCGTCGCGTGCGCGGGTTGCCACGGCGCCGACGGCAAGGGCAATCCGGCGTTGGGCGCGCCCAACCTCACCGACAGGGTCTGGCTGTATGGCGGCTCGCTCGCTTCGGTCACCGAGAGCATCGTCAAGGGGCGCAACAACGTGATGCCGGCCTTCGGCGAGCTGCTCGGTCCGGGCAAGGTGCAGGTGCTGGCCGCCTACGTCTGGAGCCTGTCCAACGCAACGCAGGCCGGGTCGCAGTCGGTACCGGCGCAAGCACCGGCGCCGGCCGCCGCGCCGGCGCCCGTCAGGCCGTGAGGGCGGCGGTGCGAGGGTTGTCGTTGCGGCCTGCGCTTCGGGTCGTGCTCGCGCTGCCAGCCGCTGGCTGCCGCGAGCCGCCCCGCTCCCGTCCTCCATGGCCCCGGTGATCCCGATCAAGCCGGTTCCCGCGGCGGGCCCGGAGTCCGACGACCTCTACGAGGTCCGCCGCAAGATCTATCCGCGCGCGGTGAGCGGGCTGTTCGCGCGCTGGCGATGGGCGCTGGTGTGGGCCACGCAGCTGGTGTTCTACGGCCTGCCCTGGCTGGCCTGGAACGACCGGCCGGCCGTGCTCTTCGATCTGCTGACCCGCCGCTTCTATCTGTTCGGCGTGGTGCTCTATCCGCAGGACTTCATCTACCTGACGGGCCTGCTGGTGATCTCGGCGATGTCGCTGTTCCTTTTCACCGCGATCGCCGGCCGGCTGTGGTGCGGCTACGCCTGCCCGCAGACGGTCTACACCGAGATCTTTCTCTGGATCGAGCGCAAGGTGGAGGGCGATCGGGCGGCCCGGATGAAGCTCGACCAGTCGCCGCGCTCGGTGCGCAAGGCGGGCCTGAAGACGCTCAAGCATGGCCTGTGGGTCGTGGTCGCGCTCTGGACCGGCTTCACCTTCGTCGGCTACTTCACCCCGATACGGATTCTCGGCGCCGAGGTGGTATCGGCCTCGCTCGGTTCCTGGGAGATGTTCTGGATCCTGTTCTACGGCTTTGCCACCTACGGCAACGCCGGCTTCATGCGCGAGCAGGTCTGCAAGTACATGTGCCCGTACGCGCGTTTTCAGAGCGCGATGTTCGACCGCGACACGATGATCATCACCTACGACGCGGCGCGCGGCGAGCCGCGCGGCTCGCGCTCGCGCAAGGCCGATCCGGCCGCGCTCGGGCTGGGCTCGTGCATCGACTGCGGCCTGTGCGTGGAGGTTTGCCCCACCGGCATCGACATCCGCAAGGGCCTGCAGTACGAGTGCATCGGCTGCGCGGCCTGCGTCGACACCTGCGACACCATCATGGACCGCATGGGGTACGCCCGTGGGCTGGTCCGCTACACGACGCAGAACGGCCTGGACGGCGGGCTTGGCCGCCATCAGATGCTGCGCCGCGCGCTGCGGCCGCGCGTGCTCGTCTACGCCGCGATCCTGCTGGCGGTGAGCGTCGCGCTGCTGGGGCATCTGGCGCTGCGCACGCCGCTGAAGGTCGACGTGATGCGCGACCGCGGCGCGCTGGGGCGCGAGGTCGAGGACGGCATGATCGAGAACGTCTACCGGCTGCAGCTGATCAACGGCGCCGAGATGCCGCGGCGGCTGCGCCTGCGCATCGAGGGTATCCCCGGCATCGCGATCGCCTCCGAACCCGAGGTCGAGGTGCCGTCGGCGCAGCCGCGGCTCGTGGCGGTGCGGGTGCGGGTGCCGGCGGGCGCGGCCGCGCCAGGCAGCAACCGCGTCGAGTTCGTCGTCGAGGCGACCGACGATCCCGCGGTCGTGGTGCGCGAGCACGCCACCTTCTACGTGCCACGCTGATCCGCCGCCCATGCCCGGCACCGAACGCAACCCCCATCCGCAGAGGGATCCCTCCATGAGCACCCTGACCGCCCCGCCCGTCGCCTGGTACCGCCAGCTGTGGCCCTGGCTGCTGATGCTGATGCCCGCGCTCGCGCTGTTCGGCGGTATCGCCACCTGGTGGCTGGCGGCGGTCACCAGCGATCCGCTGGTCGTCGACGACTACTACCGCGAGGGCAGGGCGATCAACCGCCGGCTCGAGCGCGATGCCGCCGCCGCGCGCCTGGGGCTGTCGGCGGTGATCGCTCGCGGCGCCGACGGCAGCGTGGTCGTCGACCTCGACGCAGCCCCGGGCGCCGAGCTGCCGGCCACGCTCAGCCTGGCTCTGGTGCACGCGACCCGCGCCGAGCTCGATCGGCGCGTCGAGCTGACGGCGATCGGTGCCGGCCGCTACGTGGCTGCCGCCGAGCGCCTGCCAGAGTCGGGGCGCTGGCACCTGGTGCTCGAGGAGCCGCAGCGCCGCTGGCGGCTGACCGGCGTGGCCACCGGCTTCGCGCAGCCGCAGCGCCTCGGGGCGCAGCCCTGAGCCGCGGCCGACTCGTCATCCGCACTGCCCCGCCCGCCGGCCCCCCCCCCCCCCCCCCCCCCCCCCCCCCCCCCCCCCCCCCCCCCCCCCAACGCCCCCCCCCCCCCGAGCTCCCCCCCCCC
>JBILUW010000205.1:0-7286 GCA_044370795.1 Burkholderiaceae bacterium
CCGACTCGTCATCCGCACTGCCCCGCCCGCCGCCCGCCGCCCGCCCGCCCGCCGCCCGCCGCCCGCCGCCCGGAGACCACCATGCCCGCCAAGCCGATCGGTGACCGCCCGCTGGGCAGGGCGATGATGTTCGTCCTGTGGCCGGCCTTCCTGATGTCGGCCGTTGCCGAGGGCGTGTTCTTCTCGCTGATCGACCCCCACGAGCTGGTGGTCGTCGGCCTGCACCTGGCCGACAGCCGCGAGGCCGCGTACACGGTGACCTTCTTCCTGTTCTGGGCGCTGTTCGCGGTGTGCAGCGGGCTTACCTACCTGCTGGTGAGCACCACGCCGCCGCCGCCGTCGCTGCTGGTCGACCCCGAGGATCGCAGGCATCAGGACAAGGCGCTCATCGGGCGCTGATCCGGGCGATCATCGGGGCCCGCCCCGGTTCCGATCGCCCGCCATGCGCATCCTGCACCGCGACGAGCGTCTGCTCGTCGTCGACAAACCCCCGGGCCTGCTGGTCCATCGCAGCGCGCTCGATCGTGGCGAGACCCGCTACGCGCTGCAGCAGGCGCGCGCGCTGGCTGGCCGGCGGCTGTGGCCTGTGCACCGCCTCGACAAGGCCACCTCGGGCCTGCTGCTGTTCGCGCTCGATGCCGACGCCGCGCGCTGCGTGGGCGGGCAGTTCGAGCGCCAGGAGATTGCCAAGCGCTACCTGGCGGTGGTGCGCGGCTGGCCCGACGAGGCCGGCCTCATCGACCACCCGCTGATCGACGACGATGACCCGGCGGCCGTGGCCGCCGGCGTGGCGCGCGCGGCCTGCACGCGCTGGTGGCGGCTGGCCACGGTGGAGCTGCCCTACGCGGTCGACCGGTATCCGACGGCGCGCTACGCGCTGCTGTCGCTTGCGCCGCTGACCGGCCGGCGTCATCAGCTGCGCCGCCATCTGAAGCACATCGCGCATCCGATCGTGGGCGACACCACGCACGGCAAGGGCAGCCACAACCGCTTCTTTCGCGAGCGTTACGGCTGCGCCCGGCTGCTGCTGGCCTGCGTGGGGATGCGGCTGCGTCACCCCGACGACGGCCGCCCCTTCGAGCTGGTGGCGGCGCCCGGCGACGACTACGCGGCGCTCGCCAGCCGGCTGGGCTGGTCGCAGGCGCTGGCGACGTCGCCTTTCGCGGCGGGCCCGCCCGCCTGAGCAGCCGTCATGCGCCGGGGTGGTTTACGGCTTGTCGGGGGGCGGCGGGGGCGCGACCGGCGGTTGCGGGCGGTCGTCGTCGAGCAGGATGCTGTGCGCCGGGCCGACCGGATCGTCGAACTGGCCGCTGTCGGCCATCCGGAAGAAGATCCAGACCGCCACCGCGACGATGGCCAGGCTCAGCGGGATGAGGAGGTAGAGCGCTTCCAAGGCCGGACTCGCAGCCGCAGTGCGTTGCCCACCACCAGCAGCGAGCTGGCGGACATGCCGATCGCGGCGACCCACGGCGGCACGAGACCGAAGGCGGCAGCCGGGATGGCAACCAGATTGTAGAGGGTGGCCCAGCCCAGGTTCTGGACGATCACGCGCCGGGTGTCGCGCGCCATCGCGACGAGATCGATCACCCGGCGCAGGCCGCCGGCGAGCAGCACGGCGTCGGCCGCGGTGCGTGCGAGCGCCGTCGCCTCGCCGACCGCCACCGAGGCGTCGGCCGCGGCAAGCACCGGGGCATCGTTGATGCCGTCGCCGACCATCAGCACGCGCCGGCCCTGCGCCTGCAGCTCGCGCACCCGGGCCAGCTTGTCGGCCGGGCTCATCTGCGCGCCCAGCAGCGCGATGCCCAGCCTGTCGGCCACCCGCGCCGCCGGCGCCGGATGGTCGCCGGTGAGCAGGTGCGCGCGCAGTCCGGCCGCGGTGAGGGCCCCGACGGTGGCGGCCGCATCGTCGCGCAGCGCATCGGCCAGGCGCAGGCAGGCGCGCGCGCCGTCGCGCCCGACCAGCCAGACCTCGATGTCGTCGTGCTCCCCGCGCGGGCAGGCGCTCCACTCGCCGCACCAGACCGACGACCCCAGCCGCAGCGGCTGGCCATCGACCACGCCTTCCACGCCGCGGCCCGGCACCGCGACGAGGTCGCGCACCACCGGCGGCTCGCCCGGGGGGGCGGCGGCCCGCAGCGCTGCCGCCAGCGGGTGCGACGAGCCGCTCTCCATCGCGGCCGCCACGGCCAGCGCCGCCTCGCGGCTCATGCCCCAGGTGCGAACCTCGACCACCGTCGGCTGGCCTCGGGTGAGCGTGCCGGTCTTGTCGAAGACCACGTCGGTGCACCCCGCCACGGCCTCCAGCGCCCGGCCGCTGCCCACCAGGACGCCGTGCCGTGTGAGCGCGCCGGTGGCCGCCGCCAGGGCCGCCGGCGTGGCCAGCGACAGCGCGCACGGGCACGAGACCACCAGCACCGCGATCGCGATCGGCAGCGCGCGTGCCGGCTCGATGACCCACCAGATGGCAGCCACCACCGCGGCGAAGACCAGCAGGGCGATGACGAAGTCGCGGGCGATCCGATCGGCCAGGCGCGCGGCCGGCGGGCGCTCGTGCGCGGCCCGCTCGATCAGCCGCTCGATCGTCGACAGCGTGCTGTCGGCGGCGCTGCGCAGCACTTGCCCCAGCACCGGGCTGCCGGCGTTGATCGCGCCGCCCGGCACCGCGTCGCCCGGCCCGCGTGCGACTGCCGCCGACTCGCCGGTGAGCAGCGACTGGTCGACGACGGTGCGCCCCGCGAGCAGCGTGACGTCGACCGGGAAGCGGGCGCCGTCGCCAACGCGCACCAGATCGCCGGGTGCGAGCCGCTGCGCCGGCACGATCTGCGCCGGCGCCTGCAGCCAGTCGGGATCGAAGGCTGCTGCGGCCGCCGGCGCGGGCAGGCGCTCGACCCGCTCGGGCAGGGCCGCGGCCAGCGCATCGACCGCGCGGCCGGCCCGCCGGCGCGCCAGCCACTCGAGGTGGCGCGCGCCCAGCAGCAGGAACACGAACATGGTCACCGAGTCGAAATACACCTCGCCGTGGCCGACGACCGTGGCCCAGGCGCTGGCGGCGAAGGCTGCCGCGAGGCCCAGCGCCACGGGCACGTCCATGCCCGGGGCGCGCGCCTTCAGGTCGCGCCAGGCGGCCGCGAAGAAGGGCTGCGCCGAGTACAGCACCACCGGCACGGTGAGCAGCAGGCTCGCCCAGCGCATCAGCGCCTCCTCGCCGGGCTCGATCTCGCCGACGCGCGCGGTGTAGGCGGGCCACGCGTACATCATCACCTGCATCATCGCGAGACCGGCCACGAACAGGCGGCGCGCCAGCGAGCGGCGTGCCTGGGCGTCGTGCGCGGCGCGCTGCCGCGCGTCGTAGGGCAGCGCGCGGTAGCCCACCGCGGCCACGCGCGCGAGCAGCGTGGCCAGGCCGGTGGCGGCCGGATCCCAGCGCAGCGTCGCGCGTTCGGTCGCGTAATTGACCTGCGCCGACAGCACGCCGGGTGCGCGCGCAAGCGCGCGCTCGATCAGCCACACGCAGGCGCCGCAGCGCATGCCCTCGACCATCAGCGTGGCCTCGCAGGCGGCCGTGCCGCCAGGGCCCGCGCCCGCGGCCTCGCGCACCACGCCCGCGCGCACGTCGGGTTCGTCGTAGAGCGCGAGTTCGGCGGCGAGCGCGGCGGGCAGCGCCTGCGGGCCCGCGGCCGGCGCGCTGCGCTGCCGGTAGTAGGCCGACAGCCCGGCCGCCTCGATGGCCTGGGCAATCGCCTGGCAGCCGGCGCAGCACATCGCACGGTCCTCGCCGTCGACGCGGGTCAGCCAGCGAGCTCGCTCGCCCGTGGCCACCGCCTGCCCGCAATGGAAGCAGGCCAGCGGCGTCAGAACAGGCTCAGGCATGCGTCGACCACCCGGTGCAGGTGGCGGGTGGGGTCCAGGCGCAGCAATCCCGCCACGCCGAAGGCGGCCACTGCCAGGCCGGCCGCCAGCCGCACGCCGGGCCGGGCCAGCCAGCGCCCGCCCACGGCGGCGCCGGCGCCCAGCAGCAGCAGGTTGGGCAGCGTGCCGGCGCCGAAGGCCAGCATCAGGAACGCGCCGTCGCGGGCCGAGCCGCTCAGCAGCGCGGCGATCAGCACGCCGTAGACCATGCCGCAGGGCACCAGCCCCCAGACCAGCCCGGCGCGCAGCGCGTGCGCCGGCGTGTCGGCTGCCAGCAGCCGCGAGGCCAGCGGCCGCAGGCGTTGCCACAGGCCGCTGCCGGCGGGCTCGAGCGCCGTGAGCCGCAGCGCGCCGGCCAGGTGCAGCCCGATCGCCACCAGCAGCAGGTTGGTGGCCACGAAGGCGGCCTGCTGCAGCGGCAGCACGTGCCGCAGCAGCGCCGCCGACGAGCCCAGCGCACCGGCCAGCGTGCCGGCGAGCGTGTAGCTGGTCAGGCGCCCGAGGTTGTAGCCCAGCAGCAGGCCGATCGGGCGCGCCGTGGGCGCCGCCCGCACCGGGATGCGGACCGGCCGCCGGCCGGCGTTGGCGCCCATCACGGCGACGATGCCGCCGCACATGCCCGCGCAGTGCAGCCCGCCGAGCAGGCCGACCAGGAACACCGAGGGCAGGGTGATCTCGAGCATGACGGATACGGGGGCGACGGTTTCGTGTGCCGTGGCCGGCGTGGCGCGGGGTTGCAGGCCCTAGAATGGCCGATCCGGTCGCGGGCGCGCCGGTGCGCCCCGACCGCCCGCAGCTTAATCGCCCGCGTGGCGACCGTTCCACGACAAAGCGCAATGGCCCGCACCCTCTGGATCGACGACGACGGCCTGCCGGCCACCTGGGATCAGACCCTGCTGCCCTTCGAGCGCCGGATCATCGTGCTCGCCGATGAGGCCGCCTGCGCGCACGCGATCGCCACCATGCAGGTGCGCGGCGCGCCGCTGATCGGGGCGGTGGGCGCGTGGGGGCTGGCGCTCGCGTTGCGCGAGCGCGCCGACGATGCCGCGCTCGTCGACGCGATGGAGCGGCTGGCTGCCACCCGCCCCACCGCCGTCAACCTGCGCTGGGCCCTCGAGCGGGTGCGCGATGCGGTGCACGCGCTGCCGCCGCTCGCGCGCGCGGCCGCCGCCCGCGCCGAGGCCATCCGCCTGTGCGACGAGGACGCCGACTGCAATGCCGCGATCGGCCGTCACGGCATGGCGCTGCTCGCGCCGCTCGCGCGCCCCGGCCGGCCGCTGCAACTGCTCACCCACTGCAACGCCGGGCGTCTGGCCACCATCGACCACGGCACCGCGCTCGCGCCGATGTACGCGCTGCACGAGGCCGGCGTGCCGCTGCACGTGTGGGTCGACGAGACGCGCCCCCGCAACCAGGGCGCGAGCCTCACCGCCTGGGAGCTCGGCGAGCGCGGCGTGCCGCACACCGTGATCGCCGACAACGCCGGTGGCCAGCTGATGCGCGAGGGCCGGGTCGATGCGGCGATCGTCGGCTGCGACAGGGTGGCGATGAACGGCGATGTCGCCAACAAGATCGGCACCTACCTCAAGGCGCTGGCCGCGCGCGACAACGGCATCCCGTTCCTGGTCGCCTGCCCCATCTCGACCATCGACCCGCGCGCCGCCGACGGCGCGGCGATACCCATCGAGGAGCGCGACCCGGCCGAGGTGGCCACCATCCGCGGCCTCGGACCCGACGGCCGGCTGGTCGAGGTGCGGCTGCTGCCGCCGGGCTCGCCCGCGAGCAACCCCGCCTTCGACGTCACCCCCGCGCGCCTCATCGACCGGCTGATCACCGAACGCGGCCCCTGCGCGGCCGAGCCGGCGGCGCTCGCCCGGCTGCTCGGCCACCCCTGACGCCCGAGGTCGCCATGAGTCGCCCGCCCGCTCCGCCGCCGGCCTGCGCCGCGCACGACCCGGAGTTCGTCACCGAGCAGCAGGCCCGGGCCGCGCTGATCGCCGCCTGCCGCGCGCTCGAGGCGCAGGGCGTCAACCAGGGCAAGGCCGGCAATGCCTCGCTGCGCTGGGATCGCGGTGCGCGCGCCGGGCTGCTCGTGACGCCCTCGGCGCTCGCCTACGACCGCATGCGGCCCGACGACATCGTGTGGCTGTCGGTCGAGCTCGCGCCCGAGAGCGAGGGGGGTGCCGATGGCTGGCCGGCCGAGGTCGATGCCGCCGGGCGCCGGCCGAGCTCGGAGGGGCGCATCCACCGCGATCTGCTCGCGGCGCGGCCGGCCGCCGCCGCCGTCGTGCACGCGCATCCGCCGCATGCCACCGCGCTGGCCTGCCTGCCGGCGGTGCAGGCCGCGGGCATCCCGGCCTTCCACTACATGGTGGCGGCCGCTGGCGGCGCCGACATCCGCTGCGCGGCCTACGCCACCTTCGGCAGCCGCGCGCTCAGCGACGCGGTGCTCGCCGCGCTGCACGAGCGGCGCGCCTGCCTGATGGCTCACCACGGCATCGTCGCCTGGGGGGCCAGCCTGGCTGCGGCCCTCGCGCTCGCGGTCGAGGTCGAAACCCTCGCCCGGATGTATCACCTGGCGCGCCAGCTCGGCGAGCCGGCGGTGTTGCCGGCCGACGAGATGGCGCGCGTGCTGGCGAAGTTCGCCGACTACCGGCCCGACGCTCCGCCGGCGCGCTGAGCCCTCGCCCGCGGGCCGCGGGCCGCGCCGGCGGTAGCCTTCGCCTGGCCCGCGCGGCCGGGCAGCAGCCTGGCCAGGTAGCGGCCGGTGTGGCTGTCGGGCACCTCGGCCAGCGCCTCGGGCGTGCCCATGGCCACCAGCCGGCCGCCGCCCTCGCCGCCCTCGGGCCCGAGGTCGATCACCCAGTCGGCGGTCTTGATGACGTCGAGGTTGTGCTCGATGACGACCACCGTGTTGCCGGCGTCGCGCAGCGCGTGCAGCACCCGCAGCAGCAGCGCGATGTCGTGGAAGTGCAGCCCGGTGGTCGGCTCGTCGAGCACGTAGAGGGTGCTGCCGGTGTCGCGGCGCGAGAGCTCCTGCGACAGCTTCACGCGCTGCGCCTCGCCGCCCGACAGCGTGGTGGCGCTCTGCCCCAGGCGCACATAGCCCAGGCCGACGTCGATCAGGGTCTGCAGGCGGCGGTGCACCAGCGGCACGCTGGCGAAGAACGCGGCCGCCTGATCGATGGTCATCGCCAGCACCTCGGCGATGCTGCGGCCCTTGTAGAGCACCTCGAGGGTCTCGCGGTTGTAGCGGCTGCCGCCACAGGTCTCGCAGGGCACGTACATGTCGGGCAGGAAGTGCATCTCGACCCGGATCACGCCGTCGCCCTCGCAGGCCTCGCAGCGGCCGCCGCGCACGTTGAACGAGAAGCGGC
>JBILUW010000347.1:0-3314 GCA_044370795.1 Burkholderiaceae bacterium
GGGGCACACGCAGCCGCGTTGCCGATGCGCCGATGCGTGCGTCAGGGCGCGTCGATCGCACGTTCGATCATGGGGCGCCTGGTGCTGGCGCTGGCGCCTGGCCTGCTGCTGGCCGGGACGGGTCATACCAGCACGGTCACGGCCGATCCGCAGCTGCGGATCGAGGCCGGGATGCACACGACCCCGATCAAGAGCGTCGACACCGATGCGGCGGGCCGTTACGCCGTCACCGTCGCCGACGACAAGACCGCCCGGGTCTGGGATCTCGCGACCGGCCGCCTGCAGCGCGTGCTTCGACCTCCCATCGGTCCCGACAACGAAGGCAAGCTCTTCGCCGTGGCCCTGTCGCCCGACGGCGGCACGGTGGCTGCTGCCGGCTGGACCCAGATCGGTGGCGAGAAGGGGCACGCGGTCTATCTCTTCGACCGGGCCTCCGGCCGCATGACCGGCCGGCTGCAGGGTGCCGGCAATGTCGTGAACCGCCTGGCCTTCAGCCCGGACGGGCGCTGGCTGGCCGCCACGCTGGGTCGCGACCAGGGTCTGCGGGTCTGGGACTGGCGCGCCGCGACGCCGCCGCTGGTCGACCGTTCCTGCCCGAACCGCGCCTGGGGCCTGGCATGGGCTCCCGATGGCCGGCTCGCCACCGGCTGCGAGGACGGCGTGCGCCTGCTCGTTATCGAGTCCGGGCGGCTGCGACTGCTGGCCTCCGCGCCGTCGGCGCCCGGAGCCCGCCCCTCGGACATCGCCTTTCATCCGAGCGGCGATCGGCTGGCCGTCGGCCATGTGGGCGTGGCCCGGGTCGACGTGCTCGACGGACAGCGGCTCACCCCGCTGCACTCCCCGGATCTTGCCGGGGTGGGCAGCGGCACCTTCGGGGTCGTGGCCTACAGCCGCGATGGCCGCACCCTCGCCGCGGCCGGCACCTGGCGCGTCGCGCAACGCATGCAGATGCGGATCTGGGCCGATGCCGGCCGCGGCCCGCATCGCGACATCGCCGTCAGCAGCTCGAGCGTGTTCTACATGCGTACCCATCCCGCGGGCGGCTTCGTGCTGGCGGCCGCGGATCCGGCCTGGGGGGTCGTCGGCCCCGATGACCGCTGGCAAGCGCTGGGCGTGCCGGCCATGGCCGACCTGCGTCGCGGCAACCCGGCCGACGTGCTGCGTCTCGCCGGTGGAGGGTCGCAGGTTCAGTTCAGCTTCGACTGGCGCGAACCACCGCACCGATTCGATCTGGCCGCGCGGCGCCTGGAGGCGGGCGCGCTGTCCGGAGGACGAGCCGCCGACGTCCAGAGCCTGCCGATCACGGACTGGATCAACACCCGCGAGCCGAAGCTGCGGGGACAGCCACTGAAGCTGGCCGATCTCGAGACGGCCCGCAGCCTCGCCATCGCCCCCGCGGCCGACAGTTTCGCGCTGGGCAGCGAGTGGTCCCTGCGCCAGTTCGCAGCCGACGGCAAGCCAGGCTGGGTTTCGATCCCGCCGGCCGCGGTCTGGGGCGTCAACATCGACGCCGAGGGGCCGCGCGCGGGCAAGCTCCTGGTCGCGGCCTACGGCGATGGCACGATACGCTGGCACCGCATGTCCGACGGCCGCGAACTGCTTGCCCTCTTCGCGCACGCCGACCGCCGGCGCTGGGTGTTGTGGACACCCTCGGGCTACTACGACGCCAGCCCGGGCGCCGAGGAACTCATCGGCTGGCACGTCAATCGCGGGCCGGGTCAGGCCGCCGACTTCTTTCCGGCAGCGCAGTTTCGCAGCCGCTTCAACCGGCCCGACGTGATCGACCGGATCCTCGACACGCTCGACGAGGGCGATGCGCTCGCCCAGGCCAATGTCGCGAGCAACCGGCGCCAGGATGCCCCGGTGTCGGTGGCCCAGAGCCTGCCGCCCGTGGTCGAGGTGGTCGGCGATACGCTGGTGCGCACCGACGCTCCCCGACTGCCCGTCCGGGTGCGTGTTCGCAGCGGCGACGATGCGCCGGTCACGTCCTGGCGCGTTCGGGTCGACGGGCAACTCGTGATCGACGAATCGGGGGCGCCGGCGACCGGTCAGTCGACCGTGGCCGGGGGGGCGCAGGGCGTCGAGCGCATCCTGACGGTGCCGCTGCCGCCGCGCGACAGCGAGATCCAGGTCCTCGCCTCGAACCGGTTCGGCGCGAGCGTGCCGGCCCTCGTGCGGATCGTTCGCACCCCGGCCGGCCAGGCGGCGGGTCCCGGCCCCGCGCCGGCGCCGACCCCTACGCCCGATTTCCGGATATCGCCCAAGCTCTATGTGCTGGCCGTGGGCGTCGGGGCCTACCAGAACCCCGCGATCTCGCGCCTGGACCTTGCCGCCAAGGACGCGCGCGATTTCGCCGCCGCGATGCAGCGCCAGCGGGGCCGGCTCTACCGCGAGGTGGAGGTGCGGCTGCTGACCGATGCGCAGGCCACCGCCGACAGCGTCATCGACGGTCTCGACTGGCTCGGGCGCCAGGTCACCCAGCACGATGTCGGCATGGTGTTCATCGCCGGTCACGGCATGAACGATCCCGAGCTCGGCTACACCTACCTGGCCGTCAATGCCGACCCCGACCGGCTGCGGCGCACGACGGTGCCGATGGAGGAGTTCCGCAAGACGCTCTCGCGCCTGCCCGGCAAGGCGGTGTTCTTCCTCGACACCTGCCATTCCGGCAACGTCCTCGGCCCGCGGGCGCGCAACGTCGTCAACGACGTCAGCCGCGTCATCAACGAACTCGCCAGCGCCGAGAACGGGGTGGTGGTGTTCAGCAGCTCGACCGGCCGCCAGCTCAGCTACGAGGACGCGTCCTGGGGCAACGGCGCGTTCACCAAGGCGCTGGTCGAGGGGCTCGAAGGCCGCGCCGACTACCAGAAGAGCGGCCGCGTCACCCACAAGATGCTCGACCTGTGGGTGAGCGAGCGGGTGAAGGAGCTCACCCGCGGCCGGCAGAGTCCGGTCACGCAGGCGCCCGGCGGCGTGCCCGACTTCCCGATCGCGATCGTGCGATAGGGCCCGCCCGGGGCGTGCCGCGCGAGGGCTACGGTCGCCCGGCCGCGCGCAGCCCGCGCGAGGGCCTCAGTCGTCCAGCCGCGCGCAGACCGCGCGCGTGACCTCGGCGGTGGTGGCCTGGCCGCCGAGGTCGCGGGTGTGCAGCGCAGGCTCGGCGGTCACCGATTCGATCGCCCGCATCACCCGCGCGGCCGCCTGCGGCTCGCCCAGGTGCTCGAGCATCATCACCACCGACCAGAAGGTGCCCACCGGGTTGGCCAGGCCCTTGCCCATGATGTCGAAGGCCGAGCCGTGGATGGGTTCGAACA
>JBILUW010000106.1:0-12052 GCA_044370795.1 Burkholderiaceae bacterium
CGTCCCGGGGCGCGACCCGACTGGGTCGCCAGCCAGACCTTCGATCTGTTCGACAGGTTGGGCGCGAGCGAGGAGCAGCTCGATTTCCCGGTGGTCTACGCATCGGCGGTCAACGGGTTCGCCCTGACGGCGATGCGCGATCTGCCCGCCGACCTTCCCGAAGGCCCCGACGGCGCGCATGCGGCGGGGCTGAGCATGGCGCCGCTGTTCGAAGCCATCCTGGCCCACGTGCCGGCGCGCGCCGACGACGTCGATGGCCCGCTGCAGATGCAGATCTCGGCGCTCGATTACTCGAACTATGTCGGCAAGATCGGCATCGGCCGGGTCGCCCGCGGCAGGGTGCGCCCGGGCCAGGCGGTGCAGGTTCTGTTCGGCGATCCCGCCGTCACCGGACGCGCGCCGGTGACCGGACGCATCGGCCAGGTGCTGCGTTTCAAGGGCCTCGAACGCCTGGTCGTCGACGAGGCCCAGGCCGGTGACATCGTCGCGATCAATGGCATCGAGGAACTGGACATCGGTTGCACCCTCTGCGACCCGCAGGCGCCGCGCGCCCTGCCGGTCCTCGAGGTCGATGAGCCGACGATGAGCATGGAGTTCCTCGTGAACACATCGCCGATGGCCGGCCGCGAAGGCAAGTACGTGACCAGCAGGCAGTTGCGCGAGCGACTCGAGCGCGAGCTCAAGAGCAACGTTGCCCTGCGCGTCGAGTTTCCTTCCGACTCGGACACCTTTCTCGTGTACGGACGCGGCGAGCTGCACCTCACGATCCTGCTCGAGAACATGCGCCGAGAGGGCTACGAACTCGCGGTGTCGCGTCCGCGGCCGCGCATCCGGATGCACGAGGGGCAGCGCGAGGAGCCGTACGAACTGCTGACCGTCGACCTCGAGGAGGGGCATCAGGGGGCGGTGATGGAGCTGCTCGGTCGTCGGCGCGGCGAACTCCAGGGCATGGAAGTCGACGGGCGCGGGCGCGCGCGTCTCGATTACCGGGTTCCCGCGCGCGGCCTGATCGGCTTTCACGGCGAATTCCTCAACCTGACGCGCGGCACCGGAATCGCCAGCCACGTGTTCGACGACTATGGGCCGTGGGCGGGTGAGATCGAGGACAGGCGCAACGGCGTGCTGATCTCGCAGGACGATGGCGCCGCGGTCGCCTATGCCCTCTGGAAGCTGCAGGATCGCGGGCGGATGTTCGTCAGTCCGGGCGATCCGCTCTACGAGGGAATGATCATCGGCATCCACGCCCGCGACAACGACCTTGTGGTCAACCCGGTGCGCGAGAAGAAGCTCACGAACGTGCGGGCTTCCGGAAAGGACGAGCACATCGCCCTGACTCCGCCGATCGAGCTCACGCTCGAGAAGGCCGTCGAATTCATCGCCGACGACGAACTCGTCGAGTTGACGCCGCGCAGCATCCGGCTGCGCAAGCGGCTGCTCAAGGATCACGAACGCAAGCGCGCCCAGCGCCTGACCGAAGACGTTTGACTCACGGAAACAACAGCCTGCGCGTTGCCGTCGGCTTTTCGGCTCGGCCTATTGGCGAGCGCGGCCAGACGCGTCATTCTTGCGGTTGTGCGTCACTCGGCGGGCAGATTTGCCGCGTGATGTCCCGACCGAATAATCGTAACAACCCCGACGGAGGCAATCCGATGGCAACTGCCAAGGGCGGCGCCAAGAAGCCCGCTGCCAAGAAACCCGCCAAGGCGCCGGCCAAGGCGCCAGCAGCCAAGAAGCCCGCCGCGACGAAGGCGGCGGCTCCCGCCAAGAAGGCGGCTGCTCCGGCCAAGAAAGCGGCCGCTCCCGCCAAGAAGGCGGCGGCCAAGCCGGCTGCGAAGAAGCCTGCGCGCAAGCCCAACGCGGCCTTCATGAAACCCCTGACGCCCAGCGCGGCGCTCGCCTCGATCGTCGGCGACAAGCCTCTGCCGCGTACCGAGGTGGTCAAGCGCATGTGGGACTACATCAAGAAGGGCGGCCTTCAGGATGCCGTCAACAAGCGCATGATCAACGCCGATGCCAAGCTGAAGGAGGTCTTCGGCAAGGCCCAGGTCAGCATGTTCGAAATGACCGGCCTGGTTGGCAAGCATCTGAAGTGAACATGGGCCGCGCGCCCGCCTCGCGGCGGGCGGCGGTCTCCATACGGGCAGCCTTCGCGGGCTGCTTTTTTTTGCCCTGGGTGCCCGTCGAGCCGCCCGTCGGCCGCTGGCCGGCCAGTTCACGCAGGCGGTGCAGGGATAAACCGCCCGGCCGCGCGGCCGCAACGACAATCTCGGCGAGGCAGCCGCAACGACGGATGCCCGTCCACAACGCATGGAGACCTTCCCGATGACCAATTCGACCCGACGCCGGCTTGTGCTTGCCGGCGCCGGCCTGGCGGCGGCACCCGCCGGCCAGGCCTTCGCCCAGACTGCCACCGGCTATCCCAACAAGCCCCTCAGGATCATCGTCGGCGCCGCCCCCGGCGGGCTCAGCGACGCCTACGCCCGCTTGTTCGCCGAGCAGTTCACCCAGCGGTTCAACCTTCCCGCGGTGGTCGAGAATCGCCCCGGCGCCAGCGGCATCATCGCCACCGAGGCGATGCTCAAGGCGGCGCCCGACGGCTACACCCTGCTTTCCACCACCACCGGCATGCTCTGGCAGACGCGGGTGCTCTACCGCAAGCTGCCCTTCGATCTCGCCAAGGACATCGCGCCCATCACCGTGTTCCCTTCCGGCCCGCTGGTGATCGCGGTCCAGGAAAAGACCGGCGTGCGCAACTTCGCCGAACTGGCCGAGTTCTCGCGCCGCAACAACACCACGATGGGTTCCTATGCGGTGGCTTCCTATCCGCACGTGCTCGCCGAGACGCTCAATCGCGATTTTGGCGGCAAGGTCCAGGCCATCCAGTACAAGGGCGAGGGCCCGATGTGGATCGAGATGGGCGCCGGCGCGCTCACGATGTGCGTGGGCAGTTTCCAGGCCTTCGCCACCGTGCGCGACAAGGGCATCCGTCCGATCGCCGTGAGCGGCCAGTACCGCAGCCCCAGGCTGCCCGAGATCCCCACCCTGATCGAACAGGGCCTGAAGGCACCGATCGCCCGCCTGGAGGGAGGTCTTGCCCTCAGCGCGAACTCTGCCGTGCCGGTCGACATCCTCGAGCTGCTCTCGCGGGTCGCCGTCGAAGGCAACGAAACGCCCCGCGCGCGAGCGCTGCGCGAGAACTTCGCGATTCCCGACGCCACCAAGGGCCGGGCCGACGCGCTGCGGATGTGGCGCGAGGATGGGCCACTCTGGATCAAGGAAGTCGAAGCGCTCAATGTCAAGCTAGACTGAGCCTGGGCGCCGGTTCGTCGCCGGCGGCCCTGCGTCGCGCGGCATTCTCCTGGAGGCGAGCATGTACAAGAAGATTCTGCTGGCCTACGACGGCTCGGCGCCGGGCCAGAAGGCCCTGCTCGATTGCGGCGAGATCGGGCAGTGGTCGAAGGCGTCGTTGCACCTGATCGCGGTCATGCCCACGACCGTGACGCCCATCGTCGCCGACGGTTGGGCCTACGGCGCCGAAACCGAGCCTGCCGAGCGGGCTCAGTTCCAGGCGGTGCTCGACACCGGGGTCAGGCGGCTGCGCGAGGCCGGCCTCGTTGTCGATGGCGAAGTGGTCGTCGGCAGTTCGGTTGACGAGATCGTGAAGTGCGCCGAGCGCATCGGTGCCGATCTGATCGTCGTCGGCCACCGCCACCTCGACAGCCTGGCCGCGCGCTGGTGGCGCGGGTCGGTATCCAAGTCGCTGATCGAGCACGCGCCGTGCAGCGTCCTGGTGGTCATCACCCGCTGACCCTGTGCGATCGCGGCGGGCGCCCGGGCACTGCCGCGTGAACGCCTGCCCCGCTCAGCGCATCGCCGTGGTCTTGCCCACGCTGAACGAGGCCGCCAACCTGGTCGACGCGCTCTCGACCCTCCGGACATGCGCGTGCGAGGTCGTGGTCGCCGATGGCGGCAGTTCCGATCACACCGCCACCATCGCGCGCGACGCGGGTGCGCGCGTCGTCGAGTCTGAGCGCGGCCGCGCTCTGCAGATGAACGCCGGCGTGGCCGGCCTCGCCTCCGAATGGGCGGTGGTGCTGTTCCTGCACGCCGACACCCGTCTGCCGGAGGGCTGGGCCGACGCTGTCGAGCGGGCGATCTCCGCGGGTGCCGGCTGGGGACGCTTCGATGTGCGGCTCGCCTCGTCCGATCGGCTGCTGCGGATCGTGGGGCAGCTGATGAACCT
The DNA here is from genome assembly GCA_044370795.1 of Burkholderiaceae bacterium. Classification (GTDB taxonomy): domain Bacteria; phylum Pseudomonadota; class Gammaproteobacteria; order Burkholderiales; family Burkholderiaceae_E; genus Quisquiliibacterium. Next base: position 4,244 of record JBILUW010000106.1, read on the forward strand.
GCGCTCGCGGCTGAGCGGCATCTGCACGGGCGACCAGGCGATCTTCGTCACCCGTGACGCCTGGCTGCGGGCTGGCGGCTACCCGGCGATCGCGCTGATGGAGGACATCGAGATCAGCCGGCGGCTCAAGCGCTGCGCCGGACGGCCCGCGGCGCTGCGCGATCGGGTCCTGGTGAGCGCCCGCCGCTGGGAGCGTCGCGGCGTCGTCCGCACGATCGTGAGCATGTGGATCCTGCGGCTGCGCCACTTTCTTGGGGAGTCTCCCGACAGCCTGCATCGGCGCTACTACGGAAAACCGCAGTGAACGGGCGCGCCGACCCGCCTGCCTCCGGCCCTCGTGGCAGCGTCATCGTCTTCGCTCGGGTGCCACGCCTCGGCCAGGTCAAGTCGAGGCTTGCCGCCACGCTGGGTGATGCGGTAGCCCTCGAGGCCCACCGCCAGCTCCTCGATGCGACCCTTGCCACCGTAGGCGCCTGCGCCGGCGTCGAGCGCTGGCTCTGTCTGGCCGACGGCCAGGGCGGGCCTCCAACCGACGCCGATCTCGCGCCGGCCGGATTTCGGCTGTCCTGGCAGCGCGAGGGCGACCTCGGCGCGCGCATGGCGCATGCGCTGCGCGAGGGGGTGGCTCGGGGCCTACCCGCCGTGCTCGTGGGCTGCGATTGTCCGCCGCTCGACGTGCGCGTGCTCGAGTCGGCCTTCGCGGCTCTCGCGCAGGTCGATATCGTCTTCGGGCCCACTGAGGATGGCGGCTACGCGCTGGTCGGCGCGCGCCGCGATCTGCCGGCGGTTTTCGCCAACATCGACTGGGGAAGCGACCGGGTGATGGCCCAGACGCGCGAGCGGCTCGTTTGCGCCGGCGCGGCATGGCGCGAGCTACCCGCGCTCTGGGACGTCGACGACGAGGCCGACTGGCGGCGCTGGCAGCACTGGCGCACGACTGGCAATGCCGGCGCGTGAGCCGGCGCGCCGCGCCCTGCTCGCTGCCGCTGCCGCCGGTGCGCTGGCACCCGTCCTCGGGGCGCCAGCCGAGCCCCGGGCTGCTGCTTCGCTCACCGCCGGGTTCTCATCCCTGCGTGCCGGGTCCGCGTTGCCCGAGGGCTGGCGTGAGGAGCGTTTGCGTGGCGTTGCGCCCAACCAGCACGAGCTCGTCGGCATCGAGGGACGTGCGGTGCTGCGCATCATGTCGCGCCGATCGGCCTCCAGCCTCGTATGGCGGTTCGCGACGCCGGTTCGCCCCGCCCGCCTGACGTGGCGCTGGCGGGTCGATGCCTGGCCGGCAGCGGCTGTCCGCACGGCTTTCGGCGAAAAGGCGGGCGATGACTTCGGGTTGAGGCTGTACCTGCTGTTCGACTATCCGACGAGCCGGGTGCCGATCGCCGAGCGCATGCTGCTCGCGATGGCTCGCGCGCTCTACGATCCCGCGGTGCCTGCTGCTACCCTGTGCTACGTGGCCGACCCCCGCGCCCCGGCTGGCACGATCGTGCCTTCGGCGTACTCGGCGAGGGTGAAACTCATGGTGCTGCGCTCGGACGCGCTGCCCGGTCCCTGGTGGGTCGAGGAGCGCGACCTGCTGGCCGACTTCCAGCACGCCTTCGGCGCTGAGCATGGGCCCGGAATGCCCCCGATCGCCGCCGTCGCGCTGGCAGCCGACACCGATCAGGCCGGTGGTGAACTGAACGCCTTTTTCGGCGATCTTGAGTGGAGTGGGGTGGCCGGCTGAGCATCCGGCCCACGGCGGTCGGTCAGTGCGGCCAGGGGTGGGCGGCAGCGGGCGGGGCGAAGAGCTCGCCGATCGGGCGCACCGGGCCCACGAGATCGCCCTGGATGCGATCGATGCCGAGCAGGCGCAGACGGTCGCAGATCGCCTGGTTGTGGACATGCTCGGCAACCGTCTTGACGTTGAGCCGCCGGGCAACGCGCACGGTGGCGAGCACGATCTCCTCATCGAGGGTGTTGCCCAGGAGGTTGCGGATGAACGAGCCGTCGATCTTGAGGTAGTCGACCGGGAAGCGCTTCAGGTACTCGAAGGTGGCCAGACCGGTTCCGAAGTCGTCGAGGGAGATGCCGAAGCCCTCGGCCTTGAGCTCGTCGACCAGTCGCGATGCGGCTCCCGGATTTCGAATGGCCTCGCTCTCGGTGATCTCGAAGACGACCTTGGCCGCCGGGATGCCGAATCGCGCCCGCTGTTCCCGGATGAACGAGGCAATCATGCCGTCGCTCATCGTCATGCCGGACAGGTTGATCGAGCACTTCCAGGTGCGCTCCAGCGCCCCGGGGTTCGAGGCCAGCCACCCGAACACCGTCTCGATCACGCTGCGGTCGAGCGCCACGCTGAGCTGGGCCTGCGTGGCCAGCGGCATGAACTCGTGCGGGCGGATGAGGCGCCCGGAGGCATCGCGCAGCCGGATCAGCACCTCGTAGGCCACCGAGCCGGGTGCCGCCTCGGGGTCGCGCATGGGCTGGGCATGGACCTCGAGTCGGCGCGCCCGTATCGCCTCGCGGATGTGTTCGAGCTTGCCCTGCAGGGCGCGGCGCGTGTCGATCGTGCTCTGGGAGAGCGGCTCGACGAACAACTGCGGATCGCGCACGCTCCCGGCGATCGCCATGGCCTCGGACAGCGACAGCAGGCAGTCCTCGCCCTGGATGGCCGCACTTGCCTCGATCAGCAGCCCTCCGATGCTTGCCTGCAAACGGATGCTGCCGTGCTCGGCAGCGTAGACCTGCCCGTTCAGCTGCCCGTAGATCTCACGGGCAAGCGCACGAACCGCGGCGACCGAGTCGGCGGCCATCAGCAAGGCGAATCGGCCCGAAGACAGGCGCGCCGCGTGCAGCGCACCCTGCTGGCGCATCAGCAGGGCGGCGACCCCCTGTTCGAGCTGCAGCGCCTGGATGGGGCCGCAAAGGTCGTTGATGGTGTCGAAGTTGGCGATGTGGATGCCGATCAGTCCGTAGCCGCTTCGGGTGTCGGTTGCCAGGCGCTCGGCCAGCTCGTTGAGCAGGCCGCGGTCATTGAGGAGGCCGGTGGTCATGTCCTGTCGCGCCTGCTGGGCCGCCTGGGCCAGCGCCTGGCGGCGGTCGGTGGCGACAGCCTGCATCAGCAGAGCGACGACGACGGCGCTCAGCACCAGGACCGTTCCTTCCATGGTGCGCGCGATGTTGTCGCCGGCGTCGCCGAGCTGGAAGGCGCGCACCGCCAGCAGCAGAACCGCAGCGACCAGCAGGGTGAGGGCGGTCTTGCGCTCGGGCATGCGCACCGAGGTCCAGGCGACGATCGGGAAGAAGAGAAAGAGCAGCGCGTTGCCGTACTCCGGCTGGCCGAGACCCGAGAGCAGCAGGCTGCCGCCGGTGAGCGCGCTCGTGAGCATCAGCGCCGTGGGGTCGAGGCTGGCGCTGTCGTGATCGGCGGCGAGTCCCGGTCGCGACAGCCCGTCGGGCGTCGATGCCAGGACGGCCGGCGCCACCAGCAGGATGCCCAGGGAGTCCATCAGCCACCATGCGGTGAAGAGGTGCGCGACGTTGCCGTCCGGCATGAAGTCGCCCGCCTTCAGGCCCACGGTGGCGATCGCGGCATCGACCGGCGCGGCGATCGCGACCGTCATGATCATGAACCGCAGCACCGCTTCCATGCGGTAGTCGGCAGGCTGCCAGGCGTTGAGCCGGCGTAGTGCGGAGGTAGCAAGCCAGGGGCCGGCGGCGCTCGCGGCCAGAGCGGTCAGCGGAAAGGCCGGCCCGTCGAAGGCAACTACGGCCCACAGCCCGGCGCCGAGCGCCGGCGGCATGACCCACAGCGGGCCGTAGCGCCAGCCGGCCGCAAGCGCGATGCCGGCAGCCGGCCACACCAGCAGGCCGGTCGGGCTGTCGAATGCGAGATGTCGGGCCAGCCAGCAGGCAACCAGCGCTGCGGCCGCCAGAACGACGGCACGCGACACCATGCGGATGCCGCCGGACTCGCCCGATGCGATGGCGTGGGTGATCACCGGCACGAGCCGTCGAGGAGGCGGACCGATCAGTGTAGCCGATCGGCCCAGCCCTCGGGCCCGCGGTCGGCCGTGCCAGCCGCGGGCGTGAGCCGCAGGCTCAGGCGGCCATCAGCTGCCGCAGCACGAAGGGCAGGATGCCGCCGTGGCGGAAGTAATCGACCTCGATCGCGGTGTCGATCCGCAGCAGTACCGCGACGCGCTGCGCGCTGCCGTCGGCCCTGCGGATGACCAGCGTGAGGTCCTGCTGCGGCCGGATCTCGCCATCGAGCCCTTCGATGTCGAAGCTCTCGGCGCCGGTGATGCCCAGGCTCTTGGCGCTGTCGGCGCCCTTGAACTGCAGCGGCAGCACGCCCATGCCGATCAGGTTGGAGCGATGGATGCGCTCGAAGCTGCGCGCGATCACCGCCTTCACGCCGAGCAGTTGCGTCCCCTTGGCCGCCCAGTCGCGCGACGACCCGGTGCCGTACTCCTCGCCGCCGAAGACGACCGTGGGCACGCCGTCGGCGACGTAGCGCATCGCCGCGTCGTAGATCGCCATCTGCTCGCCCGAGGGCTGATGCACCGTGACGCCGCCCTCCAGTCGCGAGCCGTCGGCCTTGGCGGGGATCATGAGGTTCTTGATGCGCACGTTGGCGAAGGTGCCGCGCATCATCACCTCGTGGTTGCCGCGCCGTGAGCCGTAGCTGTTGAAGTCGGCTTTCAGCACGCCGTTGGCCTGCAGCCAGCGGCCGGCGGGCGACGTGGCCTCGATGTCGCCGGCCGGCGAGATGTGGTCGGTGGTGATCGAGTCGCCGAACACGCCCAGCGCCCGCGCGCCCCGGATCGAGCCGCCGGTGGCCGCCGGCTGCATCGTGAAGCCTTCGAAGAACGGGGGCTCGGCGATGTAGGTGGATTTCGGCCAGTCATAGACCTGGCCACGCGTGCCCTTGACCTTCTCCCAGAGCTTGCCCGGGTTGTCGGCAACCTGAGCGTAGTTCGCCTTGAACACCTTCGGACTCATCGCGTGCTTCATCAGCTTGTGCACCTCGTCGGACGAGGGCCAGATGTCGCCGATCCAGATGTCGCGGCCGCCCTTGCCCTTGCCGATCGGCTGCGTCATCAGATCGACGGTCACGTTGCCGGCGAGCGCATAGGCCACCACCAGCGGCGGCGACGCGAGGAAGTTGGCCTTCAGGTTGCGATGGATGCGCGCCTCGAAGTTGCGGTTGCCCGAGAGCACCGCGGCGCAGACCAGGTCGTTGGATTCGATCGCCTTGTTGATTTCGGGCGTCAGATCGCCAGCATTGCCGATGCAGGTGGTGCATCCGTAGGCGGCGACCGCAAAGCCGAGTTTCTCGAGGTAGGGCAGCAGACCCGCCTTCTCGAGGTACTCGGTAACCACGCGCGAACCGGGGGCGAGCGAGGTCTTCACATGCTTGCGCACCTTGAGTCCCGCCTCCACGGCCTTCTTGGCCAGCAGGCCGGCGGCCAGCAGCACGCCGGGATTGGACGTGTTGGTGCACGAGGTGATCGCGGCGATCAGGACGTCGCCGTTGCGCAGTTCGACGCCGTCGGCCGTCCGCACGACCTGGTCGAGACGCTCGGCCGGCTGGTTGAAGCCGTTGTCGGCGACCGGCTTGCTGAACAGGTCGGCGAAGGTCTCGCGGACCTTGCCGATCTCGATGCGATCCTGGGGGCGCTTGGGCCCGGCCAGCGAGGGCACGACGCTGCTGAGGTCGAGCTGCAGCACCGTCGAGTAGTCGAGCTGGCCAGCCTTGGGCACGCCGTACAGGCCCTGGGCCTTGAAGTACGCGGCGAAGGCGTCGATCTCGGCGCGCGTGCGGCCGGTGCCCTCGAAGTACTCGATCGTCCGGTCGTCGACCGGGAAGAAGCCCATGGTTGCGCCGTACTCGGGCGCCATGTTGGCGATGGTCGCGCGGTCGGGCAGGGCCAGGCTGGCGGTGCCCTCGCCGAAGAACTCGACGAACTTGCCGACCACCTTCTGCCGGCGCAGCATCTCGGTGATGGTCAGCACGAGGTCGGTGGCGGTCACGCCCTCGCGCAACCGGCCCTTGAGCTCGACACCGACCACGTCGGGCGTCAGGAAGTAGACCGGCTGGCCGAGCATGCCGGCCTCGGCCTCGATGCCACCAACCCCCCAGCCGACCACACCGATGCCGTTGATCATGGTGGTGTGGCTGTCGGTGCCCACCAGGGTATCGGGGTAGAAGACGCCGTCCTTGCCCTTGTGGACGCCGCGCGCGAGGTACTCGAGGTTGACCTGATGGACGATGCCGAAACCGGGGGGCACAACCCCGAAGGTGTCGAACGCCTGCATGCCCCACTTCATGAACTGATAGCGCTCGCGATTGCGCTCGAACTCGAGCTTCATGTTGAGGTCGAGCGCCTTGCGGGTGCCGAAGTTGTCGATCATCACCGAGTGGTCGACGACGAGGTCGACAGGGACCAGCGGTTCGATCGTCTTGGGGTTCTTGCCCATGCCCTGCGCGACGTTGCGCATCGCCGCCAGGTCGGCGAGCAGCGGCACGCCGGTGAAGTCCTGGAGAACCACGCGCGCCACGACGAAGGGGATCTCGGCCGTGCGTTCGGCGTTGGGCTGCCAGCCCGCGAGCTGCTCGACGTGTTCGGCCGTGACCTTCATGCCGTCGCAGTTGCGCAGCACCGACTCGAGCACGATGCGGATCGACACCGGCAGGCGCTTGACGTTCGGAAAGCGCCGGGCCAGCGCGGGCAGCGAGTGCAGCTTGCCGGTCTTGCCGGAGGCGAGCTTGAACTCCTTGAGGGTCTTGAACGGGTTGTGGGTCATCGGTGTTCCTCGGGGGATTAAGGGATGGGAGGGCGATGCCGGGCTGTCAGAGACGGCACTCGTTGGCCAGCGTGCGACCCGCACGAGCATCGAGCAGCATCGACTTGCCGACGATGACGAGCCACACGTAGCCCGTCTGAGGGTTCTCGAACCGGAGCGCGCCGGTGCGCGCGAGCACGGCGTTCAGCTGAGTGTCCTGACCACGCCAGTTGATCACCATCGACTGCCGATCGGGGGCCACGCGTCGGACGATCACGCGGCGGCCGAGCTCGCATCGGTACAGACCGGCCTCGAGCGCCAGCGTCACGGCTTCCGGCTCGGCTGTTGCCACCGCGGGCGGCTCGCCCGGACCTGCGAGCGGGACGGCGACCGGAGCAGGCGCTGGCAGGGCCGTGCTCTGCGGCGGGCTTGGGGTCGGAGAGGCTTGCGGTGCGCGCGCCGCAGGAGCGGCCGGCGCGGCGGACGCCGTTTGCGGCGCGCTCTGCGACGCGCTCTGCGGCACCGGCGCAGCCGGCGCCTGCACGGGCGGCCGACTGGCGCAGCCCGCGCAGGCCACGGCGGCGGCGATCAGCGCGAGCCGCAGCCGACGGACGCCGTCTGTGGGAGCGGTGAGGCGGCTCGTGCGGATCATCGTGCCACCGGGCCGTGGCGCTTCAGGTCCGCGCGCCGAGGGGAACGAATCGCAGGTTCTCGGGGCCGACGTAGTTCGCGCTCGGGCGGATGATCTTGTTGTCGATGCGCTGCTCGATGACGTGCGCCGCCCAGCCGGACGTCCGCGAGATCACGAACAGTGGCGTGAACATCGCTGTCGGCACCTCCATCATGTGGTAGCTGACGGCGCTGAACCAGTCGAGGTTGGGGAACATCTTCTTGATGTCCCACATCACGGTCTCGAGGCGGTCGGCGATGTCGAACATCTTGGTGGTGCCGGCTTGCGCCGAAAGGCGGCGGGCCACCTCCTTGATCACCTTGTTGCGCGGGTCGCCGGTCGTGTAGACCGGATGGCCGAAGCCGATGACCACC
>JBILUW010000107.1:0-12027 GCA_044370795.1 Burkholderiaceae bacterium
CCCCGCCCCGGCCAGGGTGGCAAGGACGGAACCGGCAGCCAATCGCTTCAGCAAGCCTCGACGCAGGATGATCGACACGTGGAACTCCCGGATTGGACAGACCAGGAGCAACCTGGTCCGGGCGTGCGACCATCACAGGCGCGGGCCCCAGGGTGCAAGGTCAGGGCCGGCGATCGTCGGCCGCTCGGCCGACGAAGTCAACCGCTGGCGGGAAGGAAAGCGAAAATCCTCCATGCCTGCGTTGCCCCAACAGAGAGCACGCCCATGGACACCCCCGCCTTCCGGGAGCTGCTGGAGCGCTTCACCCGGGCCGCCGAAGCAGCCGACGGTGATGCATTCGCCGCCTGCTTCACCCCCGATGCAACCTACCACGACTACATCTACGGGCCGCATGCAGGCCGTGCGGCAATCGCACACATGATGAGCGAGCTCTTCCATCGCGATGCCGGGCCCGACTACCGGTGGGAGATGTTCGACCCGGTGTGCGACGGACGCACAGGCTATGCGTGGTCGCTCTCGAGCTTCACCTCGACGCTGCCCGAGTTCGCGGGCAGGCGGGTGCTCATCGACGGCACGAGCCGCTTCGTGCTGCGCGACGGCCTGATCGCCGAGTACCATGAGTCGGTCAACGGCTGCGTCGCGATGGCCCAGCTCGGCGTGGCGCCCGAGCGCATGGCCAAGGTTGCGCGGCGCTGGGCCGGGTGGCTGCAGGAGCGTCCGGCCGCGCTCGAGTACCTCGCCCGACCCAAGGGCAGCCGCCGCGCGGAGCGCTCCTCATGACCACCCCCGGCTTCCGGATCCTTCCCCGGATCCACACCAGCCCCAGCGTCGTCGGCCTGTTCGCAGGCCTGCCCACGGCGATCATCAGCGACTGCATGAGCCGGCTGTCGGGCACGCGCGAGCTGGCGCCGCGGCATCGCCCGGGCACCGTCGTGCTCGGGAGTGCCCTCACGGTGCGCGTGCGCAGCGGCGACAACCTGATGATCCACAAGGCGCTGCAACTCGCCCGCCCCGGCGACGTGCTGGTGATCGACGGCGGCGGCGTCACCGACCGCGCCCTGATCGGCGACATCATGCGGCAGGTGGCCCGGTCTCGCGGCGTGGTCGGCGCTGTCGTCGATGGTGCGATCCGCGACAGCGCCAGTTTCCGCGAGGACGACTTCGCCTGCTGGTCGCGCGGCGTGTCACACCGCGGCCCCTACAAGGACGGACCCGGCGAGATCAACGTGGCGGTCAGCATCGACGGCAATGTCGTGGAGCCCGGCGACATCGTCGCGGGCGACGACGACGGCATCGTGTTCGTGGCCCCGGCACAGGCCGAGGCGATCGCCGCGGCGGCGCGCCGCAAGGCCGACGACGAGGCGGCCACGCTGGCCGCCATCGCCGGTGGAACCTACGACGATCGCTGGATCGACGAAACCCTGCGCGCCAAGGGCGTGCTGGCCCGCTGACCCCACACCGAGGTTCCGACATCGTGCCTCCCGCGCCTGCCCGCGTCGTCCGCTTCGACGCCTGGGTCGATCCCGTCTTCGACGAACGCCTCGCCCGCGAGCCCGGCATCGAGCTGGCCGTGGTGCCGATGCCGGCCAGCGCCGATCTCGCGCTGGCCGCGCTGGCCGGCGCGCACGTCTACCACGTGTCGGCCGCGCGCGACGAGCTGCCCGCGCACTGCCGCGTCGGCGCCGAGCTGCTGGCAAGCTGCCCCTCGCTGCTGTGCGCGTCGTCGTACGGCGCGGGCTACGACACCATCGACGTGACCGCTTGCACGGCCGCAGGCGTTGCCGTCGTCAACCAGAGTGGGGGCAACGCGGTCTCGGTGGCCGAGCACACGCTGGGGCTGATCCTGGCGGTCACCCACCGGATCGCCGAGAGCGACCGGCGGCTGCGCACCGAGCGCGGCCTGTCGCGCGAATCGCTGACCGGCCGCGAGATCGCCGGCAAGACCCTGGGCCTGATCGGCATGGGCAACATCGGCCGGCGCGTGGCGGCACTCGGGCAGGCCTTCGGCATGCGCGTGATCGCCGTCGATCCGCTGCTGACGGGCGACGAGATCCGCCGCCGCGGCGCCGAGCCACACGGCCTCGATGCGCTGCTCGCGCAGTCCGATGTCGTGTCGCTGCACTGCCCGCGCGATGCCGGCACGCTGCGCATGATCGACGCCGCGGCGTTCGCCCGCATGAAGCCGGATGCGGTGTTCGTCAGCACCGCGCGCGGCGGCATCCACGACGAGCAGGCTCTCGCGCAGGCCATCTGCGCCGGCCGCATCGCCGGCGCCGGGCTCGACGTCTGGGATCGCGAACCGCCGCCACCCGAGCATCCGCTGCTCGCGCTGCCCACGGTCGTGGCCACCTTCCACACCGCCGGCGTCACGCACGAGGCCCGCCGCAACATGGCGCGGATCTCGGCCGAGCAGATCGCCGGTCTGCTCGCCGGCGCGCGGCCCCCCAGGCTGATCAATCCGGAGGTCTGGCCGCGCTACATGGAGCGCTTTCGCGCGATCCTGGGCCGCTCACCCCACGAAGGCGCCTGACGCGCGGCAGGAGATCCCGATGAACGCACCGACTCGCAGAACCGTCCTGCGCGGCCTGGCCGCCGCTGCGCTGCCCACGCTCGCGCCGATCGGCGCACGTGCCGCGGCCTGGCCCGAACGCCCGATCCGCATGCTGGTCGCCTACTCGGCAGGCGGCGGCACCGATGTCATCGCGCGGGCAATCGCGCCCTACATCGAGAAATACCTCGGTGGCGGCGCGCGCATCGTGATCGAGAACCGCACCGGCGCCGGCGGCGCGATCGGCTTCGGGGCGCTGGCGGCTGCCGCTGCCGACGGCTACACCATCGGCTTCATCAACACGCCCAACGTGCTGACCATCCCGATCGAACGCAAGTCGCCCTTCACCTGGGAGAGCTTCGATCTGATCGGCAATGTCGTGGACGACCCCGGCAATTTCGCGGTGCTGGCCGCGAGCCCCGTCACGAACCTCGATCAGCTCGCCGCCTACGCGCGCAGCCGCCCCGGGCAGGTCACGGTGGGCACCACCGGCGTGGGTTCGGACGATCACCTCGCGATGATGATGTTCGAGCGCATCGCCGGCGTGAAGATGAACCACGTGCCGTTTAAGGGCGCCTCCGACGTGCGCGCCGCCACGCTCGGGCGCCAGATCGATGTGGCGGCAGTCAACATCGGCGAGTCGCTGCAGGCGATCAAGGGCGGGTCCCCCTTGCGCAACCTCGGCACCATGAGCCCGGCCCGCACCGATCTCGCGCCCGATCTGCCCACCTTCAAGGAGCAGGGCTACCCGATCGAACTCTCGTCGCTGCGCGGCATCGCGGCCCCGCGCGGGCTGCCTGCCGACATCCGCGAGCGCCTCGTGGGCGCCGTGCGCCGCGCGGCCGCCGATCCGGAATTCATCAAGGCCGCCGGCAGCATGTTCGCGCCGCTGCGCTATCTGGCGCCCGAGGCCTACGGCGCCGTGATGCGCGAGGCCGAGGGTCAGTTCCGCAAGCTGTGGGCCGAGATGCCCTGGGGCGGCAGCTAGGCCGGGCGCACCGGCCCGGGATGTGCTTCGCCTCGCCCCGCCATGCCGAGCTTCGTCGCCGCCGTGTTCCTGCTGCTGATCACCCCAGGCCCCGGGGTGCTCTCGATCGCCGGGGTGGGCGCGGGGTTCGGCTGGCGCGCTGGCGCCGGCTACCTCGCGGGCCTGTGCGCCGGCTCCAATCTGGTTGGGGTCTTCGTGGTGTCGGGCCTGGCGGCAATCGTGCTGTCGATCCCGTGGCTGCGCACCGTGCTGATGATCGCCTCGGTCGGCTACCTCACGTGGCTGGCCGCGAAGATCGCGTTCTCGGGCACCCGCGTGGGCTTCATCGAGGCAGCCCGGCCGCCCGGCTTTATCGACGGCCTCATGCTGCAGATGATCAATCCCAAGGCCTACGTGGTCAACACCGCGCTCTTCACGGGCTTTGCTTTCTGGCCCGCCAGCCTGATGACCGAGACGCTGCTGAAGTTCGCGATCATCAACCTGATCTGGGTGCCGATCCACCTCGGGTGGCTGGGCTTCGGCGTGGCGCTGCGCCGGCTGGAGCTGCCGCACCGAGCGCAACGCGCCATCAACATTGCGATGGCGCTGGCCATGCTCGGTGCGGTGGCCCTCGCTGTGCTCAGCTCTCCTCCCAGATGACCGTGCGGCTCTGCGACACCCAGCGCTCGTAGCGCTGGCCGTACGACTCCTCGATCCGGTTGCGCTTGACCTTGAAGGTGGGCGTGACGAATCCGTTGTCGACCGTCCAGGGCGTGGTCACGACGACCAGGCAGTCGAGCCGCTCATGCGGATCGAGCGTGGCGTTGATGCCGGCCAGATGCGACGCCAGCGAGGCCTCGAGTTCGGAGCGCAGAGCCGGAGTGCGCACGCGCTGCGCGGCCTCGGGGTTGAGCATCACGATGCCCAGCGGCTGGCCGAGGTTGGCGCCGGTGACCACGCAGGCCTCGACCGACGAGTGCATCACGAGGCGGTCCTCGATGGGTGCGGGCGCAACGTATTTGCCCTTGCTGGTCTTGAACAGATCCTTGACCCGCCCGGTGATCCGCAGGTTGCCCTCGGCGTCGAGCTCGCCCTTGTCGCCGGTGCGCAGCCAGCCGTCCTCGGTGAAGGTCTGGCGGGTGAGCTCGGGCTCCTTGTAGTAGCCGAGCATCAGGCCCTGGCTGCGAACCTGCACCTCGCCCGATTCGGGATCGACGCGCGACTCGACACCCTCGTAGGGCATCCCGACGGTACCGGGGCGGGGCTGGCCGGGCAGCGTGGCATGCGACACGCCGCAGTTCTCGGTCATCCCGTATACCTCGACGATCGACAGGCCGAGGGTTTCGTACCAGCGCAGCAGATCGGGCGGCATCGGCGCGGCGCCGCCAGCCGCGAAGCGGCACTGGTCGAGACCCAGGGCCGACAGGATCTTGCGGCGCACGATGCCGCGCAGGATGGGGATCTTCAGCAGCCGCGCCAGCTTGTCGGGCGGCATCTTGGCGCTGACGCCCTGCTGGAACTTGACCCACAGCCGCGGCACCGAGAAGAAGGCGGTGGGGCGCGCACGCTGCAGGTCGGCGGTGAAGGTGTCGAGCGAGTCGGCGAAGAAGATGTGCACGCCAAGCACCACCAGCGAGTGCTCGACCAGCATGCGCTCGGCGACGTGGGCGAGCGGCAGATAGCTGAGCATCCGCGAGTCGGGGTCGAGCTTCACGCGCTTGAGGCCCGCCTGGATCGACCAGGCGAAGGTGGCGAAGCTGTGCATCACGCCCTTGGGCATGCCGGTGGTGCCCGAGGTGTAGATGATCGTGGAGAGATCATCGCCGTCGCGCACCGGCTCGCCGGCCATTGGCGCGGTGTCGGCGACGATGCGCTCCCAGGTGGGGTAGTCGTTCTTGGGCGACAGCGGGTAGCTGATGCACGGCAGACCCGCCGGCACGCCGGGCTTCATCGCCTCCCAGCCGTCGAGCTTGCCGACGAACAGCAGCTTCATCTCGCTGTGCTCGACGATCTGGGTGATGGTGGTCGGCGCGAGCGTGGGGTAGAGCGGCACCGACACATGGCCTGCCATCCAGATGGCGAAGTCGCTCATCAGCCAGTGCGCGCAGTTCTTCGACAGGATGCCGATGCGCGACCCGGGCGCAAACCCGAAGCTCGCGATATGCGCGGCCATGCGCCGCGACTCGTCCATCAGCTGCCGCCAGGTGTAGTCGCGCACCACGCCCCCACCCATCGGCTGCGTCAGCACGACCTTGTCGGGGTTGGTCTTTTCCCAGCGGTACAGGCACTGCAACGCCAGGGCCTGCGGATCGACGACGGTCCGGCTCATCGGGTGTCTCCTGCGTGTGTGGTTTCGGGCGGACCTGGGCTTGGCCGGTCGCCTCGTGGAGTGGTGCGCGCCGAGTCTGCCACAGTGCCAATGCGCCGGGGCATTCCCCCACCGGCAGGACGCCTTTGCTCGCCGCGCGCGGCCGGGCCGGGGGATTGGCGCCTCAGCGCCGGGCGGCCGCCGCGGGCGCGAGCATCGGGGTGGTCGACCAGAGCGGCAGCAGCAGCAGCAGGTACAACCAGGCCGACAGCTGGAAGACGTCGGTGACCGCCATCGTGTAGGCCTGCTGATCGATCAGGCGGTTGATCAGCGCCAGCGACTGCGCATCGCCGTAGCCGCTCGTCTGCAGCGCCTGCAGCGCCGGCAGGGCGTTGGGCCCCTGGGTGTCGACGAGTTCGGTCAGGCGCGCGTGGTGCAGCACCGCCCGCCGCTCCCACAACGTGGCGAAGACCGATGTGCCGACGGCACCGGCGACGAATCGCACGAAGGTGCTAAGCCCTCCGGCGGCCGGCAGCCGGGCCGGCGGCAGGCCCGAATAGATGATCGACTGCAGCGGGATGAAGTAGAACGCCGTGGCCGCGCCCTGCAGCAGCGTGGGCAGCAGGATGGTCCAGAGGTCGGTCTCGACCGTGACCTGACCCCGCAGCCACAGCACCACCCCGTAGCCGACGAACGAGATCGAGGTCAGCAGCCGCGGCTCGAAGCGCGAGAGGTTCCTGCCCACCCAGGGCGAGAGCAGGATGGCGAACACGCCCACGGGCGCCAGCACCGCGCCGGCCCAGCTCGCGGTGTAGGCCATGTGCTGCTGCAGCCACAGCGGCAGCAGCACGACGTTGCCGAAGAACAGCCCGTACGACACCGAAAAGGCGATGGTGCCGAGCGTGAAGTTGCGCTGCGAGAACAGACGCAGATCGACCACCGGCTCGCGCTCGGTCAGCTCCCAGGCCAGGAAGAAGACCAGCGTCACCGCGGCCACCACGCCCAGCCAGACGATCAGTCGCGACTCGAACCAATCGTGGTCCTTGCCCAGGTCGACCATCAGCTGCAGCGCGCCCACCCAGATCACCAGCAGCGCGAGCCCGACGCGATCGAGCGGCGCGCGCCCGTGCGGCGACTCGCGGTCGCGATAGATCGACCAGGTCATGGCCGCCGACAGCAGGCCGAACGGGATGTTGATGTAGAAGATCCACGGCCATGAGATGTTGTCGGTGATCCAGCCGCCGAGCAGCGGCCCCACCAGCGGCGCCACCAGGACGGTGACGCCCCACGCGGCCATGGCCGTTCCGGCGCGCGCCGGCGTGTAGCTCGCCAGCAGCAGCACCTGCGAGATCGGGATCAGCGGGCCGGCGGCCAGCCCCTGCAGCACGCGCGCCAGGATCAGGATCTCGAGCGAGGGCGCGGCGCCGCACAGCCACGAGAACGCGGTGAACGCGAGCACGCTGCCCACCATCAGGCGCACCTGGCCGAAGCGCCGCGCGAGCCAGCCCGTGAGCGGCACTGCGATGGCATTGGCCACGCCGAATGACGTGACCACCCAGGTGCTCTGTGCCGGGCTGACGCCGAGATCGCCGGCAATCGCGGGCAGCGAGACGTTGGCGATGGAGCTGTCGAGCACCGTCATGAAGGTGGCCAGCGACACGCCCAGCGTGCCGACGACCGCCGCCGATCCGCTCAGAGGCGGATGCGCTGCAGCCTGCGTCGTCATCGGGCCGTCGGGGCCACGCCGGGCGCCGGATGCGCGCGCAGCGGCGGAGCCGCGCACCAGACCGGCACCAGCAGCACCAGGAAGATGGCGGCCGACAGATGGAACAGATCGGTTGCCGCCATCGTGTAGGCCTGCCGCTCGATCACCCGGTCGATGAAGCCGGCCACCTGGGTGCCCGCGAGCCCGAGCTCACGCAGCTGGTCGGCGTAGCGCGCGCCCTCGGCGTGGCCGGCGGCGATCTGCTCGACGAGGTGCACGTGGTGCATCGTCGCGCGGTGCTCCCAGAGCGTGGTGCCCACCGACGTGCCGAACGCCCCCGCACTCACCCGCAGGAAGGTGCTCAGTCCGGCGGCCGCCGGCCGGCGCGACAGCGGCAACCCGGCATAGATGGTTGCCTGCAGCGGGATGAAGAAGAAGGCGGTGGCCACCCCCTGCAGCATCGTCGGGATGAGGATGGTCCAGAGGTCGACGTCGACGGTGAACTGCGAACGCAGCCACAGCACGGCAGCGTAGACGCTGAACGAGATCGTCGAGAGCAGCCGCGGGTCGACCCGGCCGATCAGTCGCCCCACCCAGGGCGAAAGCATGATCGCGAACACGCCCATCGGCGCGATCGACACGCCAGCCCAGACCGCGCTGTAGCCCATATGCTGCTGCAGCCAGATCGGCAGGATCACCGCGTTGCCGAAGAACAGCCCGAAGGCGATCGACAGCGAGATCGTCCCGAACAGGAAGCTGCGGCCGGCGAACAGGCTGAGGTCGACCACCGGATGCCGCTCGGTGAGCTCCCACGCGAGGAAGAAGAGCAGACCGGTCAGCGCGATCACGCCCAGCGCCGTGATCTCCATCGACTCGAACCAGTCGTATTCCTTGCCGAGGTCGAACATCAACTGCAGCGCCCCCACCCAGATCACCAGCAGCGCGAGCCCCGCGTAGTCGAGCGGCGCCGGCCCGTGCGGCGATTCGCGCGGCCCGTGCACGCTCCAGATCAGCAGCGCCGAGAGCAGACCGACCGGGATGTTGATGTAGAAGATCCAGGGCCACGAGATGTTGTCGGTGATCCAGCCGCCGAGCAGGGGGCCGACCACAGGCGCCACCAGCACCGTCACGCCCGAGGCGGCCAGCGCGGTGCCGGCGCGCGCCGGAGGATAGCTCGACAGCAGCAGCGTCTGCGACAGCGGCACCATCGGGCCGGCCGCCAGGCCCTGGAGCACGCGCGCCGCGATCAGCGCGTCGAGCGACTGCGCGAAGCCGCACAGCCACGAGAACAGCGTGAAGCCGAGCACGCACAGGATCATCAGGCGCACCTGACCGAAGCGGCGCGCAAGCCAGCCCGTGAGCGGCACCGAGATCGCATTGGCCACGCCGAACGACGTGATCACCCAGGTGCCCTGCGTCGGGCTGACGCCCATGTCGCCGGCGATCGCCGGTACCGAGACGTTGGCAATCGAGCTGTCGAGCACCGTCATGAACGTGGCCAGCGACACGCCCAGCGTGCCGGCGACCAGCGCCGCGCCCTGCAGCGGCGGCGGCGCGTGCGCGAGCGACGGCCCTGCCACCTACGGTTTCCCGGCGTGCTCGGCGATGATCTTGCGCACGATCGCGTCGGCGGCCGCCCGTGCCGCGTCCTCGGCGGCCTGGGCGGGCTGGGTCGCTCGCGGCGCCGGCGCGAGGCTGGGGCCGTCCTTGCGGGTCACGTCGACGGTCACCCGCATCGAAAGGCCAACCCGCAGCGGATTGGCGGCAATCTCCTTGGGGTCGAGCGCGATGCGCACCGGCAGCCGCTGCACGACCTTGATCCAGTTGCCGCTGGCGTTCTGGGCGGGCAGAAGCGCGAACGCCGACCCGGTGCCCGCGCCCATTCCGTCGATGGTGCCGGTGTAGATGACCTTGGAGCCGTAGAGATCGGCCTGCAGACGCACTGGCTGACCGATGCGCAGGTTGCGCAGCTGCCCCTCCTTGAAGTTGGCATCGACCCAGGGCTGATCGAGCGCGACCACCGACATCAGCGCCGCTCCCGCCTGCACCCGCTGCCCGACCTGGACATTGCGACGGGCGACGTAGCCG
Source organism: Burkholderiaceae bacterium (assembly GCA_044370795.1). GTDB lineage: Bacteria > Pseudomonadota > Gammaproteobacteria > Burkholderiales > Burkholderiaceae_E > Quisquiliibacterium. The sequence goes on from JBILUW010000107.1 coordinate 9,617, forward strand.
CCAATCGGCGCGACCAGCTGGCAGCGCTGCAGCGCCAGTTGCGCCTCATGGACCCGGGCGGCAGCGCGCATCACGGCCGGGTGCTGCTCGACGCGCGTGCCTTCGGTAAGCACCTGATTGGCGGCCAGCTGCGCCCTGGCGGCCTCGAGGGCCGACTGCGCCGCCTGCGCCTGGCTGCGCAACGCCGCGGCCTGGGCCTGAGCGTGCTCGAACTCCTCGCGGGCGACGGCCCCGCTCGCGAGCAGCGGCTCGCGCCGCGCGGCATCGTCGAGCGCCTTGCGCAGGTCTGCCGCGACACGGGCCACGTCGGCCTGCCGGGCGGCCACCTGGGCCTCGAAGGTCGCATTGGCGGCGAAAAGGGTACGCGTCTCGCGCACCGTCTGGGCGAGCTGCGCCCTGGCCTGATCGAGCGCCACCTGCGCGTCGGCGGTGTCCAGGCGCGCGAGCAGCTGGCCGGGCCGCACCAGGTCGGTATCGTCGGCGAGCACTTCGACGACAGTGCCCGGCATCTGCGGCGTGATCTGCACGACGGTGGCCTGGGCGTAGGCGTTGTCGGTGGTCTCGACGCCGCTGAGCACGGTTACGTAGTAGATCGCATACGCGACGGCGGCCACGGCAACCAGCGCGGTGACACGCAGCATGGCACGCGTGCGGCGGGGGTTGCCAACTTCGGGGGCTGGATTCGGGGTGTCGCTCATGGATCGATCGATGTGGCGGGAAGCGGTGAAAGCGGCGCGACGCGGCGCGCGCCGGGGGCCGCGGACGAGAGGAAGACGGGCACCGTGGGCACGGCCGGCTCAGCGTCCGGCATCGGCCGTGTAGCCGCCGCCGAGCGCGCGAATCAGCGCGATGTGGCCATCGATCATGCGTGCCCGCAGCTCGATGTCCTGCTGCCGCTGCGCGAGCACCCCGCCTTCGGCAGCGAGCACGGCCAGACGGTTGCCCAGGCCGGCCTGGAGGCGCTGCTGCGCAACGCCCAGCACGGCGTCAGCCGCCGCGCGGGCGTTGGCCTGCTCGGCGCGCTGGGCGGCAACGGCGCGCAACGCGCCGATGCGATCGGCGACGTCGCGCACTGCGTCGCGAAGCGCCTGGTCGTAGGTGGCGATCGCAGCGTCGAGATCGGCGTGCCGACCGCGCAGTTGCGCGCGCAACCGATCAGCCTCGAAGAACGGCAGCCGTATCGCCGGTGCGATCGCAGCCTGCCAGCTGTCGGCGCGCAGCAGACGGTCGAGGCCGATGCTGTTCAGCCCGAAGAAGGCGCCGAGGTTGACGTTCGGGTAGAAGCGGGTCCGGACCTCGTCGACGTCGCGCACCGCCGACTCGACCCGCGCCCGCGCGGCATCGAGATCGGCGCGGCGGCCCAGCAGGTCGGCCGGCACGTCCTCGGGTACCGACAGCGGCAGACCGAAGGCCAGCCGCGGCGATAGCGCATCGAGGGCCGACGGCGGCTGCGCGCTCAGATGCGCGAGCGCCCGGCGCATCGCGCCGATCGCCTCGTCGACCAGCTCGCGCTGCTGCCGCGCCTCGATGACCGCCGCAAGGGCAGCCTGCTGCCCGCGCACGTCCTCGAGACCCGCCTGGACGCGGCGTCCGGCAAGCGCCGCCTGCGCCTGGCGGCTGTCGATCAGCTCGCCGAGCAAGGCGCGCTGCTCGACCAGCCGCGCGAGCTGCACATAGGCCTGGGCGACCTGGGCGGCCAGCAGCGAGCGCGCGGCATGAACCTCGGCCTGCGCGGCGCGCTCGCGGCCCAGCGCCGCCTCCAGCGCGATCCGGTGCCGGCCGAAAAAGTCGAGCTCCCATGCGAAGCCCGCCTGCAGGTTGACAATGGTGCGGACCTTGCCGGCGACCGTGGCGGGGAAAAGCCCGTAGGACGAATAGCGCTGCCGGTTCACGTCGGCACCGGCGCTGTAGACGGGCTCGAAGGCCGCCTGCGCGTCGTCGATCACGGCCTGCGCGCCGGCCAGACGCGCCTGCGCGATCCGCAGCCCGGGCGCATCCGCGATCGCGCGCTCGATCAGCCTGGCAAGGTTCTCGTCGCCGGCCTGCCGCCACCAGTCAGCGGGCACCGCCGGCGCGCCGACCAGCGGATTGACGCCAGCCGCGCTGGCCGCCAGTGGAACCGCGACCGGGGGCGTCGGGCCCGGCGATGCGCAGCCGGCTACGACGACGACCGCCAGGGTGGCGGCGAGGCGGGCAACGAGCCACGCGATCGGGCCTCGGCCACACGGCATCTGGAGCAGAGAAAGTTGTTCAAGCTTTATTTGCATAGGCAATCAAATGACTCAGCGAAGGCTCCGCGGCCTTTCGTCAGCGGGTGGCGCGCACGGCGCTGGAGTTGGCAAGCATCCGACGCAGCAGGCTCTTCAGTTGCGCCCACTCATCGCGGGTGAAACCCGCGAGGTAGCCGTTGA
>JBILUW010000108.1:0-11931 GCA_044370795.1 Burkholderiaceae bacterium
CGCAGCAGCTCATCGGTGATCGGCTCGAGGTCCGGGGAGATTGTGCGCAACCCCGCAACGACCTGCTCGCGCGCGAGCCCGGCACCGGCCCGGGGGTCGACACCGAGACGCAACCTGATCAGCTGCGCGAAGGCGCCGAGCGGCACCGGCTGGTCGTGACTGTCGCACGCGCCACGAAGCACCTCGCAGCCCTGGGCCGCGCTGCGCTCCAGGAAGGTGCGCACCAGGCGGGTCTTGCCCACGCCCGGCGCCCCGCGCACGACCAGCCGCTGCATCAGGCCGGCGCGCACGGCCGCCAGCGCGCCGGCCAGACGCGCGAGCTGCGGCTGGCGGCCGATGAACTGCGCCCGGCCCGGCGGACGGGTGGGCAGGAACTCCGGGCTGGCATGGCCCCTGACGGACAGCACCGTGAGCCGTGATGCGAGGAAGCCGAGATCGATGCGGCGGGTGCCCGAGAGCTCGAAACGTGCCGAATAGGGCCCCAGCGTTTCTTCCGAGACCAGGATTTCCCCAGGCCCCGCCTCGTCAGACAGCCGGGAGGCGATGTTGGGGACGTTGCCCAGCGGTTCGACCCGACCCCTTTCGATGTCGCCGGCCCGCAGCATCAGCAGGCCGGCATGCACGCCGCTGTGCATCTGCAGCGGCCGCGGCAGGGCGAAGCCGAGCTCGGAGCCCAGCCGGGCAACGGCGGCGTGCAGCTCGAGCGCCGCCTCGACCGCCCGGCATCCGTCGTCTTCGCGCGCGACCCCCAGACCGAAAACCGCCAGCAGGCCGTCGCCCTGGATGCGCGTGACCATGCCCCGGTGCCGCGGGATGATCTGCCGGTAGACCTCCGAGAGCCGCTGCATCAGCAGGGCGAACTGCTCGGCCTCCAGCCTGGCGGCCAGGGTGGTCGAGGCGGTGAGATCGGCGAAGAGCAGCGTGAGGTGCCGGCGTTCCTGCGCAGAAGGTGCCGGGTATGCGCCGGGCTCCGTGGTGACCAAGGCAGTTCCTGATTGGCTGATGGCCTCGGCGAACGTGACACCCCGGTCCGCCGCGTATCGCCTGCCACGGGTGTCGTCATGTACATACCACGACAGGCCTTGCCCACGCACGTCCAGGGCTTAGCGCCCACCGCCGGTTCACCGCCCCGGCGTGCGTGGCCAGGTCTCGGGCGCATAGCGCGCGAACAGCAGCCCGACGCCGCCCACCAGGACGGCCGCCACCGCCAGCGCAGCCTCGGCGCCGTAGCCATCGACGACCAGCCCCAGACCGATGGGGCCGATTACGTAGCCAACGTCCGAGAGCATGCGGTAGGCGCTCATCGCCGCGGCATTCATGCCGGGCCTGGCGTTGTCGGCCGCGTAGGCGGCGGGCGCCGCGCCATTCACCGCCGAGGCCACGCCCCAGATGATGCAGGCCACGCCGAACCACAGCAGCGACGGAGCGAGGCAGAACGCCACGAAGGCGCCCGCCGTGGCCAGCGCGGAGGGCACGATGATCGGCTTGCGGCCGTAGCGGTCGGCGAGCCAGCCGGCGGGGTAGCTGGCGAGCAGGCCCAGCACGCTGCCCAGGGCGAGCGCCGCGCCCACCACGCCGGGGCCCAGGCCGAGCTGATCGGCGGCCAGAACCGGCACCACGCCGAACAGCCCGCCGGTGCGCACGATCGCATTGACCAGGCCGACCAGGCAGACCAGCGCGAAGCCGGTGTGCGAGACCAGCGCACGCATCTGCAGCATGAAGGGTACCGTCGGCGGCAACGCGGCCGGCCGGCCGCCGACCGCGAAGGCTCGGGTCTCGGGCACCACGAACCAGGCCAGCACCGCAGCCGCGCCGCTGGCCACCGCATAGACAGCGAAGGGCGCGGCCAGTCCGAAGTTTTCGGCCAGCAGGCCGCCTGGCAGCGGACCCACGCCGACCGCGCACAGGAATACGCCCTGATAGATCGAGAGCATGCGGCCGCGCTCGCTGGGCGTGCTGATGTCGGCCAGGATCACGGAGCCGACCACCTGCACCCAGCCCGCGCCCAGGCCGGCGACGAAGCGCGCCGCGACGAATTCCGGGAAGCTGCCGGCCAGCGCGCACCCCAGGTTGCCCAGCGCGCAGATCGCCCCGCCGATCGCCAGCGAGGGCCGCCGGCCGAGACGGTCGGCGATGCGCCCGCCGGGCGGCGCCGACAGCAGCCGCGCGAGGCCGTAGATCGCGATCGTGCTGCCGATGGCCGAGGCCGGCACGCCGAAGTCCTGGGCGTAGAGCGGCAGCACCGGGATGATGGCGCCGAATCCGGCCTGGTTGACGCCGATGAACACGCACATCCAGATCAGGATGCGCCGCTGCTCGGCACGGGTGTCGGTGCTCATGGGGAAGGTGCGATCGTGCGCCCGAAGGCGGCGCCGGGGCGCCATGCGCCGTTTCGAAAAGCGCCCCTCGCCCGGCGGCGCGGATGCAGGCAAGATCGGGGCAGGCCTTCCTCAACCTTGCGGAGCCAGCCATGCCCACGCTTGCCGCCATGCCCCGAGCCCCCGAAGCCGCCGACACGCTGGCGGCCGCGCGCGCCCTGCAGCCGATGCTGCGCGAGCGCGCGCCCGAGATCGAGCGCGCCCGCCGTCTGCCGGCCGACATCGCCGCCACCTTCGCGCAGGCGGGGTTGTTCCGCATGGCCGTGCCGGCCTCGCTCGGTGGCGGCGAAGAGCCGCCGGCGCAGATCATGGCCACGATCGAGGCTGTCGGCACCGCCGACGCCTCGGCAGGCTGGGCGGTCATGATCGGCGCCACCTCGGGCATGTCGGCGGCGTATCTCGAGCCGGCCGCGGCGCGCGCCGTGTATGGCGATCCGCTGGTCATCACCGGCGGCTCCAACACCCCCACCGGCCGCGCCCGCATCGAGGGTGGCGACTACCTGCTCAGCGGCCGCTGGCCGTGGGTGAGCGGCGGCGCCAACTGCCGCTGGCTCAAGGGCATCTCGGTGGTGCTCGAGGACGGCAAGCCGCGGCTGCTGGCCAACGGCGCGCCCGACGCGCGCATGATGGTCTTCCCGGCCGAGCAGGCCACGCTGATCGACACCTGGCAGGTGGCGGGCCTCGAGGGCACCGGCAGCGGCGACATGGAGGTTGCCGACATCCGCGTGCCGGCGGCCTTCAGCTATTCGCTGGTCACCGACGCGCCGCGTGAGGCGGGCCCGCTGTACCGCTTCCCGGCGTTCGGCCTGCTGGCCATGGGCATCGCCTCGGTGGCGCTGGGCAACGCGCGGGCTGCCATCGACGATCTGGTCGAGCTCGCCGGGGCCAAGAAACCCCAGGGCTCGCGGCGCACGCTGGCCGAGCGTGGCGGCGCCCAGGCCGAACTCGCGCGCGCCGAGGCCATGCTGCGCTCGGCGCGTGCCTTCTTCTTCGAGGCCATCGAAGAGGCCTGGGAGCGTGCCGGCCGTGGCGATGCGATCTCGGTCCACGACCGCGCCTCACTGCGGCTGGCCGCCACCCACGCCACCCGAACCAGCGCCGACGTGGTGCGCATGATGTACGAGCAGGGCGGAGGCTCGGTCCTGTATTCGGGCCATCCGCTGCAGCGGCGCTTCCGCGATGCGTACGCCGCGACCCAGCACATGATGATCGCGCCGCCCACCTGGGAGCTTGCCGGCCGCGTGCTCATGGGCCTGCCCACCGACGCCAGCATGCTCTGAGCGCCGGCGCATCCGCACGAAGATCCGCACGAAGATCCGCATGAGCGACGCCGACCTGCTGAACACCGTGGCCCGCTGGATCGACGAGGCGCAGCGCGTCGTCGCGCTCACCGGCGCCGGCATCTCGACCGACTCCGGCATCCCCGACTTCCGCGGCCCGCAGGGCGTCTGGACCCGCAACCCGGCCGCCGAGAAGCTCTCGACCATCCAGAACTATCTTGCCGACCCCGAGGTGCGGCGCGCCGCCTGGCGCGGCCGACTCGAGCACACCGCCTGGACCGCGAAGCCCAACCGCGGCCATGAGGCGCTGGTGCGGCTGGAGCGGCGCGGCAAGCTGCACGCGCTCATCACCCAGAACGTCGACGAGCTGCACCAGATCGCCGGCACCGACCGCGACCGCGTCATCGAGGTCCACGGCACCATCCGCCGCGTCATGTGCTGGCGCTGCGGCGCGCGCTCGCCGATGGAGCGCACGCTGGCCAGAGTGCGCGCCGGCGAGGACGACCCGGCCTGCCTGAGCTGCGGCGGCATCCTGAAGAGCGACACCATCTCGTTCGGGCAGGCGCTGGTGCCCGAGGTCATCGACCGGGCGATGCAGGTCGCCGGCGAGGCCGACCTGCTGCTTGCGATCGGCTCGACGCTGCAGGTCTATCCGGTGGCCGGTGCGGTGCCGCTGGCCAGCCGGGCCGGCGCCCGGGTGGTCATCGTCAATGCCGAGCCCACCGCGATGGACGACGTTGCCGACGCGCTGCTGCGCGGATCCATCGGCGAGATCCTGCCGGCGATCTGCGGCTGAGGGTCAAGACTCGCCGCGTTCGGCCGCCTCGCGCGCCCGGATGCCCTTGTCCCACTTCTCGAGCCACCAGGCGTACGGGTGCGGCCAGCGGCGGAAGTCGGGGTCGATGCCCAGCCGGTGCGCGGCGTGCAGGCCCCAGAAGGGCTCGTAGAGGAACTGCCGCCCGACGGCGACGAGGTCGGCTCCGCCGTCGCGCAGCACCTGTTCGGCGAACTGCGGCTCGCGGATCAGGCCGACGGCCTCGGTCATGACGCCCGATTCGGCGCGGATGCGACGGGCGTAGGGCACCTGGTAGCCGGGCGAGCGCTGCAGGTTGGCGTTGGTGGCACCGCGCGGCGTGTTGCCGCCCGACGAGCAGTCGATGACGTCGACCCCGCGCTGGCCGAGGGCGCGCGCGAAGGCCACGCTGTCGTCCATGGTCCAGCCGCCCTCGATGCCGTCCTCGCACGAGATGCGCGCAAACAGCGGCACGTCGTCGGGCAGCGCGGCGCGGACCGACTCGGCCACCTCGAGCGGGAAGCGCATGCGGCCCTCGAGGCTGCCGCCCCAGGCGTCGGTTCGCAGGTTCGACAGCGGCGAGACGAACGACTGCAGCAGGTAGCCGTGCGCCATGTGGATCTCGATGACCTCGAAGCCGGCCTCGAGCGCGCGGCAGGCCGCGTCGGCGAAGGCACGCCGGGTGCGCGCCATGTCGGCGGCGTCCATCGCGCGCGGCACCAGCCAGCCCTCGGAGAGCGGCGCGGCCGACGGACCGAGGGGCTGCCAGCGCCGCTCGCCGCGGGCGAGGTCGGCATCGGTGAGCGGGCCGTTGCCGAACCAGGGGCGCTGCATGGCCGCCTTGCGCCCGCCGTGGCCGATCTGGATCGCCGGCACCGCGCCCTGCGCCTTCATCGCCGCGGCGATCGGTGCGAGCGCGGCGCGCTGCACGTCGTTCCACAGGCCCAGGCAGCCGTTGGTGATGCGGCCCTCGGCGGTCACGCCGGTGGCCTCGACGAAGATCAGCCCGGCACCGCCGACCGCGAGCCGGCCGTAGTGCTCACGATGGAAGTCCGTGGCCACGCCGTCGACGGCGCTGTACTGGGCCATCGGCGGCACGACCAGGCGGTTGGGCAGGGTGACCCCGCGCACGCGCAGCGGGGTGAAGAGCAGCGGATGGTCGGTCTTGGCGTCCAAGGGCGTCACCTGAGGTCGGGGAGGAAGGAAAGACGGGCGCGCGGGCGTGCGGGGCCGGCGCGGGCGATCGTGCCAGCGCCCCGGCGCGGCAACAAGCGCGCGGGCCTGCTTTCCGGCCGCCCCGGCGCCCCATCCGACGCCGGGCCTCGGGGCATGCCCTGGGCCCGCGCCTCGCGCCGCCCTCAGGGTCGCCGCTGCTGGGCCTGCGCGAACAGCGCCTCGAGCACCGGATGCGTGCCGCGCAGCCCGGCGATCACCTGCGCGGTCCAGTCGAAGTACTCGCGCTTGCGCGACAGACCCCAGGCATGCGGCGGGCGCTCGGCGACGTCGCGCAGATTGGCGATCTTGTCGGCGAGCTTGACCAGCCGCGCGCCCGGGCTGAGGTGCGGCGCGTGCTCGACCTGCCGGCGGCGCCGCTCCTCGTCTCCCAGGCCGGGCTCGTCGCTCACCTCCTCGACGATGGCCGCGACCCGCTCGCCGAAGGCCGCGCGCAGCTCGGCGGCGGTGGTTTCGGTGTCCTCCAGCGTGTCGTGGAGCAGGGCGGCGGCGATCACCTCGGGGTCGGACACGCCGGCCTCCACCGACAGCACGCTGGCCAGCGCGAGCGGGTGGTTGATGTAGGGCGTGGCGTGCAGGTCCTTGCGCCGCTGGCGGCGGTGCTTCTCGGCGGCGAAGGCGGCCGCCTTGAGCACCAGCGCGAGGCCGTCGTCGGAGGGCTGCGAGCGGGCGCGGGCGCGTGGCATGGACGAGGGCAAGACGGCGGGTCGGTGCGGTGGATGCGGATCGGATTGTCGCACCGGATTCCGGAAGCGGCGTCGGCGGCTTGCGCCCGGCGGCAAGGCGGACTATCCAGCGGCGTTCCGGCAGCGCAGCCCCGGCCGCCTCATCTGGAGATCTCGCCATGTCCTTCGCTCTCGCGGCGCGCGCCGCGCTCGCTTTTGCGGCCGCGCTCGGCCTGGCCGCTCCCGCGTGGGCGATGCCGCGGGCCGAACGGCCCGAGGACGTGGGGCTGTCGGCCGAACGCCTGGCGCGGCTGTCCGAGCGCATGCGCCAGGGGGTCGAGCGCGGCGAGCTGCCCGGCGCGGTCGTGCTGGTCGCCCGCCGGGGGCGCATCGCCTATCGCGAGAGCTTCGGCTTGCGCGACCCGGAGAGTCGCGCGCCGATGCGCGCCGACGCGATCTTCCGCATCGCGTCGATGACCAAGCCCTTCACCTCGCTGGCCGTGATGATGCTCGCCGAGGAGGGGCGGCTGTCGATCGCCGATCCGGTGGCGAGATACCTGCCGGCCTTTCGTGACCTGAAGGTGGCGGTGGTGCGCCGTGATGCCGACGGCCGCCCCGAGACCCTGCTCGAGGCGCCTCGCCGGCCGATGACGGTGCACGACCTGCTGCGCCACACCTCGGGCCTGACCTACGGCCTGGCCGGGCCGCATCCGGTCAAGCAGGCCTACGTCGATGCCAAGGTGGGCTCGTCCGACGACACCAACGAGCAACTGGTGGCCAAGCTCGCGCGGCTGCCCCTGGTGTTCCAGCCCGGCACCACCTGGGAGTACAGCGTCTCGACCGATGTGCTCGGGCGCATCGTCGAGGTCGTGAGCGGCATGCCGCTCGAGCGCTTCATCGCCGAGCGCATCGCCGGGCCGCTGAAGCTCGTCGACACCGGCTTTGCGGTACCGCAGTCGAAGGCCGAGCGGGGCGCGCGCCCGCAGCGCGAGGGGCCGGCCAACGAGCTGCCGCGCATCCCGCCGGTCACGGCCGATCTGCCCTACAAGTCGGGCGGCGGCGGCATGGTCTCGACCGCCGCCGACTATGCGCGCTTCTGCCAGTTCTGGCTCAACGGCGGCACGCTCGACGGGGTGCGCCTGGTGTCGCGCAAGACCGTGGAGCTGATGACCACCGATCACCTGCCCCCGGGCGCGGCCATGGGCCCCGACATGACGCGCTTCGAGGCGCTGCTGCCCAGCGCCGACGTGGGCCAGGGCTTCGGCCTGGGCTTCGCGGTGCGCACCGCCGCCGGCCGCAATCCGCTGCACGGCAGCGTCGGTGACTACTTCTGGGGGGGCGCCTTCGGCACCTTCTTCTGGATCGACCCGAAGGAGCAGATGTTCGCGATCCTGATGATGCAGTCGCCGCAGGCCCGCCTGCCCTACCGCTACCTGATGCGCGAGCTCGTGTACCAGGCGGTCATCGACTAGCGCCGCCGCGCCCGCTGCAGGGCGTGGCGGCACCGTTACGCGGCCCTCAGGCGCGCGCCGGCTGGAATCGCCCGTGCAAGCCTGGCGGCAGCCGCCGTGGCAGCACCGCCTGGCTGATGGGACCGTCGGCCAGTGCCTGCGCGCGATACACCGACAGCACCGTGCGGTCGGCCAGCCGGTCGTGGGCCGTGCCCAGCACCCAGCCCTCGCCCTCGGCAGCGCCGGGCTGCGGCACGAACAGGTGCTCGTCGGCGAGCATGCCCGCGCCCAGGTCGTGGCGATCGATCCGGCCCGTGGCGCGGTCATGGCGCACCACGGCGTTGAAGCCGAAGGCACCGGCCGGCAGGCTGGCGCCGGCGGCCACGCCCATCAGATGGCGGGTGGGGCGGCCGGTGTGGCGCGGATCCCAGGACGGAAACTCGGCGCCCACCATGGGCGTGGCCTCGAGCCGCGCCCGCGGCTCGCGCAGGCTGGCCCGTACCTCGATCATCGTCGAGGCCAGCGGCTGCGAGGGCTGGCCGGCCATGGCCGTGCGGATCGCATCCATCAGCGACTGCATGCTGCTCATGCCCATCACCTGAACCACCACCGAATCGGCCTCGCGCCAGGCGTTGCCGAGATGGAAGAAGGCCATGCCGGGCAGCTCGAATCGGTGGCTGACGGTCAGCGTGTCCTTGTCGACCAGCATGAGCACCGAGGGCTCGCCCTCGCGCCAGCGCAGCCGGTCGATGAAAGCCGCATCGCGCGGCGCCTGCGGGTCGATCCGCAGCGGCATCAGCACGAACACCAGATGGCGGTCGGTGATCGCGAAGTCGTGGACCATGTCGGCGTTGGGAGCGTCGATCAGCCGCAGCGCCGCGAGGCTGCCGTCGGGCCGCAGCCGCCACAGCGCGAGCTTGCCGCTGCCGGTGAGGTAGCCGAAGTTCCAGACGGTGCCGTCGGTATCGATGCGCGGATGCGCCGAGAACGACAGCCGGTCCGACTCCACCGACCAGGTCTTGCGCCCCAGCGTCTCGAGATTCGCCGGATCGATGCGCCATGGCGAGCCGGCTTCCCAGAGCGCGAGCAGCTCATCACCCAGGGGCAGCACCGAGATGTTGCCGACGTTGATGTCGTCGGGCGTTGCGGCCGGCAGCGATCCGGGCACGGCGGTGCCGAAGGCGCTGCGCAGGAAGCGGCCGGCAGCCTGCTCGGCGCGGTACTTGTCGGTGCCCACCATCCGCGCTTCGTGGACCAGTGCGCGCTCGCGCAGGCGCAAGGCATGGATCATGCCGTCGCCGTCGAACCAGTGACCGTAGCGGGTGTCGCCGCGGCGCATGAGCGCCGGCCCGTTGCGCCACAGGGTGCCGCGCAGCGGCGCGGGCAGCGGCCGGTCGAAGGCCACCTCCAGCGGCGCGTGCCGCTCGGGCACGCTGTCGAAGGCCTGCGCCCAGAAGCGGTTGGGCGGGTCGGCTGTCGGGGGGCTGCTCGCGCGCGCGCCGAATGCGGTCGAGCCAAGGGCGAGAGCGGCGGCGCGGGCGGCCTGGCGGTGGAAGTCGCGTCGGTTCATGGCGGCCTCACTCGGGCAGGCGCACGAGCACGCGTGTACCGGCTTCGGGCAGACGGAAGGCCGCCTGCGGCCACGACGGCGCGCCGAAGGCTGCGGCCTGGCCGGAGAAGGCGGCGGGCTCGGTCGGGATGCCCATCAGGTTGGTGTCGAGCCGGCCGTTGCCGTTGCGATCGTGGTAGACCGCGAACGCGTACTCGCCGGGAGCGAGGCCGTCGAAGCGCAGCCGCATCGTGCCGGCGCGCGCCTCCAGCATGCGCGACTCCAGCGCGTCGCGCCGGTAACGCTCGGCGCTGGGGTAGAGCGCCACCATCAGCCGGCCTTCGGTGGCGGCGATGCCGGCGACCTCCAGTTCGATGGTGGCGGCGCCCTGGGCGGCTGCGGCCAGCGGCGCGAGCAGGGCGAGCAGCGCGGCGATGCGACGCGGCGCGTGGGCGGGCAGGGCTTTCATCGGGTGTCCTTTCATCGAGGGCGTGGCTGGGGTGGGCTGCGGCGGCCGGATGCGGCTGCCGATGCCTGGCAGTGTCGGTGCCGCGCCGGGCGGGCCTCGCGCCATGCGACGAAGGCCGGCGCCGGCGGCGTGAAGCGCCGCGCCGACGGCGCCAGTTGCGCGGAGGCGCGGCCGCGGCGGGACGAGCGGCCATCGCCGAACAATTAAACGGTCAACCGTTCAATTCCTTGCTATCATCCGGCCATGGCCCGAACCACCGGATCCGAAGGCAGCCGCACCGAGGAGGCGATCCGCCATGCGGCCATCGACCTGATCGCGGCGCGCGGCTTCGAGGCCACCACGCTGCGCGAGCTCGCCGGGCGCGTGGGCATCCAGCCCGGTGCGCTGTATCGCTACTTCCCCAGCAAGGCCAGCCTGCTCGTCGACCTGCAGGTCGGCCACCTCGAGTTCCTGCTCGCCCGCTGGGCGGCCGAGCAGCCGGCCACCACCGATCCCGTCGCGCGGCTGCGCGCCTTCGTCGATTTCCACATCCGCTGCCACACGCTGCGGCGCAAGGAGGTCTTCGTGGCCAACATGGAGCTGCGCAGCCTCGCCGAGGCCGACTACCGGCGCGTGGTCGGGCTGCGCCGCCGCTACGAGGACATCCTCACCGGCATCCTGCGTGCGGGCATGGCGGCGGGCCGGTTCCGGCTGCCCGATGCGCGGGTGGCCACGTTCGCCATCCTGGCCATGCTCACCGGGGTGGGCAGCTGGTATCGCGACGGCGGGCGTCTGGGCAAGCGCGAGCTCATCGACGTCCACACGCGCATGGTCATGCAGTGCGTCGGGCTGCCTGCCGACGCCGTCTCCGAGGAGAAAACCCCTTGAAACCGATCGAATCCCGCCTGAACCCGCGCGATGCGCAGTTCCAGGCCAACGAGCAGGCGATGCGCCAGATGCTGGGCGACCTGCATGCCCAGATGGCGATGCACGCCGCCGGCGGCGGCCAGGCCGCGCGCGAGCGCCACGTCGCCCGCGGCAAGCTGCTGCCGCGCGACCGCGTGCAGATGCTGCTCGACCCCGGTTCGCCGTTTCTCGAGCTCTCGCCGATGGCCGCGCACGGCATGTACGACGGCGAGGCGCCGTGCGCCGGCATCATCACCGGCATCGGCCGCGTGGCCGGCACCGAGTGCGTCATCGTCTGCAACGACGCCACGGTCAAGGGTGGCACCTACTATCCGGTCACGGTCAAGAAGCACCTGCGCGCGCAGGAAGTCGCGCGCGAGAACCGCCTGCCCTGCGTCTACCTGGTCGATTCCGGCGGCGCCAACCTGCCCAACCAGGACGAGGTCTTCCCCGACCGCGAGCATTTCGGGCGCATCTTCTACAACCAGGCCAACCTCAGCGCGATGGACGTGCCGCAGATCGCGGTGGTCATGGGCTCGTGCACGGCCGGCGGCGCCTACGTGCCGGCGATGAGCGACGAGGCCGTCATCGTGCGCAACCAGGGCACCATCTTCCTTGGCGGCCCGCCGCTCGTGAAGGCCGCCACCGGCGAGGTGGTGAGCGCCGAGGACCTCGGCGGCGGCGACGTGCACACGCGGCTGTCGGGCGTGGCCGACCACCTCGCCGCCGACGACTCGCACGCGCTCGCGATCGCCCGGCGCATCGTCGGCAACCTCAACCGGGTCAAGCCCGCGCCGCTGGCGCTGCGCGAGCCCCGCGCGCCGGCCTACGATCCGCGCGAGCTGCACGGCCTCATCCCCACCGAAACCCGCAAGCCCTGGGACGTGCGCGAGGTGATCGCGCGGGTGGTCGATGGCTCGGAGTTCGACGAGTTCAAGGCCCGTTTCGGCGCCACGCTGGTCACCGGCTTCGCGCACATCCACGGCATGCCGGTGGGCATCGTCGCCAACAACGGCATCCTGTTCTCGGAGTCGGCCGCCAAGGGCGCGCACTTCATCGAGCTGTGCTGCCAGCGCCGCATTCCGCTGGTGTTCCTGCAGAACATCACCGGCTTCATGGTCGGGCGCAAGTACGAAAACGAAGGCATCGCGCGGCACGGCGCCAAGCTGGTCACGGCCGTGGCCTGCGCGCAGGTGCCCAAGTTCACGGTGATCATCGGCGGCAGCTT
>JBILUW010000053.1:0-18472 GCA_044370795.1 Burkholderiaceae bacterium
GACCGAACCCCACGCCGTTCACGCCTGGCAGTTCTTCCGCTCAGGCGGCTTCGACCAGGTCAGGCTGGCAGACGCCGCCGATCTTCGCCACCTCGGTGAGCTCGACCTCAAGCTGTGGGCGGTGCTCGCCTGCCCGAGCAGCGGCCTCGAGTTCGACAGCCGCACGCTGCAACTGCTCGACCAGGGCGCCGAAGGCCGGGTACGGGCCACCGATGTCCAGCAGGCCGTGGCGTGGGCGTGCCGCGTGCTGCGCGATCCGCAACTGCTGTTCGAGCCGGGCGATGCGCTGCCCCTGGCCTCGATCCGCGATGACGACGACGAGGGCGCGCAACTGCTGGCCTCCGCGCGTCAGGTGCTGGCCTATCTGGGCCGTGCTGACGCGGACAGCATCGCGATCGGCGACCTCGCCGATCCGGCCAGGCTCTACGATCCCGCGCACTTCAATGGCGACGGCGTGATCCCGGCCGAGATCACCGACGATGCCGCTCTCGCCGAAGCCATCACCACCATCGCCGGCACGATCGGCGCCCGCGATGACCGCAGCGGCCGGCCGGGCATCGATCGGGCCGCGCTCGATGCCTTCACGCAGGCCGCCCGCGATGTGTGCGACTGGCAGGCCCGCGCACAGGCATCCGACGGCGCGATCCTGGCGCTGGGCGAGGGCACGGCTGCCGCCGTGGCCGCCTTCGATGCGGTCCGCGCCAAGGTCGAGGACTACTACACGCGCTGCCGGCTCGCCGCATTCGACCCAGCCGCGCAGGCCGCGCTCAATCCCGCGGCCGATTCCTACGCCGGCCTGGCCGCCGACACCCTGTCGTCGGGCAGCACCGGGGTGGCCGCCCTGCCGCTGGCCCGCGTGGGCCCGCACGCCACTCTGCCGCTGCTTGCGGGCGTGAATCCGGCCTGGGCCGATGCGCTGGCCGACCTGCGCGCGCGGGTCGTGATGCCGCTGCTCGGCAACGTCGATGCACTCGACGCCACGCAGTGGCGCGCGCTCGCCGAGCGCCTGGAAGCCTGGCGCGCCTGGCAGGCCGAGCGCCCTGACACCCCGGTGGCCGGCCTCGATGTCGCGTGGCTGCGCGGCTGGCTCGAGAGCGATGCGCCCGCCAAACTGGCCGAGCTGATCACGCGCGACGACGGCGCCGACACCGCCGTGGCGCGCATCGAAGCCCTCGAGCGGCTGCTGCTGTACCGGCGCGACCTGATCACGCTGCTGCGCAATTTCGTCAACCTGGCCGACTTCTACGGCGGCGAGCGCAAGGCGATCTTCCAGGCGGGCACGCTGTATCTCGACCAGCGCAGCTGCGAGCTGTGCCTGAAGGTGGGCGACCCGGGCCGTCACGCGAGCATGGCGGGTCTGTCGGGCACCTACCTCGTCTACTGCCAGTGCACCCGCGCCGGCGAGCCGCCGATGACCATCGTCGCGGCCATGACCGGCGGCGAGGCCGACGAGATGATGGTGCCCGGGCGCAACGGCGTCTTCTACGACCGCCAGGGCCGCGACTGGCATGCCAGCGTGACCCGCATCGTGCCCAATCCGATCAGCGTGCGGCAGGCGTTCTGGTCGCCCTACCGGCGCATCGCGAAGATGATCGGCGAGCAGGTGCTGAAGTTCGCCACCGCCCAGGACAAGGCGATCGACGCCAAGGCAGCCTCGGGCATCGCCAGCGCCGAAAAGAACGCGACCACGGCGGCGAGCGCGCCGGCAGCCCCGGCAGCGCCCGCGCCGGCCAGGCCGGGCGCGCCAGCGGCGACCTCGCAGGCCTTCGACATCGCCAAGTTCGCCGGCATCTTCGCGGCCATGGGGCTGGCGCTGGGCGCTCTGGGCACCGCGCTGGCCGCGATCGTCGGCGCCTTCCTCGGGCTGCCGGCCTGGAAGATGCCGCTGGTGATCGCCGGCCTGATGCTGCTGATCTCGGGACCCTCGATGCTGCTTGCCTGGTTCAAGCTGCGCCAGCGCAACCTCGGTCCGCTGCTCGATGCCAACGGCTGGGCGGTCAACATCCGCGCCCGCATCAACCTGCCTTTCGGCGCCTCGCTCACCGGAGTCGCGCAACTGCCGCCCGGCGCGCGCCGCTCGCTGATCGATCCTTTCGCCGACCCGGGCATGCCCGCCTGGCAGAAGGGGGTTGCGGCGGCGCTCATCGCCGCGCTCATCTACTTCGCCTGGCGCAGCTGAGCCGCGCCGCCGCCCACGAGGAAACCATGGCCCACCGAATCCTGATCCCCGAGAACCTCGCGCCCGACGGCCTGCTGCCGGTTCAGGGACGCGCCGACATCGCCCTCGAGCGCTTTCCGCTCGCCATCTCGCAGCCGGCTTTTCGCGAGCTGCTCGCCGGCGCGCACGGCGCGGTCCTGGGCCTCACGCCCATCTCCACCCCCGAGCTCGCCGTCGCGCCCCACCTCAAGGTGGTGGCGCGCATCGGCGTGGGCTACGACACCATCGACGTGCCCGCCCTGACCGCCCGCGGCATCCCGCTGATGATCACGGGCGTCGCCAACTCGGTGTCGGTAGCCGAGCAGGCGCTGGCCTTCATGTTCGCCTTCGCCAAGCGGATCAGCGAACTCGACGCCATGGTTCGCGAGCATCGCTGGGGCGCCCGGTTTGCGGCCTTCCCCTCCGATCTGTACCGCAAGCGCGTGGTGGTCGTCGGTTTCGGGCGCATTGGCGGGCGCATGGCGAAGCGCTGCGTCGCCCTCGAGATGGACACGCTGGTCTACGACCCGCACGTCGTGCAGGACAGCATCAGGCAGGCGGGCGCCACCCCGGCGCCCGACCTCGACGAGGCGATCGCGCAGGCCGACTACGTCTCGATCCACTGCCCCAAGACGCCCGACACCGTCGGGTTGTTCGATGCCGCGCGCATCGGGCGCATGAAGCGCGGGTCGGTGCTGATCAACACCGCGCGGGGCGGTATCGTCGACGAGGCGGCGCTTGCGCAGGCGCTGCGCGATGGCCACCTGCGCGGCGCCGGGCTCGACGTGTTCGCCTCCGAACCCACCGAGCGCGACAACCCGCTGCTCGGCCAGCCCCACGTGATCGCGGCGCCGCACAGGGCCGGGGTCACGATCGAAGCCTTCAACCGGATGGCCGAGACCGCGATGCGCAACGTCGTCGATGTGCTCGACGGCCGGCCCAACCGCGAGCACACGGTCAATCCCGAGGTCTACGGCTGAACGCCGGGGCCCGCCGCCAGGAGCCACCCATGAAAGCCGCTGTCTTCCACGCCCCCAACGAGCCACTCACGATCGAGGACGTCGAGATCGAGAAGCCCGCCTCGCGCGAGGTGCTCATCCGCACGGCCGCCGCCGGCCTGTGCCACAGCGATCTGCACTTCATCGAAGGCAAGTGGCCCTGGCCGGTGCCCGCGGTGCTCGGCCACGAGTCGGCCGGCATCGTCGAGGCGGTGGGCCGTGACGTCACCTACGTGAAGCCTGGCGATCACGTCATCACCTGCCTGTCGGTGTTCTGCGGCCACTGCGAGTTCTGCCTGACCGGCCGCATGTCGATCTGCTCGAACCTCGAGGTCAAGATGCCACCGGGCGCCGCGAAGCGGCTGCGCTGGAAAGGCCAGCACCTGAACCAGTACCTGAACCTGTCGTCGTTCGCCGAACTGATGCTCGTGCACGAGCACGCGCTGGTAAAGGTCACGCCCGAGATGCCGCTCGATCTCGCCGCCCTGATCGGTTGCGGCGTCATGACCGGCGTGGGCGCCGTGTTCCACACCGCGAAGGTGCAGCCGGGCTCCACCGTTGCGGTGGTTGGTTGCGGCGGCATCGGTCTGGCCGCGGTCAACGGCGCGGCGATCGCCGGCGCCGGCCGCATCATCGCGATCGACAAGGACCCGGCCAAGCTCGAACTGGCCAAGGCCTTCGGCGCCACCGATGGCGTGCTCACGTCCGACGACGTCGCCAAGCGCGTGATCGAGATGACGCAGGGCGGCGTGCACGACGCCTTCGAGTGCATCGGCCTGAAGCAGACGGCCGAGCAGAGCTTCGCGATGCTGCGCCCCGGCGGTACCGCCACCATCATCGGCATGATCCCCTGGGGCACCAAGATCGAACTGCACGGCCCCGACTTCCTGCGCGAGCGCCGCATGCAGGGCTCGGCGATGGGGTCGAATCACTTCCGCATCGACATGCCGCGGCTCATCCAGTTCTACCAGCAGGGCCGGCTGCACCTCGACGAACTGATCTCCGGGCGCCTGAAGCTCGGCCAGATCAACGAAGGCTTCGATGCGCTCAAGCGCGGCGGCGTGTCGCGCAACGTGATCGTCTTCGAGCAATGACATCCCCCGACCCGCGGGCCGAGCCCGCTGTTGCCACCCTCAGGAGCACGCCCGTGCGACGACGTCTGATCGCCGGCGCGGCCGCCGGCCTGGGCAGCTTCGCGCTGCCCGGGCTCAGCCGCGCCCAGTCCGCCTTCCCGTCAAAGCCGGTCCGCTTCATCGTGGGTCTGGGCCCGGGCAGTGGCGCCGACACCGGCACGCGCTTCGTGGCCGAGCGTCTGAGCAAGATCACCGGCCAGCCCACCACGGTCGAGAACCGTCCTGGTGGCGACGGCGTGATCGCGGTGCAGGCGCTGCTCGCGGCGCCGCCCGATGGCCACACCATCATGTACATCACGCCCTCGCCGATGGTGCTCACGCCGCTGCTGCGGCCCGAGACGCCCTACGATCCGCTGCGCGACGTGCGGCCGGTGGCCTTCCAGTCGCGCAGCTACTCGGTGATCGTCACCGGCGGCAACTCGCGCTTTCGCACGCTCCCCGACCTGATCGCCGAAGCGCGCGCGAAGCCCGGGACGATCAAGATGTCGAACTACGGGCACCACTACCGCATCGGCGGGCTGTCGCTGCAGAAGGTGACCGGAGCCGAGTTCATCCACGTCGCCTACAAGGGCGCGGCGCAGGCCAACAACGACGTGATCGCCGGCGAGATCGACATCGCGATCACCGATCATGGCGGCGCGATGCCGCTGATCGAGGCCGGCAAGCTGCGCCCGCTGGCCATGACCAGCCCCACCCGCCACCGGATGCTGCCCAACGTGCCCACGGCGCGCGAACTCGGCGTGCCCTTCGAACTGATGGTCTGGGTGGGTTACGGCATCTCGGCACGCACGCCCGAGGCGGTCGCGCAGCGCGTGGAGGCACAGCTGATCGAGATCATCCGCTCGCCCGAGTTCGCGGCCTACAACGAGCGCACCGGCGGCGCCGAGACCGTGGCCGGCAGCGGCGAGCAACTGCGCCGGCACATCGAGTCGGAATTCGCGCGCTACCGGGAGCTGGGACGGACGATGAACCTCGCCGACCGCTGAGCGCGGCCGGCTCCCTCAGTTCACGGTGGCCCCGGAATCCTTGACCACCTTGCCCCAGCGCACGATCTCGGCGCGGATGAAGGCGTCGGTCTCCGCGGGCGTCATGCCGACGATGTCGTAGCCGTAACCCTCGATCTTCTCCTTCACCTCGGGGGCGCGCATCGCCCGCACGAACTCCGCGTGCAGTCGCTGGACGATGGGCGCGGGCGTGCCGGCCGCCGCGAGCACCGAGTACCAGACCGAGACGTCGAACCCGGGCACGCCCTGCTCGGCGACCGTGGGCACCTCGGGCAGGATGCGCGAGCGCCGGGCCGAGGCCATCGCGATCGCGCGGAACTTGCCGGCGCGGATCTGCGGCAGCGACGAGGACAGCGAATCGAACATGAAGTCGACCTCGCCGCCGAGCAGGCCGATGATCGCCGGCCCGCTGCCCTTGTAGGGCACATGGATCATGTCCAGACCCAGCTGCGACTTCAGGTGCTCGACCGACAGGTGGCTGGTGTTGCCCGGACCGGCCGAGGCGAAGGTGAGCTTGCCCGGGCGCGCCCGTGCCGTCGCGACGAGGTCCTGGAAGGTGCGCACCGGCGACTGGGCCGGCACCACGACCACCAGCGGCAGCGTGGCCGCCAGCGTGATGGGGGCGAAGTCCTTCACCGTGTCGTAGGGCAGCTTCGGCATCAGCGTGGCGTTGATGGCGTGCGCCGACAGCATCATCACCAGCGTGTAGCCGTCGGGCTGCGACTTCGCGACCAGATCGGCGCCGATGGTGGTGCCGCCGCCAGGCTTGAAGTCGATGACGACCGGCTGGCCGAGGTTCTTCGTGAGCTCCTGGGCGATCGGCCGCGCCAGGATCTCGGAGCTGCCGCCCGGCGCGTAGGGCATGATGAAGCGGACCGGCCGGGCAGGCCACGCGGGCTGCGCGCCTGCGGCCAGCGGCCACGGGGCGGCGAGCGCGCCGGCACCCGCGAGCATCAGCTGTCTGCGGGAAGTCATCGCGGATCTCCTGGTTCAGGCGCCGCCGCCGTCGACGGCGATGTTCTGGCCATTCACGTACGGATTGGCCTCGGAGGCGAGGAAGGCGACCACCGCGGCCACGTCCTCGGGCACGCTCACCCGTCCGAAGGGCGAGGAGGCGTCGAGCGTGCGGATGTCGGCGCTGCCGCGCGCCTTCGCAAGGCGCCGCCCCATCTCGGTGTCGGTGAGCGTGGGGCTCACCACGTGCGTGCGGATGCCGTGGCGTCGTTCCTCCTTGGCCAGCGTGTAGGCGAGCGCCTCCATCGCGGCCTTGGCCATCGCGTACGGCGCGCCGTTGGCGGCGTAGCGCCGCGTGGCCACGCTCGAGATCATGACGATGTCGGCTCGGCCGTGACCGCGCATCGACGGGATCAGGGCCTGGCACAGGTGGAACGGACCCCAGACGTGCACGCTCATCACGCGCTCGGGCTCGCCGGGATCGGTGTCGACCACACTCTGGCCGCGGCTGCTGATGCCGGCGTTGTTGACCAGCACGTGCACGGCACCGAAGTCGGCAAGCACCGCCTGCGCGAGGCGATGCGCATCGTCGCGGGACTCGACCGAGGCCGCGTAGGCGCGGGCCTTGCGGCCCAGCGCCTGGATCGCGGCCACCGTCTCGGCAGCCGCCACCTCGTCGCGGCGGTAGTTGATCGCGACATCGGCGCCGGCCTGCGCCAGGCGCAGGGCGATCGCGCGGCCGATGCCCCGGCTGCCGCCGGTGACCAGCGCGACCCTACCTTCGTGGGAGATGGCCAGACTCATGGACGCCTCGTTCAGGCCTTGGCCAGGCCGGCCTTGATCAGCAGCGGCTTGATGGTGTTGAAGTAGTTCTCGGCATAGGCCCGATACTCGGCCGGATTGCGCTTCCAGGGCACCTGCAGGTAGCGATCGAGCAGCTGCAGCAGGCCCGGGTCGTTGGATACCTCGGCGAAGGCCTCGTGCAGGGTCTGCACGATGCCCATCGGCGTGTCCTTGGGCGCGACCAGACCGTAGGGGCTGTGCGCGATCACGTTGATGCCGCGCTCCATCAGCGTGGGCACGCTGCCGTACTTGGCCACCCGCTGCTCGGTGGCCATCGCGAGGATGCGAAACTGCCCGGCGTCGACGAACGGCGCCCACTGCGCGGCGTCGGCCAGGAAGTTGATGTGACCGGCGAGCAGCGCCTGCGTCCACTCGGCGCCGCCCTTGAAGGGCACGTGCGTGAACTTTGCGCCGTGGGACTGATCGACCTCGATCATCATCAGGTTGCCACTGCCGCCCACCCCGCTGGTGCCGTAGGTGAACTTCTCGGGCTCGCGCTTGCCGGCGGCGATCAGGTCCTCGATCGTCTTCCAGGGCGCATCGGCGCGCACGACGATGCCCATCGTGTACGACGACAGACCGGTCACGTAGACGAAGTCGCGCAGCGGATGCCAGGCGACCTGCTGATAGTGCGGGTAGCGCAGGCTGTTGATGCTCATGCATGCGAGCTGATGCCCGTCGGGCCGGGCCGACATCAGCTGCGCGGGCGCGAGCGTGCCGGCCGCGCCGGCCTTGATCTCGACCAGCACCGGCTGGCCGAGCATGCGCGAGACCTTGTCGGCCATGTAGCGCAGCTGCAGGTCGGTTACCCCACCGGCCGCGAACGGGTTGTAGATGGTGATCGGCTTGTCGGGCTTCCAGCGCGACTGGGCGCGCACGATCGCCGGCGCGGCGAGCAGCCCGCCAACGGCCTGCAGGGCGCGGCGGCGGCCGCGGCGGGGGGTGGTGTCAGTCATGGTGTCCTCCGTGTGGCCGGTACGGATGCCGGCGCGCCGATTCTGTTGGCGATCGACGCGAGGGTCAACGCGGGCGTTCCGCTTGCGGCCAACCCGCAGCCAGCAGGATCGCGAGGGCGACCCCGAGCGCCGCCCCCAGGCCGTTGGCCAGGGCGTCGCCCGCCTCGGCCTGCCGGTGGCCGCCGAGCCCCTGCAGCGCCTCGATCAGCGCGCCCCACACGATCAGCGCGACGACTGGCCGCCACGCCGGCGCCCGCGGCCAGCCCGCGCGCGCCAGCAGCCCCAGCAGGCCATAGCCCAGCAGATGGTTGGTCTTGTCCCAGCCGGTCGAGGGCAGCCCCTCGGTGGAGGGCAGCAGCGACAGCACGCCGATGGCGAGCAGCGCGGCGACAAAGGCCACGCGCACCGCCGCCCGCGGCCACGCGATGCCGGTCAGTCGTAGACCTCGCACTGCGCCAGCGGCAATCCGGCCGCATCCTTGGCAGCCAGGCGCGGCTCGCCGCCGAGCGGCCAGCGCACGCCCACCGCCGGATCGTTCCAGAGCAGGCTGCGCTCGTGCTCGGGGAACCAGTAGTCGGTCGTCTTGTAGAGAAACTCGGCCGACTCGCTGGTGACGACGAAGCCGTGGGCAAAGCCCGGGGGCACCCAGAGCTGACGCCTGTTGGCCGCCGACAGCTCGACCCCGACCCACACGCCGAAGCGCGGCGAGCCGCGCCGCAGGTCGACGGCCACGTCGAACACCTCGCCCTGCACGACGCGTACGAGCTTGCCCTGCGGATGCCGGATCTGATAGTGCAGCCCGCGCAGCACGCCGCGGGCCGAGCGGCTGTGGTTGTCCTGAACGAAGTCGGGGTCGAGACCGGTGGCGCTGGCGAAATCGCGGCGGTTGAAGCTCTCGTAGAAGAAGCCGCGATCGTCGCCGAACACCCGGGGTTCGAGCACGAGCACCTCGGGCAGCGCGGTGGGGGTGACGGTGTAGGGCATGGGCAATTCCTCAGCCGAGCAGGCCGAGCAGGTAGCGGCCGTAGCCGTTCTTGGCGAGCGGCGCGGCCAGCGCCTGCACCTGGGCGGCGTCGATCCAGCCCTGCGCGTAGGCGATCTCCTCGGGACACGCAACCATCAGGCCCTGGCGCTTTTGCAGCGTCGCGATGAAGCTCGAGGCCTCGAGCAGGCTGTCGTGGGTGCCGGTGTCTAGCCACGCATAGCCGCGCCCCATGATCTCGACGTCGAGCTCGCCCTGCTCGAGGTAGCGGCGGTTGACGTCGGTGATCTCGAGCTCGCCGCGCGCCGAGGGGCGGATCTGCGCGGCGATGTCGCACACCTGCCTGTCATAGAAGTACAGGCCCGTGACCGCGTAATGGCTGCGCGGGCGAGCCGGTTTTTCCTCGATGCTGATTGCACGCTGCGCCGCATCGAACTCGACCACCCCGTAGCGCTCGGGGTCGTGCACGCGGTAGGCGAACACGGTGGCGCCCTGCCTGCGCTGATCGGCGCTGACCAGCTGACGCACGAGATCGTGGCCGTAGAAGATGTTGTCGCCCAGGATCAGGGCGCTGTCGCGGTCGCCGACGAAATCGCGCCCGATGATGAAGGCCTGCGCCAGACCGTCGGGCGAGGGCTGCACCGCGTACGAGATGCGCATGCCCCACTGCGAGCCGTCGCCCAGAAGCTCGGCGAAACGCGGGGTGTCGTGCGGCGTGGAGATCACCAGCACCTCGCGGATGCCGGCGAGCATCAGCGTGGTGAGCGGGTAGTAGATCATCGGCTTGTCGTACACCGGTACCAGCTGCTTGGACAGCGCCTGCGTCACCGGATACAGGCGCGTGCCCGAGCCACCGGCCAGGATGATGCCGCGCCGCTCGGTCGCGTGGGTCATGGACTGGGCCCTCGATGAACGTTCAGAGAATCTGGCGCAGCACATGCGACACACCCTCCTGCCACGGCGGCAGGCGCAGCCCGAAGGTCTGGGTGAAGCGGGCGGTGTCGAGCCGCGAATTGGCCGGCCGCCGCGCGGGCGTCGGGTACTGCGAGGTGGCGATGGGCCGCACGTCGTCGGGGCCCGCCTTCAGGGTGCGGCCCGCCGCCTGCGCCTGCGCCAGCACGAAGCGGGCATAGTCGCACCAGCTGGTGTGGCCCGCCGCGGTCACGTGGTACAGGCCGAACGCGGCGCCGGCGTCGCCGCCGAGCTGCCAGCGGCGCAGCACATGCGCCGAGAGGTCGGCCAGCAGCGCGGCCGAGGTCGGGGCGCCGATCTGGTCGGCGACCACGTTCAGCGCATCGCGCTCGGCGGCCAGCCGCAGCATGGTGCGTGCGAAGTTGCCGCCGTGCGCGCCGACCACCCAGCTGGTGCGCAGCACCCAGTGGTGCGGCGTGGCCGCCGCGAGCTCGCGCTCGCCGGCGAGCTTGGTGCGGCCATAGACGCCCTGCGGATCGACCGGGTCGGTTTCGGCGTACGGACGATCGAGGCCGCCGTCGAAGACGTAGTCGGTGGAGAAGTGCAGCACCGGGGCGCCCAGCACCCGGGCAGCCTCGCCGATCAGCCGCAGCGCGGTGGCGTTGACCGCGGTGGCCGTGGCCTCGTCGGTCTCGGCGCGATCGACCGCGGTGTAGGCGGCCGCGTTGACGATGATCTGCGGACGCAGGGCGTCGAGCGTCGCGCGCAGCTCGGCGCCATCGGCGAGGTCGCAGCCAGCGCGATCGAGCGCGTGCACCTCGCCCAGCGGCGCGAGCGCGCGCAGCAGCTCGAACCCGACCTGACCGCCCGCGCCCGTGACCAGGATCCTCACCGCGCGCCTCCGTACTGCATGTCGACCCACTGGCGATAGGCGCCCGAGGTGACCTCGGTGACCCAGTCGGGATGATCGAGATACCAGCGCACCGTCTTGCGGATACCGCTCTCGAAGCTCTCGGCGGGACGCCAGCCGAGCTCGCGCTGCAGGAGCGAGGCGTCGATCGCGTAGCGGCGGTCGTGGCCGGGACGGTCGCGCACGAAGGTGATCTGGGTCCGGTACGAGGCGCCGTCGGCGCGCGGGCGCAGCTCGTCGAGGATGTCGCACAGCGTGTGCACCACCTCGATGTTGGCCTTCTCGTTCCAGCCGCCGACGTTGTAGACCTCGCCGAGGCGGCCGGCCTCGAGCACGCGGCGAATGGCCGCGCAGTGGTCCTTCACGTAGAGCCAGTCGCGCACCTGCCGGCCATCGCCGTAGATGGGCAGCGGCCGGCCGGCCAGCGCGTTGTGGATGACCAGCGGGATGAGCTTCTCGGGGAAGTGGAAGGGCCCGTAGTTGTTCGAGCAGTTGGTCGTGAGCACCGGCAGCCCGTAGGTGTGGTGGTAGGCGCGCACGAGATGGTCGCTGGCCGCCTTGCTCGCCGAGTAGGGGCTGTTGGGCTGATAGCGGTGGGTTTCGGTGAACGCCGGCTCGTCGGGCTCGAGCGAGCCATAGACCTCGTCGGTGGACACGTGCAGGAACCGGAAGGCCGCGCGCTGCGCATCGTCGAGCGTGCCGAGGTGTGCCCGCACCGCCTCGAGCAGCCGGAAGGTGCCGACGATGTTGGTCTCGATGAAGTCCGCCGGCCCGTGGATCGAGCGATCGACGTGCGACTCGGCCGCGAAATGGACCACCGCCCGCGGCCGGTGCTCGGCGAGCAGGCGCGCGATCAGATCGGCGTCGCCGATGTCGCCGCGCACGAACACGTGGCCGGCGTGGGCGGCAACCTCGGCCAGGTTGCGCAGGTTGCCCGCGTAGGTGAGCTTGTCGAGGTTGACGACAGCTTCTTCGCTGCCGGCCAGCCAGTCGAGCACGAAATTGGCGCCGATGAAACCGGCGCCGCCGGTCACGAGCAGGGTCATCGCAGGGTCTCCGGGGTCGGGCAGGCCGCGCGCGGGCGGCAACGGTGGCCCATGCCTCAGATCTGCTCGGCGGCCCGACCAGCGGCCTCGAGCAGCACGCGGGCAGTCTCGCGCATGCGCTTGCGCTCGCTCTGCTCGAGCGGTCGGCCGAGCTGCTGGCTCAGCCGCAGCAGCAGCTGGCGGTCGGCGTCCTGGGGCAGGCCGCGCTGGCGCGGCAGCAGCGCGGCGAGGTCTTCGCGCTGAACCTCGTCGACCGCCTCCCACCAGGCATGGACCGTTGCGTCGATCGCGTCGTCGTCGAGCACGGCCGCCGCGGGCGCTGCCGTCGGTCGGGCGACGCCGCGCAGGATCACGCGCCGGTCGGCCTGGCGCAGCAGCGCCGCCCAGGCCTGATCGCTGCGGGCAAGCTGCGCCAGGTCGGCGGCCGATTCGTCGGCGAGCAGGTGTACCTGCAAGCCGTGCAGCTGCGCCTCGTCGAGAGCCGGCAGCAGCCGGTCGTCATCGGTGGCCACGAGCACGTGAGCGCAGGCGCGGTTGCGGGCGAGCTGGATCAGGTCGCGCGCCATCGCCGTGACCAGGCTGGCGTCACCGTCGGTTTCCTTGGGCAGCACCGGCCGCACGATCTGGCCGACGACAGCCGCGGGATCGGACTCGCTGGTGTACCAGTAGCAGCGCAGCAGGTCGGCCAGAACCCCGGCTTCGGCCAGCGCGCCGCCCAGCATCGCGGACAGAGCGTCGCGGCCCTGGGCCGGCGACGATCCGCCGTCGTCGCGGCCGCCGAGCCAGGCGATGAAGCGCGCATCGAGCAGCGCGATGCAGGCTTCGCGGGAATGGTTGCGGGACGCGCCTGCCGGGCGCCCCCAGGAGGATTCACGGAAATTCATCATCGAGGCCCGGGAAAGGAAAGTCATGAAAAGCGACGCGGGCAGGGCCGGGGGCCAGCCCGCGAGAGGCTCGGCCCGGCCGGAACGCTGACCGCCGGAACCCACCGGAAGACCCCGGCGGGCGGCCAAGATCGTGGATTCGAATGCGGCGCCGCGCCCCCCGCCTGCTCAATGCAAGGCGGATTATCTCAGGTTGCGCGCCCTCATCGCCCCTGCCCCCGCAGCAGCGCGTCGAGCCGGGGGTAGACGCGACGGGCATTGCCTTCGAAGATCTTGTGGCGCTCGGCGGGCGACAGCGCCTGCACCGCATCGACGTAGCGGCGGGTGTCGTCGAAGTGATGGCCGGTGAGCGGATCGATGCCGCGCACCGCGCCGATCATCTCGCTGGCAAACAGGATGTTCTCGACCGGGATCACCCGCGTGAGCAGATCGATGCCTGGCTGGTGATAGACGCAGGTGTCGAAGAACACGTTGTTCAGCAGGTGCTCCTCGAGCGGCGGCTTGCGCAGCTCCTGCGCCAGGCCCCGGTAGCGCCCCCAGTGATAGGGCGCGGCCCCGCCGCCGTGGGGGATCACGAAGCGCAGCGTGGGGAAGTCGCGAAACAGGTCGGAGCTCAGGCACTGCATGAACGCGGTGGTGTCGGCGTTCAGGTAGTGCGCACCGGTGGCGTGAAAGCACGGGTTGCAGCTGCCGCTGACGTGGATCATCGCCGGAACGTCGTACTCGACCAGCTTCTCGTACAGCGGGTACCAGTGGCGGTCCGACAGCGGCGGATCGCGCCAGTGGCCGCCCGACGGATCGGGGTTGAGGTTCACCGCCACGTTGCCGTAGTGCTCGACGCAACGCGCAAGCTCGGGGATGCAGGTTGCCGGATCGACCCCCGGGCTTTGCGGCAGCATCGCGGCCGGCACGAAGTGCTCGGGAAACAATCGGCTGACGCGAAAGCACAGCTCGTTGCACACCACCGCCCACGCGCTGGAGACCGCGAAGTCGCCGACGTGGTGGGCCATCGAGATCGCCCGCGGGCTGAAGATGGTGAGGTCGTGGCCGCGGCTGCGCATCATGCGCAGCTGATTGGTCTCGATCGATTCGCGGATCTCGTCGTCGCTGATGCGCAGCTCGGAGGCCGACGGCAAGGCCTGGCCGGCAGCCCAGGCCGCCACCTGGCGCTCGCGCCAGCGCTCGAGGGCGACCGGAACCGTCGTGTAGTGGCCGTGGCAGTCGATGATCATGGGGCGGGCTCCTGGGTCGGCGCGGGCTGGCGAGGGTGCGGCGCTGCGGGCTGGCCGGAATGCGGAACCGGCAAGGCGTCCGGCGCACGGCCGGGCGGGCTCGCCATTTTGCGCCGGATCGCGGCTGCGGTAGAAAGCGTCTTCGCCCACATCGCACGGGATGCCTCCAATGTCCGCCGCCCCCGCCGACCCCACCGAAGCCGCCGACTGGCGCGACGAGGTCTTCGAGGTCCTGCGTCGCAACGCGATCGCGCAGGTCGCCTACGTTCCCGACGCCGGCCACGCCAGGCTCATCGCCCGCTGCCACGCCGAGCCCACCATGGCCGCTTATCCGCTGAGCACCGAGGAGGAAGGCGTGGCCGCGGCCTGCGGCGCCTGGCTGGGCGGGCAGCGCAGCGTGCTGCTGATGCAGTCGAGCGGCGTGGGCAACTGCATCAACATGCTCAGCCTGGTCGAGAACTGTCGCATCCCGCTGGTGGTGCTGGTGACCATGCGCGGCGAGTGGGGCGAGTTCAACCCCTGGCAGGTGCCGATGAGCCGCGCCACGCAGGGCAGCCTGGCGCTGATGGGCGTGAGCGTGCGGCGGGTCGACGAGGCAGCACGCATGGCCGACGCCGTGCAGACCGCGATCGACGACGCCTTCCTGGCCGACCAGCCGGTGGCCATCCTGATCGGCCAGCGCATGCTGGGCCGCAAGCAGTGGCTCAAGTGAGGGGCCTGCAATCATGACCATCATCGAAGACGGCCAGGGCCGCGAACTCGAGCGCCGCGCCGCGGTGGCCGCCCTGCTGCGCGAGCGCGGCGACCTGCTGGTGGTGTCGGGCCTGGGCTCGCCCACCTACGACGTGGCCGCCGCCGGCGATCACCCGCGCAACTTCTACCTGTGGGGCGCGATGGGCGGCGCGGCCATGATCGGTCTGGGCCTGGCGCTCGCGCAGCCGGCCTTGCCGGTGCTCGTGATCACCGGCGACGGCGAGCAGCTCATGGGCATGGGTGCGCTCGCAACCATCGGCGCGCGCCGCCCGGCCAATCTTTCAGTCGTCGTCCTCGACAACCGCCTGTACGGCGAGACCGGCATGCAGGTGAGCCACACCGGCCAGGGCACCGACCTCGCCGGCGTGGCCGCCGCCTGCGGCTTCGCCTGGACCGAGCGCATCGACGAGGCCTCGGCGCTGGCCGGCCTGCGCGCCCGGGTGCACCGCTGCGAGGGGCCGGGTCTGGCGGTGCTGCGCATCGCGCAAAGCGAGCCGCCGCGCGTGATGCCCTCACGCGACGGAGTCGAGATCAAGAACCGCTTCCGGCGCAGCCTCGGGTTGGGCACGATCTGAGCGGCACGGCGCGGCGCGGCGGGGCCGGCCGCCCCACCGCCCCACCGGACGCCGGGCGCCCGCGGCCCTGGCCCTAGCCCAGACGCAGGCTTGCCACCCCGGCGACGATCACCGCCGCGCCGGCCATGCGGCGCACCCCGAAGCGCTCGCCGAGCAGCCAGGCGCCCAGGATGGCGCCAAACAGCACCGAACTCTCGCGCAGCGACGCCACGGCGGCCACCGGCGCCACGGTCATGGCCCACAGCGCGATCGAATACGAGCCGATCGAGGCCATCCCGCCGAGCAGCCCGACCGGCCAGCGCCGCCGCGCGTAGGCGAGCAGGTCGGCGCGTCCGGCGGCCCCGTGCCGCAGCCACACCAGCAGCGGAAAAGGCAGCGCGCCGCCCACGTAGTGCAGCATCGCGTAGCCCAGTGGATTGCCCGAGACACGCACGCCGCGGGCATCCACGACCGTGTAGCAGGCGATGATCGCGGCGTTGGCAAGCGCGAAGGCCAGCGCCCGGCGGTGCGCGAGCGCATCGCGCGCCCGCGACAGGCCAACCAGCGCCACCCCGGCCGCGACCGCGCCCACCCCCAGCCACTGCGCCACCGACAGCCGCTCGCCCAGCGCGAGCCCGCTGCCCAGCGCCACCAGGCAGGGCGCGGTGCCGCGCATCAGCGGATAGGCGAGGCCGAAGTCGCCGTGCCGGTAGGCCTCGCTCAGGGTCAGGTAGTAGCCGACGTGGATGGCCAGCGATGCGGCAAGCCACGGCCAGGAGGCGGCATCGGGCAGCCCGACCACCAGCAGCACCGGCAGCGCCGCCACCCCGGCGAGCGCCGCAAGCAGCGCGACATCCAGGGTCTTGTCGCCGCCCGACTTGACCAGCACGTTCCAGCAGGCGTGCAGCAGCGCGCCGAACAGCACGGCGAAGACCACCGGCCAGCTCAGGGTCGCAGCCACGCCCGCGCTGGCGAGCGCGGCGCCCGCTGCGCTCATGTCGCCCGATGCCCCGATGCCTCAGCCGGCGCGCGGCGGCACCGGCACGCCCAGCTCACGGGCGACCTCCTGCGAATGCTCGCCCTGCCGCCCGGCATGGCGCAGCGGCACCTGCTCGCGCGCCGAGAAGCGCACCGGCATGCCGACCTCGAGGTAGCGGCCCTCGGTCGGATGCTCGCGCTCGCGGATCAGGCCGCTGGCGCGCAGCTGCGGATCGTCGGGCAGCTCGTGGATGCTGTTGACCCGCATCGCCGGCACGTTGACCTGCTTCATCAGCGCGAGCCACTCGTCGGTGGTGCGCTCGGGGGCGATCTGCGCCATCAGCTCGAACATCTGCGACATGTTGGCGCGCCGCGTGGGCTTGTCGATGAAGCGCGGCTCCTGCAGGACGTGCGCGTAGCCCGCGGCCTCGAAGAAGCGCACCCAGCGATCGTCGAGATACGGCGCGAAGGCGATCCAGCCGTCCTTCGTGCGCATCGGCTGGCGGGTGGGATCGAGCTGGCGCTGGTAGTAGCCCGGCTGCGCGGTCGGCGGCACCCAGCTGTTGTCGCACAGGTGCTCGAGGGTGTTGAAGCTCACCATCGACTCGAACATCGGCACCTCGACGTGCTGGCCCTCGCCGGTGCGCAGCCGGTGGATGACGGCCGCGAGCACGCCGTAGACCGCGTGCAGGCCCGAAACCTTGTCGGCGATCGCCGCCGGCAGGAAGCGCGGCCGCGGATTGCCATCGACCATGGGCAGCAGCTGCGCCAGGCCGCTGGCCGCCTGGATGATGTCGTCGTAGGCCTGCAGGCCGGCGTTGGGGCCGCGCTCGTCGAAGCCGGTGCAGTGCACGTAGACGATGTCGGGCCGGATCGCGCGCACGCTGTCGTAATCGAGGCCGACCCGGCGGATCGCATCGCTGCGGATGTTGTGGATGAACACGTCGCTGGTGGCCAGCAGCGCGCGCATCGCCTCGCGGCCGGTCTCGGTCTTCAGATCCCAGTCGACCAGCCGCTTGCCGCGGTTGAGCCGCTGCCAGACCGGTCCCTGCAGCGGCGTGGCCGGCGGATTGCCGACCAGCCGCGACGTGTCGCCCTCGGCGGGCTCCAGCTTGATCACGTCGGCGCCGAGATCGGCCAGGGTCTGGGTGCAATAGGGTCCGAAGAACACCGTGGTGAGATCGGCGACGCGGATGCCTTCGAGCAGGGCCTTGCGGGTCATCGGAAACTCCGGGCGGATGGGGCGGTGCGGCCTGCGCGCTGCGCGCGGCCTCTCAGCGGGTGTCGATCGGGGTCGGATGGGCGGCGAGTTCGCTGGCCGCGGCTTCGCCCAGATCCCAGTACAGGCCGGCCATGATCGCCAGGCCCTCGCGCACGACCGCCACCGGCACGTTCTCGTTGGGCGCGTGGTTGGCCGAGCCCGGGTAGCTGTGCGGCACCCAGATCGTGGGCAGGCGCAGCACCTCGGTGAAGACGTCGTTGGGCAGCGAGCCGCCCAGGCTGGGCAGGATGGCGGGATCCTGACCCGAGCTCGCGCGCACCGAACCCGCGGCCCACTGCACCCACGGATGCGAGGGGTCGATGCGCGAGGCGCGGAACATGTTCTCGCGGCTGGGCGCGATGCGCACCATAGACAGGCCCTGGCGATCGAGAAAGACGCGCAGCTTGTCGAGCAGCGTGTCGGGGTCGACCCCCACCACATAGCGCAACTGCATGCGCGCCCAGGCGCGCGGTGGAATGGCGTTGACCGGCTGGCGCGGATTGCCGGTCTCGAAGGCGAGCACCTCGCAGCTGCACCAGGCGAACACCCGCTCGGCGGGCGTCAGGCCCGGCTCGCCCCACCAGGGCTCGATCTCGGGATCGCCGGGGCCGGGCTCGAAGGCCAGGCGCCCGACCGCCTCGCGCACCGACGGCGGAATGCTCTCGGGCACCCAGCCGGGCACGCGGATCTGACCGTTGGGGCCGACGATGGCGGCGATCGCGTGCGCGAGGATGACCCCCGGATTGGAGATCAGCCCACCCCAGTTGCCCGAGTGGTGCGCGCCCTCGCGGCACTCGACCGTGAGGTCGAAGCCCAGGCCGCCGCGCGAGCCCAGGAACAGCGTGGGGCGGCGCCGCGCGCTGCGCGGCCCGGCG
>JBILUW010000051.1:0-18704 GCA_044370795.1 Burkholderiaceae bacterium
GTCGGAGGCGATCAGCACATCGGCGCGCAGCAGTTCGGCGTGCGCCTCGCACAGCTCGCGCAGCCCGCCCGAGCCGGTCTCCTCGCCCATCTCGATCAGCCAGCGCGCGTTGAAGCCGAGCCTCCCGCCCCGAGCCGCCATCACGGCCCGCATGGCCTCGAGGTTGATGGTGTGCTGCCCCTTGTTGTCGACCACGCCGCGCCCGAACCACACGCCGTCGCGCTCGGTCAGGCGCCAGGGCGACAGGCCCTCGCGCCAGCGATCGTCCTGGCCGCGGATCACGTCGCCGTGGCCGTAGCCCAGCACGGTGGGCAGGCCGTCGCCTTCATGGCGCTCGGCCACCAGGAAAGGCGCAAGCGCCTTCGGATGCTCCAGCACCCGGCACGAGAAACCGAGCGCGCGCAACGCCGGGATCATCTCCTCGTCGAGGTAGCGGCGCATCTCGGGGGCGCGCTGCGGATCCTGGCTCTCGGTAGGCATCGCGATCCGCCGCGCGAGCGTGTCGAACAGCGAGCCGTCGTCGAGCGTGCGGCAGGCCGCGGCGATGGCACCCGCGCGCGAGCCGCTCGCGACTGCCTGGGCGGACGATGGGTCGAGGGCAACGGTGTCGTTCATGGCAGATCCTCCGGAAGTGCGCAAGATTACGCCGCCGCTCCGGGCGGCTCCAGACCGGGCACGCCGGCGGGGTGGTCGCGCGAACGGAATCGGATCATCATCGCCGCATGACCATCGACCCCTTGCGCGACCTGCGGCACTGGCAGCCGCGCCCCCGACCCGAACGCCGCGCGCTCGCCGGCCGCTGGTGCCGGCTCGAGCCGCTCAGCCCGCAGCAGCACGGCGATGCGCTCTTTGCGGCCTCGATGGCGCCTGGTGCCGAGACCCGATTCCGCTACCTGTTCGAGCATCCCTGCGAGCGGCCCGACTTCGACGCCTGGCTCGAACGCGCGGCAGCCTCGCCCGATCCATTGATGTTCGCCGTGATCGACGCCGCGAGCGGCCGCTGCGAAGGCCGCCAGAGCCTGATGCGCATCGTGCCCGAGCACGGCGTCATCGAGATCGGCAACATCCTGTGGGGCCCGGCGATCGCGCGCAGCCGCGTGGCGACCGAGGCGCTGTGCCTGTTCGCGCGCCACGCCTTCGACGAACTCGGCTACCGCCGCTTCGAGTGGAAGTGCCACGCCGACAACGCGCCCTCGCGCCGCGCCGCGCTGCGTTTCGGCTTTCGTTTCGAGGGCATCTTCCGGCAGCACATGGTGTTCAAGGGCGGCAACCGCGACACCGCCTGGTTCGGCATGACCGACGCCGACTGGGCGGCGCTGCGCCCGGGCTACGAGGCGTGGCTCGCGCCGGCCAACTTCGATGCCGAGGGCCGGCAGCGCGCGAGCCTCGCGCAGTGCCTGGGGCAGGTCGCATCGCGCTGACGTCTCGCATGACGCCGCGCGTACGCGCGCGCCGGCACGCCGCCGGTCGACGATGAGCCAGGCTCGGGCGGTCGATCGATCGGCAGTCAGCCGGCCGGCGATCGGCTGGCCGTCGCCCTGGGCGGGCGCGGATCGCTCGCGCAGCGTACGCGCTGCGGCGCGAAGGGCTGCAGCAGCGCGCGCGCCTGCGCGTGGCCGGCCCCCAGCCACGCGTCGATCTGCGCATCCTCCAGCAGCACCACCGAGCGCTTCTCGTCGTCGGGCGCGTGAAAGGCGGCCATCACCGGATGGCCGTCGGCATTGATGGTGAGCATCGAGAACGAGCGCACGGTTTCGCCCGCGGGCGAGCGCCACGACTCCCAGATGCCGGCGATCGCGAACGGCTCGTCATCGACGCCTGCGATCCGCCAGCGCACCGCCCTGCCCTCGTCGTACCGCGGCTCGAAGAAGGCCTGCGCCGGCACCACGCACCACTGGCGCTGCCGCCAGGCGTGACGAAAGCTCGGCTTCTCGGCGACCGTCTCGCTGCGCGCGTTGTAGCAGTGCCGGGCATCGCGCCCATCGCGCGACCACGGCGGGATCAGACCGAATACCGCCAGCACGGCATGGCGCGCGGGCGCATCGGCGGCGCCTGCCGATGGCAACGCGCGCGCGCCCGCCGCCCCGGAGCCGCCGAGCACGATGGGCGCGCGCATGCCCGGCCAGGCCTCGGCAACCCAGCTCGCGCCCGGCAGCTCGACGCCGAACGCGGTGCTCAGGTCGGACGGACTCGTTGGAAGGTAGTTGGCGCACATGCTCGGGCGATCGCGGCGGGTCGGGCGGTGCAGGCTAAACTGATCCGATGACCATCGTCCACCCCATCGCCGCCATCACGCTCGACCTCGACGACACGCTATGGCCGGTGCTGCCCACGCTGATCCGGGCCGAGGCGGCGCTCGCCGCCTGGCTGCGCGAGCAGGCGCCAGCCACCGCCGCCGCCTTCACCACCGAGGCGCGCACGGCGCTGCGCCGCGAGCTGCTCGCCGAACACCCCGACCGCGCGCACGACATGAGCTGGCTGCGCCGCGAGCTGCTGCGCCGCGCGCTGGCGCAGGCCGGCGACCCCGAATCGCTCGCCGCGCCCGCCTTCGAGGTGTTCCTCGCGGCGCGCCAGCAGGTGGAGCTCTACCCCGACGTCGAGCCGGTGCTGCGCGCCTGGGCCTCGCGCTACCGGCTGGTCGCGGTCACCAACGGCAACGCCGACATCGCCGCCGTCGGCCTGGGCAGGTATTTCGCCGGCTGCGTCAGCGCGCACGAGATCGGCTGCTCCAAGCCCGACCCCCGGATGTTCGAGGCCGCGTGTCGCCTGGCCGGCACCGACCCGGCCGAGACGCTGCACGTGGGCGACGACTGGCAGCTCGACGTGCGCGCGGCGCGCGCC
This sequence comes from Burkholderiaceae bacterium, assembly GCA_044370795.1. GTDB lineage: Bacteria > Pseudomonadota > Gammaproteobacteria > Burkholderiales > Burkholderiaceae_E > Quisquiliibacterium. The sequence continues at coordinate 2,842 of JBILUW010000051.1, forward strand.
GCGGGGCTGCAGGCGGCGTGGCTGCGACGCCCCGACCTCAGGCATGCATCGGCCGGACCGGATGCCCAGGCCGAGACGCTGGCCTTCGACAGCCTGCACGCGATGGACGCGCACCTCCACCCTAGAGCGTCAGACGCAGCGTGACGCGCAGGGTGCGCGGCTCGACCGGATGCAGGTGCCGGTCGGCCACCGGCGCGACCTCGCCGCGCAGCCGCGACACGTAGAAGTACTCGATGTCGCTGGCGCGGCGATCGAGCAGGTTGAACGCATCGACCAGGATCTCGGTGCGCCGGCTCGGCCGCCAGGTGGCGCGGGCGGCAAGCAGCGTCGTGGGCGCCGACATCACGGCGCCATCCTCGACCAGCGGCCTGGGACCCAGATGGCGCAGCAGCAGGCCCGCCGACCAGGCGGTGGAGGGCCGCACGGTCACGGCCACCGATGCCGCGCGGCCGATCGAGCCCGGGATGCGATCGCCGGCCGCATCGCCGTCGACGAAGCGGGGGCGCGTGAGCGCCAGATCGGCATCGATCGCAAGCCACGCCCGCGGCAGCCAGCGCAGCCCCGCCTCGATGCCCAGGCGCCGGCTCGGGCGGCTCGCTTCGGTGGTGCCCGCATCGCCGACGAACAGCAGCTCCGAGCCCATCCGCAATTGCCACAGCGCGAGGCTGGCGCGCAGGCCGGGCAGCGGCGCCAGGCGCAGGCCGAGCTCCTCGCCCGAGGTTGCGACCAGTCCCGGCACGCGCGTCGCCGGCTCGCCGCTGGCCGGGTCGATGCGGATCGTGGTGCCGCGACCGTCATTGCTGTGAAATCCCCGACCCCAGTTGGCGTACAGCTCGGTGCTGCCGGGCTCGCCAAGGGCCAGGCCGAGCTTGGGCGACACCAGCCCTGCCGATGCTCGGCCGCCATTGACCGGCTGGTCGGCGGTCACCCGCCAGTCGTGCCGATCGGCCCGGATGCCGCCCAGCGCGCGCAGCCACGGCAGCGGGCGCACCGCGCCCTGCAGGTAGGCGCCCACGTTGGCCTGCGCCACGAGATCGTCGCGGGTGGCGGCAACCACCTCGCGCGCCACCGTGTCGAACAGCCCGACGCGGATGCGATCGTGGCGGACCTGGACGCCGGCTTCCAGGGCCAACGGCCATGCGCCAAGGTGCCCGGCGTGGTGGCGCGCGATCTGCCCGCCGAGAGAGGTGCGGCCATCGCGCTGCAGGAACTGATCGCCGGCGATCGGATCGTCGAGCGCGTAGGTGAAATTCGAGTACAGCCCGAGCCGGTAGCGCATCGCCCAGACCGAGGCCTGCAGCGAGCCGTCGGGCAGCGCCCGGCGCCACTGCCCCGAAAGGCTGTCGCGCGCGGTCGAGCCACCGCTGCTCGGGTCGATGGTGTCGAAGCGGCCAATGAGGCCAGCGTCGATTGCACGCTGCGGGATCTGGTCGGTGGCCCGCCAGCTCGCGCGGTAGCTCATGGCCGTGAGCGTCCAGCCGGTGGCCCGGTCGCCATGGTCGAGGCTGACCAGCGCGTTGGCACGACGCAGCCGCTGCGGCAGCGTCCAGGGGCCGTCGGCCTCATGCACCTCGACGGCGGCCAGCAGGCGCGCGTCGCCGGCCAGCTCGCTCGACCCCGCGGCGAGCGTGCGCCGATACCCGTCAGGGCCGAAGGTGGCCTGGGCGAACGGCCGCGCCACGCTGGTGCGCAGGCTGATTCGCGCCGAGCCGGCCGAGGCGAAATCGCCGTCGGCGGCGTGGTAGGGCCCCTTGCGCCATGCGATGCGTTCGATGAGCTCGGGAATCAGGAAGTTGAGGTCGGTGTAGCCGTGCCCATGCGCGTGCGTGGGCAGGTTCACCGGCATGCCGGCCACGTGGGTGGCGAAATCGGTGCCGTGATCGAGGTTGAAGCCGCGCAGGAAGAACTGGTTGGCCTTGCCGTCGCCCGAGTGCTGGGTGACCACCATGCCCGGGACGGCCTCGAGGATCTCGCCGGGACGCAGCAGCGGCCGCAAGCCGAGCTGGCGGGCGCCGACCACGCCTTGCGAGGCCGAGTCGGCCTGCCCGAGCGCATCGACCGGATGACCCGTGACCACCACCTCGGCCAGAAAGGTGGCGGCGTCGTGCGCCAGGGCAACCGGCGCCCCGACCGACACGAGCACGAGCGCGAGCACACGCCCGGCACCATCGCGCAGCCTCTGGGAACCTCTCGAAGCGCATCGACCGGGCGCAACCATTGCGCGATATTGCCGCAGCGCACCATGGCCGGACAAGCCCCGGAGGAGCGCGAGATTCGCGATCCTCGCAGGCAGCCGCGCACCGGCGAGGGCGTCAGCGCGGCGCCAGGGCGAGCAGCTCGCCGTAGCCGTCGAAGAGGTGCAGCCGAGCCCCGGGGCACAGGGCGGCGGCGCCATAGCCGCGGGAGTGGATCAGGCAGTCGACCCCCGCGGCCGCCGCGCACTCGGCATCGACCGCGCTGTCCCCGACCAGCAGCGCATCGGCCGCCTGCCCGCCAAGCCCTTCGATGGCCAGCAGCAGCGGCTGCGGATCGGGCTTGAGCCGACGCCGGGCATCGGCCCCGATCACCACCGAGAAGGCGTCGAGCAGCCCGATGTGGCCAAGGACAGCACGGGCCTGAGCATCCGGCTTGTTCGTGCATACCCCCAGTCTGCGCCCGCAGGCCTGCAGTCGACGCACGACATCGACGACCCCGGGATACGCCAGCGAACGCCGCGCAGGACACGCCTCATGATGCAGCCGATAGACCTCGAGAAGACGTCGCGCCTGCGCCTCGTCGAGGCCGTGCTGCCGCGCCGCCGCGCGGGCGCTGCCGGCCAGACCTCCGTGCAGCGAGTCGCGCACGAGGGCGGCCGGTACGCGGGGAAGACCGAGACAGACGAGCGCGGCGTCGAGCGCCGCATGCAGATCGGCCAGCGTGTCGGCCAGCGTCCCGTCGAGGTCGAAGACGACCACCGGTCGCTGCCAGATCAGCTCGAGCGTGCTCACGGCGCACCGCGCGGCGACGCATCGGCGAAGCCATGAAGCTCGACCTCGGAGCTCCCGGCGTCGGCCGCTCCCGTCGCCCCGTAAAGGCGGCCAGCCAGGCTGGCGCTGAAATTCGCGGCGGCAACATCGAAGAGCACTCGCCCCTCGCGCAGACCGATCAGCCGGTCGGCGTGCTCGCAGGCGAGTCCCACCTGATGCAGGCTGCACAGCACGGCCAGACGCTCGTCACGCGCGATCCGTGCCAGCGTCGCCAGCACATGGCGCGCCGACTCAGGATCGAGGCTCGCCACCGGCTCATCGGCAAGCAGCACCGTGCCGCCCTGCGCGAGCACGCGGGCGATCGCCACCCGCTGCTGCTGACCGCCCGAGAGGGAGTCGGCCCGCCGGTAGGCGAAATCGAGCAGACCTACCCGATCCAGACTGGCGAGCGCACGCTGCCGGTCCTCCCCGGAGAATCGCCTCGCGATCACCCGCCACAGCGGGGTGTCGCCCAGACGCCCGGTGAGCACGTTGTCGATCGCGCTCAGACGGCCGATGAGGTTGTGCTGCTGGAAAACGAGCCCGATCGAGCGCCGGGCTCGGCGCAGCGCACGACGATCGAGGTTTCCGATCGAGGCACCGAGCACCCGCACGTCGCCCTCGCCGGGGCGCACCAGACCACTGAGGCATCGGAAGACCGTCGACTTGCCCGCGCCACTGGGACCGAGCAGCACCACGAATTCGCCGGCGCGCACCTGGAAGCTGGCGGCATCCAGCGCAAGCGCCGAGCCGTAGCGCACACTGGCCGATGCAAGTTCGAGCGCAGCGCCCGGGCGGGGCACCTCCGAGGGCGCGCCATGGGCCGCGGTGCTCATGTCAGCCTCCGGCGCAGCCAGGCGCTGCACTGATCGATCAGGGTAACCATGAGCAGCACCGCGACGGTCAGCGTGAACAGCCGCTGGAAGTCGAGCAGGTCGAGCGCGGCCTTGATCTCGATGCCGATGCCGCCAGCACCGACGATGCCCAGCACCGTCGAGGTGCGAACGTTGGCTTCCCAGACGTAGAGCGACACCGACGACAGCGAGGGCAGGACCGACGGGAACACCGCATGCGCCATCACGTGCGCCGGGCTGGCGCCCGACATGGCGGCCGCCTCCAGCGGCGCTCTGGGCAGGGTCTCGATCGCCTCGCTGTTCAGCTTGGCGATCACCCCGATCGAATGGATGATCATGCCGAGTACGCCGGCGAACGGCCCCAGGCCGACAGCCGCCACGAACAGGATGGCGAACACCACGGTGTCGATGCCGCGGCAGGCGTTGGCAAACCAGCGCAGCACGAGGGCAAGCCCTGGCCACGGCGCCGTGTTGCTCGCGATCAGCATCGAGACCGGCGCCGAGATCAGCGCCGCCACGAGCGTGCCCACGGTTGCGATCGCAACCGTCTCGAAGGCCCTGTAGCCGATCGCATCGAGTTCCTGCAGGTAGGGCGGCCACGCGGTGGCGGCCCACTGCGCCATCCGCGGCAGCCCCGCGACCAGCGCCACGGGGTCGACCTTCGCAACCACGAAGCACACCGCGACGAAGGCAAGCGCCGCGGCGCCCAGCAGCAGCCGGCGCAGCATCGCGGGGCTGCGCCAGTCGGTTGCCGGCTCGACGTAGCGCCCTGCGCCGGTGCGCGACGGCGCCTCTCGCGCGAGCACCGCCTCAGCCCTTGAGGACGCCGACCTCACGGCCCATCGCCTCGAGCCTGGCGTAGGGCTCGTGCGTGGTCGGGACGAAACCGGTGTAGGGCCAGGGCATCAGGTCGCGGGCACGCGCCTCCGGAATCGACGCGAGGGCCTCCTGAAGACGGCGCGCGAGATCGGGATCGAACCCCCGGCGCACCACGACCGGCTCGTTGGGCAGCGGCTCCGACTCCCACACGACACGGTTCGCATCCGGCTTGAGCTGGCCATTGCGGATCATCGTGTTGCGGTGGGTGTCCCAGCCGGTGGCGAGGTCGACCTGGCCGCCCACCGTCGCCATCTGCGCGGCAGCCGCGGACGCGCCTTCGGCGTAACGTCCGAAGAACGTCTTGGGATCGATGCCGCGCGACCGCATGAAGTGAGTCGGCACCAGCCAGCCCGAGGTCGAGCCGACGTCGAGCATCTGCATCGACATGCCACGAGCATCCTCGGGAAAACGACGTACCTCCAGTCCCGGACGGGCGACCACGATCGCGCGATAGAAGTTGCGCCCCTGGATCAGCAGCATCGCGATGGCCTGGGCGTCACCCTTCTGCCTCGCCAGCACGTAACCCCACGGGCCCATCTGCGCGACGTCGATCTGCTGGCTGGCCAGGGCCACGGAGATGCCCGCCCAGTCATTGGCAACCGTCAGGTCGAGGTCGACGCCGATCTGATCGCAGACCTGCCGGTAGACCGGCTCCCAGACGCGCCGCGTGTCCGACTGCGTGGGCTGCTGCGGGCCGAGCCCGACGCGCAGGACCGGGCGGCGCTGCGCCCGCACGATGGCGGGAGCGGCCAGCGCGGCGCCGGCCGCGGCGCAACGGATGAAATGACGGCGGACATTCATGATGGGCTCCTGGGTTCGAGGTCGGGCCATCGTAGGAGCCGCCTGTGTCAAGGCCGTTAACGCGAGCGTCATCATTTCGGACGATCCTATCGACTCCATCGATGGATGCCTCCTCATGACCACCTCGCTGATCGCCGAACTGCGCGCGTTCGACGCCACGATCCAGGCCGGATCGATGTCCGGCGCAGCCCGGCTGCTCGGGCTGCGCCAGTCGACGATCTCGGCCCACATCGGATCGCTCGAAACACGCTATGGCGTGGAGCTCTTCCACCGGCGCGCGCGGCGCCTGGAAGTGACCGAGTTCGGTCGGGCCCTGGTCGAGACCAGCCGCCGCATCTTCGCCGCCGAGGGCGACGCGCGGGCCCTGCTCATGCGGGCGCGCAACCGCTACACCGGCCGCCTGCGCCTGAGCGCGGTCGGACCCTACAACCTCGTTCCTCTGCTCGGACGCTTTCGCGCCCGCTGGCCGCACGTCACGGTATCGGTCGCGGTCGGCGACTCGCGCGACGTCGTCGAGCGCGTTCTCGATCACCAGGCCGATCTCGGGGTGCTGGTGCATGCGGTCGACGACCCTCGCATCCATGCGGTGGCGCTCGGGCGGCAGCAACTGGTGGTTTTCGCGCCGCGCGACCATGCGCTGACAAAACGCGCCTGTGTGCGGCTCGCCGATCTCGAGGGGCAGGAGTTCGTGATGCGCGAGGAAGGCTCCACGACCCGCGAGGTGTTCGAGGCCGGGCTCCGACAGGCCGGCGTCAAGGTGCGCATCGGTCTGGAGATGGGAAGCCGCGAGTCGGTGCGCGAGGCCGTGGCCCAGGGCCTGGGTCTGGGCGTCGTTGCCTCCAATGCCTACGTCCCCGACGAGCGGCTCGCCGCCCTTCCGATCGAGGGCGCGGCGCTGCACACCCATCCCCATGCGATCTGCCTTCGGGAGCGGCAGGCCGTGCCGCTGGTGGCGAGCTTTCTCGACGTGGTTGCCGAAGCGCTTGCCGCAAAGGCGGCCGCTGCGCGTATGCTCCAAGGCAAGTCGACTTCTCATCCGCACGCGCCATGACCGAGCACACTCACCGCAACGAGCGTTTCGACGACCCCCACCTCGAGAGCCTGCTGCCCGCGATACCCACCTCGCGCCGCGGCTTTCTCGCCGGCGGCGCGGGCGCCGGGTTCGCGCTGGCCGCCGGGCCGCTGGCCGCGCAGACCGCGATCCAGACGCCGGCCGACGGCCTGACCATCGCCGAACCGCGAATCGCCGTGGAAGGCGGCGAGATGCCGGCCTACCTGGCGGCGCCCGAAGGCCGCGATCGCCGGCCTGCCGTGATCGTGATCCCCGAGATCTTCGGCATGCACGCCTACCAGAAGGACATCTGCCGGCGGCTGGCGCGGCTGGGCTACACCGCGCTCACCCTCGACCCCTATTTCCGCTTCGGCGACCTGTCGCGTCTCACGGAGGTGCGCGAGGTGGTCGCGCAGGCCAACCGTCTGGACGACCCCCGCATGCTCGCCGACCTCGATGCGGTCATCGACTACGTGGCGGGTCATCCACGGGTCGACCGGCGCCGGGTGGCCATCACCGGCATGTGCCGGGGCGGGCGCACGGTCTGGAAGGCCATGGCGCACAGCAAGCGCCTGAAGGCCGGGGTGTCGTGGTACGGCGGCCTGAATCCGATGCCGCCGGTGATGCCGCGCACCCCGCTCGATGTGGCCGCAGGGCTCAACGGCCCGGTGCTCGGCCTGTACGGCAGCGCCGACGCCGGCATCCCGGTAGCGCGCGTTGCCGAAATGCAGGAAGTGCTCAAGACCGGCACGCCTGCCGCGCGCGCCAGCCGGTTCATCCTTTACCGCGACATGCCGCACGCCTTCCACGCCGACTACCGCACATCGTACCGGCGCGAAGCCGCCGAGGACGGCTGGCAGCAGATGCTGGGCTGGTTCCGCACCCACGGCGTCGCCTGAGCGTCGGGGCCCGCCGCCTGGCGCGGGCCGCGGGCCTGGGTCCAGCCACCGCATGCTGCCGCTTGCCGTCAATCCCTTCGCCTGGATAGGCACGCATCCCTGGCTGTATCCGGCGCTGGAGGTCGTCCACCTGATCGGCGTGGCGCTGCTGCTGGGCAACCTGACGCTGGTCGAGTTGCGCCTGTGGGGCCTGGGCGCAAGACCGCGCGCAACCGTGGCCGCCCGAGCCGCGGTTGCGGCCCCCCCCGACACCATCCCGGGCGCGGCCGACCGGCTCGCGCTGGGCCTGGTGCTCGTGGGCTTCATGCTGGCGGCCGCAAGCGGGCTGGCCATGTTCGCGAGCCAGCCGCTCGAACTGGTCGGCAACCGCGCCTTCCTGCTCAAGATGACCCTGCTGATGATCGCGGGCACCAACGCGGCGGCCTTCCACGCTCGCGGCGGCCTGGGCAGGCGGGATGCGCTGGCGCGCGCCCAGACGCTGGGCTCCCTGCTGCTCTGGATGGCCATCCTCGCCTGCGGGCGTGCGATCGCCTACGCTTGAGCAGCGCCCCCCGCCGGGCGGCACCTCATCCCGAGCAGCCCACCCATCGCAAGGAGCAGCCCATGTTGCGACGCAGGCTACTGATCGCCACCGCCGCCTGGCCGACGGTCGCCCTCGCCCACCACGGCTGGAGCAGCTTCGACCTCGGCCGTCCCCTCTGGCTCGAAGGCAGCGCCCGCCGCGTGGCCTGGCGCAACCCGCACGCCGAACTCGACCTCGAACTGGCCGCCGACCTGCGCCTGCCGCCGGACCTGGCCCGCCGGCAGCCGCCCGCGCAGAGCGCCGCGATCGATGGCGCGGCGCTCTTTGCGCGCGCCCGCCTGCCCGCGCGTCAAGACCGCATCTGGCGGGTCGAACTGGCGCCGCTCACCCGGATGCAGGCCTGGAACGTTGCCGAGATCACCGACGGCGAGCGTATCGCCGTGATCGGCTTCGAGCCCGCCGAGCCGCGCGTCCCGGCGCTCGCGCGCGCCGAGTACCTGTTCGTCGGCAGCGCCATCTACGGTCTGCGCTCCTCCCCGGCCGGCGGCTGAGCAGCCTCGGGGCGCCGGCGCCACGAGCCGGTACCGTGGCGGCTGCCGCTGCCGGCGCGCAAACCGCCGTTCGTCGCCGCTGACCCAGGCGTCGCGCATCGAACGTCCAAGATTCGACCTGTCAGGCGTCGCGCGAGGCGCCGCCCGTTGCCCTGCGGAGGAACGCGATGAAACGCCCGATCGCCTGCTTGCTGGTCGCCCTCAGTCCGCTCGCGGTCCAGGCCTCCGATCTCGGGCTGTACTCGCCGCTCGGGTCGACCGGATTCGGCGTGGGCGCGGCTTTGGGCCTGAGCACCCGGTTCGATCTGCGCCTCGAGTACGCCGGCGGCACCTTCGGCCGCACCGGCCTGCGCGAGGGCGTCGACTTTCAGCCGCGCCACGGTCTGAATGAGCTCGCGGTGGTCGGCGACTGGTATCCACTGGCCGATTCCGGGTTTCGCCTGGGCACGGGCTTCGCCCGCTCGCTCACACCGTACGTCGGCGTGGGCTGGGGCACGCGCGCGAGCCAGCAGCGCGGGCTGGGCCTGCGCGCCGACCTCGGCGTGACCTACGGCCGCGCCGACGCCGCGGCGGCACCCGGTGGGCTATCGGCAAATCCGGCCGCCCTGGATCCGCGCCTGGGCGACCCTCTCGACCGCACCCGAATTCAACCGCGCTTTTCGGCCGGCATCGACTACCGGTTCTGAGCCAGTCCCAGCGCCCGCGCATACCGTTCGCGGGCGCCCTCGATCAGCAACCGCGCATCGTCGGGCAACAGCAGCCGCCTGGCGACCAGCGCCTCCACGACCGCGCGTACCCGCCCCTCGTAATCGTCGGCGTCGCGGTAACGCTCGGCCACCGAGGCCCGCGGATCGCCCAGCGCCTGCCGTTCGCGGGCGTCGGCGGCAAGCGCCAGCCGGCTGCCGTCGCGATCGGCCAGCTCCCCGGCCGGATAGGGCTCGCGGTAGAGGTTCCAGCCCGTGAGGGTGGCCAGTGGCACCGCAACCTCGGGCAGGCGCACGCCGGCAAGCTCGTTGCCGTCGGCATCGACCTGACACACCAGGGTCGTCCAGGCGCGCGGCGGCTCGAGCGGATCGACCCAGTCGCCCGGCGGCCCGATCCGGTTGGTTGCGCCCGCAACCACAGCGCCCGGAACCGCCGGAAACCGCAGCGCCTGCGCCGCCACCAGCGTGCCATCGGCCAGTCGCGGCACCGCGCTCGGCGGGGGCTCGCGGCCGGTCAGCGCCCACTCGTCGAGCGCGACCAGTAACGCGCGCAGCACCGGCATCGGGTTGTGGGGATTGCGCGGATTGGCCGCGGGGCCCCGATCGCCGGCGGCGCCGGCGCGTCCGCCGTGCTGGGTGCCGGCGACGAGAAACACCCGGGTGCCGGTCGGCAGCTCGAGGTCGCGGCGGCCCAGCGGATCGGTATGCAGCAACGACGCGCCCTTCTGCCAGTACTCCGTCGAGGTGTTGACCTCGATCAGCAGCGGGTCGGCATCGCCGCCCAGCAGGGCATCCCGGCGGCCGGTGAGCGGATCGGTGACGCAGGCGGTGGCGAACGGAAAGTCGTTCTCCGGAAAGTCGTGGTCCTCGTGCTGCGTGACCGTGCGGCCGGCCTGCGCGAAAGGAGGATCGAGAAACACCCGGCCCGCCCCGGCGATGTGCACCAGCGCGCCGTCGAGGACCCGCCGGCCCTGCTCGTCGCGGTTGAAGCCGCGCCCGATGAAATCGCGCAGGAAGCGTCCGGCCTGCGAAATGCCCAGCGCCAGCGCATGGGTCGGCAGGCGCCCGCACAGCGCGATGGCCTGCGGCGCATGGCGCAGCCAGGCGACGAGATCGCGCTGGGCAGCAAAGCCCAGGCCCTGGACCGGCGGATCGATCGCGTCGTAGTGCAGCGTGTAGATCCAGCCAGGCAGCGGCACCGCGCCATCGGCAAGCCGCACGGTGCGAGCATCGACGAACTCCCAGGCGGCGGGCGGCAGTTCGCGCGGCCGATCGCTGTGGCGCTCGCGCAGCGTGAGGCGCGCGCGCTCGGGCGCGAGGCTCGCGGCCGCATGCGACAGCCGGAAGCTCTCGAGCACGCCGGCGCGCGTGCCCGAAACGAAGGTTTCGCGCACGCGCTGCACGATGGGCGCCCCGCCATCGGTGGCGATCGGCGCGCGCATCGCCAGGCCGTCGCGGGCGCGCGGCGCATGCGGATCCCAGCCCGCCCAGGCTATCGTGTACCCCAGGCGCAGCGGAAAGCCGTTGCCGAACTCGGCCGCCACCCGCGGCAGATTGCCACCGGCCAGCGCATCGCCAAGGTTGCTGAAGAGCAGCTTGCGCCCCCGGTTGCAGACCTCCAGCAGCAGCCTGCCGTTGCCGCGCGCGGCATCGCGTGGCCGCAGCAGATGGACGTCGGTGGCGTACTCGACCAGCCCCCGGTCATTGCGCGGCGCCGCATCGAGCAACGCGATGCGCCGGTTGGCCGGGTGGTCGGGATCGACCTCGCCACGGGCCGTGCCGAAGACCCACTCCCAGGGCCCGGTGTCGCCAAAGACCAGACTATCGTCGAGCGGCTCGATCCGCTCGATGGCGACGTCGCGCAGCATCGCCGCGGCCGCTGCAGACCTCAGCCGGCCGGCGCAAAGTTGAGCTCGACGCCCACCCCGTCGGGGTCGTAGAGGAAGATCTGCGCGGCGCCGGTGCGCGGCACCACCTGCTCGCGAAAACTGACGTTGCGGGCGCTCAGGCGCGCGCGCATCGCCGGCAGGTCGGAGGCCTCGAAGGCGATGTGGTCGAAGCGGCCGGTGTCCTCGTAGTGCCGGGCCGGGTCGCGCACCGTGACCCCTTCGCGCGGCTTGCGCGGCCCGAGCAGGTGTACGGTGGCCACCCCACCGGAATACAGCCAGTAGCCGGGAAAGCCCAGCGGCGGGCGTTCGCCCACCTCGAGGCCCAGCACGTCGACGTAGAAATCCTTGGTGCGCTCGAGATCGGCGGGTTCGATCGTGAAGTGCTGCAGCAGGCCCAGAGGCATGGTCGGTCTCCCGGGAATCGTCGGCCGCCGGCTCGCGGCCGCTCAGACGAAGGTGAGGTCGGCATCGGCGCCCAGCATCCAGGCACCGACGGTTTCGAAGTGGGACAGGCGCCCCTGCAACTGCTGGGTCACGGTGTGGATATCGCGGAAACGACGCTCCAGCGACTGCCCGTGGAAGATCGCCGTGGCGCCCGAGGCATTCCAGACTGCGTCGACCGCCTCGCGGGCGCGGTGGATGGCGTGCGTGGACACCATGCGGATCGCGATGCGCTGATCGACCGACAGGGATTCACCCGATTCGCCGAGCCCGCGCCAGATCTCGTCGACCGTCTGCAGCAGCCAGGCGCGCGCAGCGCGCACGCCGGCCTCGGCTTGCGCAACCGTGGACTGGACAACCGCGTTGTCGCGCAGCGCATGGCGCTGGCCGCGCGGCACCTTGTCGCGCGCGAGCCCGACGAACTCGTCGAGCGCGCCGCGCGCGATGCCCAGGGCCACCCCGGAAAAGCCCACCTGATAGCAGGTGTTGGCCGACATCCGGTACAGCGCCCCGTTCTCGCGGCACTCGCGCAGGAAGTCGCGCGTGATCGAGTGCGACTCGGGTACGAAGTGGTCGTGCAGCGCGAACTGGTCACTGGCGGTGCCACGCAGGCCGACGGTGTTCCAGATGTCGGCCCACTCGACGTCGCTGGCGCGCACGAGCATCGTGCGCTCGACGCGCCTGCCGGCGCCGTCGCGCACCGGGGCGCCGTCGGCTTGCACCACCGGGCAGTGGGCCCCCAGCCAGGTCGCATGGCGCCCTCCCGAGGCGAACGACCAGGCGCCGCTGACCCGGTAGCCACCGTCCACGCGCACCGCGCTCACCCTTGGGCCGGGCCCCCAGGCGAGCACCGCGCGCGGATCAGCACCGAACAGCTCGTGCGCCACCGCGGGGTCGAGATAGGCGGCGGCCATCGCGCAGCCGCCCGCCTGGCTGAGGCACCAGGCGGCCGAAGCGTCGGCGCGCGCGACGGTCTCGATCGCGTGGAAGAAGGTGATCGGGTCGGCTTCCTCTCCGTCGACGCTGCGCGGCAGCAGCAGCCGGAACAGGCGCAGCGCGTGCAGACGTTCGAGAATCTCGTCGGGCAGCCGGCGCTCGCGCTCGATGCGGTCGGCCATCGGCGCGACGAGACGTGCGGCTTCGGTTGCGCGCGCAACGATCGCCTGGTCGCCCGCGAACGCGGCCTGCAGCGGCGCCCAGCCGCCCGCGCGACCATCGGCTCCGAAGGCGGGTGCGGGTCCCGATTGCGACATCGGCGATCATCCTCGCAGCGAGGCTCGGCCGCGACAGGCGGCACGCCGGCGCGGGGTTTTCGCCGAGGATAACGCAGCGGCCCGACCATCCGAACGGCGCCGGGCGATTCGCGGACCCTGGCGCGATCCGGGCGCCGCCTGCCTGGCGGCAAGACGGCGCAAGCGGCGGGCCGGCGGCGTCGCTGCCCGCTCAGAGCCCGTAGCGCATCAGGTCGATCGGGGCCTCCTGGGGCTCGGCCGGCGGGGCCGTACGCCAAGCGCCTGGGGCCAGCATCGCGCCCGGCCGGGAGAGCCGCGCAAGCCGGGAGCCTGCCGCGCGCGGCGGCAGGCGCGCGAGCCAGTGCGCGGCGGTGACGGCGACGAGCCGGCTGGCGGCAGCGGGGGTGGCAGGATTGCGGATGCTCACGAGTTTCGTCGACATTCAAGGACCTCCGGAAACGGCAACGGCACGCTCCGGGCCAGGCCCGCGGCGCCGTGCAGCACCGATGCTGCCGCGACCCGCGCGGCCGGGAAACGAATCGATCCGCATCAGCAGATGCGCGCCGCGCGTACCGCGACGGCGGGCACGATGGCCTGCCCGGTTCCGGAAATGCGCCGGCACCGGGCGCCGCCGCCGGCAGCGGTCGTTCGCGCCCTAGAATCGGGACTCTGGCTCGGCTTCGAACGGAGGAAGGTTTCGTGAGGATCCTGATCGCGGGCGGCGGCATCGGCGGCCTGGCCACCGCCCTGGCTCTGCACGAGGCGGGCCTGCAGGTCGAGGTGATCGAGGCTACCGCGCAGCTGCGCCCGCTGGGCGTGGGCATCAACGTGCTGCCGCACGCGGTCGGGGTGCTCGGCGGGCTGGGCCTTGCCGAGGCCCTTGCCGCCCTGGCCATTCCCACGCGCGAGGTGGCCTTCTACACCCGTCATGGCCAGCGCATCTGGGCGGACGGTCGGGGGCTGGACGCCGGCTACCCCCACCCGCAGTACTCGGTGCACCGCGGCGAGCTGCACATGATGCTCTACCGCGCCGCCTGCGAACGGCTGGGCGAGGCGCGGGTGCGCACCGGCCTGCGCCTGAGCGGCTTCACGCAGGACGAGCACGGGGTGAGCGCCACGTTCAACACCCGCGACGGCGCGCGCCTGACCCGGCAGGCCGACGTGCTGCTCGCCGCCGACGGCATCCACTCGGCCGCTCGCCGCCAGTTCCACCCCGATGAGGGCGCGCCGCGCTGGAATCGCCTGCTGCTCTATCGCGGCGTCACCCGCAGCCGGCCGTTCCTGTCGGGGCGGACCATGGTCCAGATGGGCAGCAAGGCGCAGAAATTCGTCTGCTACCCGATCTCCCGCGCGGCCTACGACGCCGGCGCCTCGCTCACCAACTGGATCGCCTGCCTGCCGGCTCCGCAGGGCGATGCGCTCGCGCCCGAAGACTGGAACCGGCGCGCCGATGTCGAAACCTTCGTGCACCGCTACGCCGACTGGAAGTTCCCCGACCTCGACATCGTCGAGCTGATCCGCGGCGCCGAGGAAGTGTTCGAGTTTCCGATGGTCGACCGCGATCCCCTGCCCCGGTGGACCTTCGGCCGAGTGACGCTGGTGGGCGATGCCGCCCATCCGATGATCCCCATCGGCAGCAACGGCGCCACCCAGGCGATCATGGACGCGCGCGCGCTTGCCGACGCCTTCGCGGCCCACGGCGCTGACTGGCGCGCGGCGCTGGCGCAGTACGAGGCGCAGCGCCGCGGCGCCACCACCGCCCTCACGCTGGCCAACCGCCGCGAGGGGCTCGACCGCATCCTCGATCTGGTCGACGAGCGCGCGCCCGACGGCTACACCGATCTCGAATCGGTGCTGCCCGCGGCCGAACTCGCGGCGATCGTCTCCGAGTACAAGACACTGGCCGGCCACCAAGTCACCCTCGGCGGCGCGCGCCCGGCCTGAGCGCAGGGTGAGCCATGCCGGCCGCGATGCGCTTCGGCCTGCGGCCGCGATGCGCTACCTTTGCGTCCTCGCGCCCCGAATCCCACTCCAAGGACAGCCATGATCCGCTCCCGCCGCACCCTGATCCGCGCCGTGCCCGCCTCGCTGGCCGGCGCGGCGCTCGCTGCCTCGCCCCTGACCGCCTCCGCCCAGGAAGCACCGCTCAAGATCCTGGTCGGCTTTCCGGCGGGGGGCAGCATCGACACCATCGCCCGCAACCTCGCCGCCGAGCTCACCGCATTGCTCAAGCGCCCGGTGGTGGTCGAGAACCGCCCGGGCGCCGGCGGGCAGATCGCAGCGGTCGCGCTCAGGAGCGCCGCACCCGACGGCAACACGCTGTTCCTCACCAACAGCCACACGGTGTCGATGATCCCGCTCACAGTGCGCAACCCCGGCTTCGAGCCCGCCAAGGACTTCGTGCCGGTGTCGCTCGTGGCCATCAGCCCCGACGTGCTCGCCGTCAACGTCAAGGCCGTGGGCGAGCGCGGCGGCCTGCGCGAGTTCATGGCGTGGGCCCGCGCCAACCCGGCGGCCGCCAGCATCGGCGTGCCGGCCCCGGCAAGCGCGCCCGATTTCGCCGTGAAGATGATGGGCAAGACCTTCGGCGTGAACCTCAACGCCGTGCCCTACCGCGGCGACGGTCCGGTGGTCCAGGATCTGGTCGCCGGCCAGGTTGCCGGCGGCATCGGTTCGGTGGGCGCCATGAGCCAGTTCGCCAAGGCCGGCCAGATCCGCATGATCGCGGTCAACCTGCCGGCCCGCATGGAGCGCATGCCCGAGGTGCCAACCTACGCCGAGCAGGGCCTCAAGGGCTACGAATCGGGCAACTTCGTGGCGCTGTTCGCCCCGACCGGCACCGCCACCGACTTCGTGCAGCGGGTCAATGCCGCGGTCGGCACCGTCACGAGATCGCCCGACTTCATCCAGAAACTTGCCGTGCTGGGCATCACCCCGGCACACAGCACGCCCGATGGTCTGGGCACGCTGGTGCGGCAGGCCGATCAGGCGCTGGGCGAGATGGTCAGGGCGGCCGACTTCCGGATGCCCTGAC
>JBILUW010000350.1:0-3235 GCA_044370795.1 Burkholderiaceae bacterium
ACGGCAAGCCGGTGCGCATGCTCGGCCGGCAGCGTGGCGCCAAGGTCGCGCAGACCCTTCTTGCGGATCTGCTGCAGACCCCAGTTGGCCGGGTTGCCCTTGCGGTAGGGCGCGGCGATGTTGGGGTAGTTCGACCAGTCGTGGAGCCCGGTGTCGGACACCGCGCCGCCCAGCGCGTTGCCATGCCCGCCGATCCACTTGGTGAGCGAGTTGATCACCAGCGAGGCGCCCACGTCGCGCGGCAGGAAGAGCCACGGCGAGGTCATGGTGTTGTCGACGACGTAGACCAGCCCGCGCGCCGCGCACAGGCGCCCGATGCCCTCGAGATCGGCCACCTGGGTGGCCGGGTTGGCGATGGTCTCGACGAAGACGATGCGGGTCTCCGGGCGCAGCGCCGCCTCGATCGCGCGGGCGTCGGTGGCGTCGGCCAGCGTGACCTCCACGCCTATGCCCGCCACGGTCTGGAGCAGGCTGTTGGTGTTGCCGAACAGGAACTGGCTGGAGACGACATGATCGCCACGGCGCAGCAGCGCGAACATCATCGAGCCGATCGCCGCCATGCCGGTGGAAAAGCACACGGTGCCGGCGGCCTGCTCCATCAGCGAGACCTTGGCCTCGAGCGCGGCGGTGGTGGGGTTGCCCTGGCGGCCGTAGACATGGCCGGGCTTTTCGCCCTGGAAGACGGCGGCGAGGTCGCGCGAGGCGCTGTAGCCGTAGGCCACCGCGGCATGCATCGGCTTGTGGACGGCGCCATGCTCGATCGGCGCCTGCCGGTCGGCGTGCAGGATGCGCGTCGTCAGTCCCCTGGTCACGGGTCGGATCTCCGGGTCGCAAAACCTTCGATGAGACCACAAGCCGGGGCGCCCGTCACGCCCCGGGCGGATCGCGGCGCGGCCGGGCGCACCCGGCCGCGAGCGACGATCGTTCAGTCGATCTTGATGTTGAGGGACTCGGTCATCTTGATCCAGAGCGGGCTGTCCTCGCGCCACTTGCGCTGCATCTCGGCCGCGGTGCTGGGCCTGGCGTCGATCGCGAAGGCCTCGCGCAGCGCGACGCCCTTGGGCGAGTCGCCTGCCTCCACGCACAGGTCGCCCACCCGCCTGACGATGTCGGCAGGCGTGGCGGCAGGCGCGAGCAGCACGAGGCCGCCGTCGAGACGGAAGATCGGCGCGTCGAAACCCTGGGAGACCATGTTCCGCAGGTTGGGCAGCTTGGGGTTGCGCTCCATGCCGAAGGAGCCAAGCACCTTGACGGTGCCGCGCTGCAGGTGCGGAGCCATGGCGACATAGCTGCCCACGCCCACCTGCACGACGCCGCTGGCGACGTCCAGCCACATCGGGCCCTCGCCCTTGTACTGGATCACGTTGATGTTCAGGCCGTGCTTCGTGTTGAACTCGACCGCCACCATGTGCGGCACCGAGCCGACGTTGTAGCTGGCCATCGCGACCGGCCTGGTCTTCGCGTAGTCGAGCAACTCCTTCACGGAGTTGACCGGCAGCGCCGTGGGCACCGCGATCAGCAGCGGCCCGACCGGCAGCATCGACACGGAGATGAAGTCCTTGTCGGCATCGAAGGGCAGCTTGCGGTAAAGCGCGCGGCTGCCCCACACCGAGGTGAAGGTCGTGACGCCGAAGGTGTAGCCATCGGCCGGCATCCGGGCCAGCGCCTCGAGCGCGATGAAGCCGCTCGCGCCGGGCCGGTTCTCGACGATCACGGGCACCCCGAGCTTCTGCGAGATGTGCTCGCCGAGCATGCGCGCGTAGGGGTCGCTCGTGCCTCCGGGCGGAAAGCCCACCAGGATGCGGATCGGCTTGCCGCCGGGCCAGGCAGCGGACTGGGCGCGGACAGCCGGCGCGGCGGCGGCCAGCCCGGAGGCGGCGGCGGCCAGGACGAGGCGGCGGCGAGGGGTATCCAGGGGCATCTCGGTCTCCTGCGACATGCGTGGTTGAGGCGGCCCCCGTCGATCGCGAGGACTCGCGGTCGAGCATGGCATGCGCGCCCGGAGGTGTCGACGCCACGGCGTTCCGTTGCGCACGCCGCCGGCGGCGCCGCCCTGCTCCCTCGGTTACAGTCCCGCTGCTTTGCCCACGCTACCGAGGAGCCGCCGTGCCCGCCGCCATCGAGGTCGTTCCCTTCGCGCCCGCCGTCGGCGCCGTCATCCGCGGCGTCGATCTCTCGCAGCCGCTCGCCGACGACGACTTCGCCGTCATCCGTCGGGCCTTCCTCGACCACGGCGTCATCTTCTTCCGCGACCAGCTCCTCAGCCCCGAGCAGCACATCGCCTTCGCGCGGCGCTGGGCGCCGATCGACATCAACCGCTTCTTCAAGCCGGTGGCTGGCCACCCCGAGATCGCCGAGGTGCGCAAGGAGCCCGAGCAGCGCAGCAACATCGGCGGCGGCTGGCACACCGACCACAGCTACGACGAGGCGCCGGCCATGGGCTCGCTGCTGCTGGCGCGCGAAGTGCCGCCCGCCGGCGGCGACACCCTGTTCGCGAACATGGCCGCCGCCTTCGAGGCGCTTTCGCCCGGTCTGCAGCGCACCCTCGAGGGGCTGCGTGCGGTGCACTCCTCGCGCCACGTCTTCGGCGAGCAGACCGGCTACGCGGCGCGCCAGGACACCGGCGACCGGATCGGCAACCGCGCGGCCGCGACCCAGGATGTCGTGCATCCGGTGGTCATCCGCCATCCCGATACCGGCCGGCGCACGCTCTACGTCAACCAGGCCTTCACCACCCACTTCGAGGGCTGGACCAAGGCCGAGAGCGAGCCGCTGCTGCGCATGCTCTACGAGCATGCGTCGCGCCCCGAGTTCTCGTGCCGGTTCGACTGGCAGGAGGGCTCGATGGCCTTCTGGGACAACCGCGCCACCTGGCACTACGCGCTCAACGACTACCACGGTCACCGCCGCGTGATGCACCGGATCACGGTGCAGGGCGTGCCGCTGGCTGGCTGAGCCCGGCGGTCCGCAGGGGCGGGGCGGACCGACCGGACCGCGGGGGCGGGGCGGGCCGACCCGCCCGCGGGGGCGGCTGCCGCCGAAGCGCGCGCGTCGGCTATCCTTCGCGGTCTTCGTCCGGAGTGCCCCGATGAGCATCACCCAGGGCTGCCCGCTGTGCGGCAGCACCCGCCACGAACAGGTCGGCAACCGCGACCGCGACGGCCGACCGCTGGCCAATGTCGTCTGCCTCGACTGCGGGCTGGTCTTCGTCCACCCCCCGCCCTCGCGCACCGAC
>JBILUW010000349.1:0-3235 GCA_044370795.1 Burkholderiaceae bacterium
GGCATCGCGGCCGCCCGGGCGGCGTCGGCGCCGAGCAGACCTGCGCGCGCGAAATTCGCCGGCAGGCCGATGGCCACGCCCGAGCCGCCGGTGACCAGCGCCAGTCCGGCGCAGGCGCCGCCGATCGCGTGCAGGTCGGCCTGCGAGACGGCGTCGACGATGGCGATGGCCACGCCATCATGGCGCAGCTCGGCGAGCCGGGCGGCAAGGGCGTTGGCGCCAGCGGCCACCGCGTCGAGGCGGGCCAGACCGACGCGCCGCGCCGTCTGGCGCTGCAGCACCCGCACGAGATTGGGATCGGTCATGGGCGTGAGCGGGTGATGCTCCATGCCCGACTCGCTGAGCAGCGCGTCGCCCACGAACAGGTGGCCGCGATAGACGGTGCGGCCGTTCTCGGGGAAGGCCGGGCAGGCGATGGTGAAGTCGGCGCCCGTCGCCGTCATCAGGGCATCGATCACCGGGCCGATGTTGCCCGCGTCGGTGGAGTCGAAGGTCGAGCAGACCTTGAAGAAGCCCTGGCGTGCTCCGGCCTCGCGCAGCCGCGCCCAGGCCGCGAGCGACTGCGCCACCGCCTCGGACGCCGGGATCGTGCGCGACTTCAGCGCGACCACCACGGCGTCGGCCGCGGGCAGCGCCGCCGGGCCGGGAACGCCGATGTGCAGCAGCGTGCGCATGCCGCCGCGCACCAGCATGCCGGCGAGGTCGGTGGCGCCGGTGAAGTCGTCGGCGACGCAGCCGAGCAGCACGGTCATGGCGCGGGCTGCGGCAGGTCGATGCCGGTCAGACGCTGGAACATCTTGATCACGGCCGAGTCGTCCTCCTTGCCCAGACCCGAGGCGCTGGTGGCCAGGTACATCTGATGCGCGGCCGAGGCCAGCGGCAGCGGGAAGGTGAGCCGGCGGGCCGAGTCGAGCACGATGCCCAGATCCTTCACGAAGATGTCGACCGCCGACAGCGGCGTGTAGTCGCCGGCCAGGATGTGCGGCACGCGGTTCTGGAACATCCAGCTCGCGCCGGCGCTGTTCGAGATGACCTCGTAGAGCTGCGCCGGGTCGATCCCGGCCCGGATGCCCAGCGCCATCGCCTCGGTGGCCGCGGCAATGTGCACGCCGGCGAGCAGCTGGTTGATCATCTTGACCTTGGAGCCGTTGCCCGGCGCGTCGCCCAGGCGATAGACGCGCGCCGCGATGGCCGCGAGCACGTCGGCGGCGGCGTCGAAGGCCGACGGCTCGCCCGAGGCCATCAGGGTGAGCTCGCCGGTGGCCGCGCGCGCCGCGCCGCCCGACAGCGGCGCGTCGATCATGCGCAGGCCCGCCTCGGCAAGCCGGGCGCCCAGGCGCTCGGCGGCGTCGGGCGCGACCGTGCTCGAGGCGATCACGACCGAGCCCGGCGCCAGCGCGGCGGCCGCCTGCCCGGGCCCGAACAGCACCGCCTCGGTCTGGGCGGCGTCGACCACCACCACCATCAGGACCGCGACTTGCGCGGCCACTTGCGCCGGCGATTCGTGGACCCGCGCGCCGGCCTGCGCGATCGCGTCGCGAGCGGCCTCGCGCAGGTCGCAGGCGTGAACCTCGAAGCCCTTGCGCAGCAGCGTGCGGGCGATGCCCATGCCCATCGCGCCCAGGCCGACGATGCCGACGGCGCGCGCGGGCGCGGGCGGCGCGGTGGCGCCGGTTTGCGGGTCGTGCATGTCGCGACTCCTGGAGGGGCGCGCGGCCGGCGCGTGGCTCGCGCCGGCTGGCCCGGGCGCCGATTATAGGTTGCCGTTCTGATACCCTAGTCAACGATCTGCCGCCTGCGCGCGCCTCGCCGCGCGGCCATCCCGAGAGCGCCATCGATGATCATCCGTCATGCCTGGTTCGGCCTGCTGCTGGGCCTTCTTCTCGCCGGTTGCGGCGGCTCGTCCCCGCCCTCCGAGGCACCCGTCGGCGTCAGTGTCACGGCCGGCGATGGCCGCGCCGAGGTCCGCTTCACGCAGGAGCCCGGGCTGCAGTACTGGGTGTTCTATGCGCCCGGCGACACCGTGGCCTTCCCCGAATCGACGAGCACGCTGGGCTACCGGTCGGTGCGCGGCGCGTCGTCGCCGCTGGTGGTCACGGGTATCGCCAACGGCATCCGCCACGCCTTCATCGTCGGCGCCTCGCGCGATGGCTCCAAGGTCGGCCCCACCAGCGCACCCATCACTGCCGTGCCGCGGCCGGCGGGCGACGTCTGGAGCGCCGTGAGCCCCGTGCCGGCCGCGCGCCTGAACGCCATCCTGTTCGACGGCACCCGCTTCGTGGGCGTGGGCGCCGGCGGCGCCATCCTCACCAGCGACAACGGCCTCGTCTGGACGGCCGCCGCATCGGGCACCACCAGCGACCTGCACGCCATCGCCTTCGTCTCTTCGCGCTACATCGCGGTAGGTGCGGGCGGCACCATCGTCACCAGCCTCGATCGCGCCACCTGGACGGCACGCGCCTCGGGCACCACCCAGACCCTGCGCGCCGTCGCCGGGTTGGGCGGCACCGCGGTGGCCGTGGGCGACGGCGGCAGCCTCACCCTCAGCCCCGATGGCACGGTCTGGACGCCGTTCGCGTCCGGCACCGCGCAGTCGCTGCTGGCCATAGGAGGCAACACCCAGCGTCTGGTCGCCGTCGGCGCCGGCGGCGCGATGGTCTCCGCGATCGCCGGCTCGCTGGGCAGCTGGCAACCCGTCGCCTCCGGCACCACCGCCGACCTCCGGGGTATTGCTGTCAGTTCGGCCCGCTTCATCGCCGTCGGCGATGCCGGCACCGTCGTCGGCAGCACCGACGGCCTGGCGTGGTCGTCGTTCGCGTCGCCCGCCACCGCTGCCCTGCGCGGCGTCGTATGGGGCAGCCGCTTCGTGGCCAGCGCCGCCGACGGCTCTGTCCTGCTCAGCGACGACGGGCTCACCTGGCGCCGGGCCGTCACCGGCTCCACCGACGCCCTCGGCGGGCTTGCGTTCGGGTTGGGGCGCTACCTGGTCACCGGCTCGGCGGGCGGGCTGCTCGTCTCATTCTGACCGTATCGGGCCCGCCATGGATCTCGGTCTCGCCGGGCGCAGCGCGCTGATAACCGGCGCCACCGCCGGTATCGGCTGGGCGATCGCCGAGGAGCTGGCCCGCGAGGGCGCGCAGGTCTGGATCACCGGCCGCACCCAGTCCCGTGTCGACGATGCGCTGGCGCGGCTCGAAGCGGCCGTGCCGGGGTGTGCGGCACGCGGTGTGGCCGC
>JBILUW010000109.1:0-11827 GCA_044370795.1 Burkholderiaceae bacterium
GCCATGCTCAACCGCGCCCGGCTCGACAACGTGAAGGCCTATCCGGCCATCAGCGAGTCGAAGCTGCTGCGCGAGTTCGCCTTCAACATCTGGACCGGCTACTTCGTGAAGAAAGACACCCCGGAGGCGGTGGTGCAGCGCCTGCACAAGGCGATCACCGACACGCTCAACGACCCGGCGGTGCGCGCCGGGCTCGACGCCCACAGCCTGCTGCTGGCTGAGCCGCTGCCGCTCGACGCGGTGGGCAAGGCCTATGCCGAGGGCACCGCGCAGTTCCGCGCGATCGCCCGCGCGATCAATCTGCAGCCGCAGTAACCCTCAGGCGGGAACCGCCGTCATCGGGGCAGCGCCGCCTGCCCGAGCACGGCGGCCCCCTCGGATGCCACCCCCAAGCCTCCCCGGAAACCCACCATGAAAGTCATCGTCCTTGGCGCCGGCCTGCTCGGCGTGACCTCCGCCTACTTCCTGCGCCAGCTCGGCCACGACGTGGTGGTCATCGACCGCCAGGCCAGCGCCGCGGCCGAGACCAGCTTCGCCAACGGCGGGCAGATCTCGGTCAGCCACGCCGAGCCCTGGGCCAACCCCGGCGCGCCGCTGAAGGTGCTCAAGTGGCTGGGCCGCGAGGACGCGCCGCTGCTGTTCCGGCTGCGCGCCGACATGCGCCAGTGGCTTTGGGGCCTGCAGTTCCTGCGCGAGTGCACGCCGGCGCGCACCCGCCACAACATCGAGCAGATCGTGCGCCTGGGCACCTACAGCCGCGACACGCTGCAGCAGCTGCGCCGCGACACCGGCCTGCAGTACGACCAGCGCACCCAGGGCATCCTGCACTTCTACACCAGCGCGGCCGAGTTCGAGGCCGCCGAGGCGCCGGCCGCGCAGATGCGCGAGCTCGGCTGCGAGCGCCGCCTGATATCAGCCGATGAGGCGGTGCGCATCGAGCCGGCGCTGGCCCACGTGCGCGGCCAGCTCGCCGGCGCCACCTACACCGCCGAGGACGAGTCGGGCGACGCCAACCGCTTCGCGCGCGAGCTGGTGGCCCTGTGCGAGCGCGACGGCGTGGTGTTTCGCATGAGCCACACGATCACCGCGCTGCGCACCGACGGCGGTCGCATCGACCACGTCGAGGCCACCGACCACGAGGGCCGCTTCCAGCGCGTGCGCGGCGATGCCTACGTGGTGGCGATGGGCTCGCTCAGCCCGCTGCTGGTCAAGCCGCTGGGCATCGCGCTGCCGATCTACCCGGCCAAGGGCTACTCGGTGACGATGCCGGTGCTCGATGCCGACAAGGCGCATCAGGTGTCGCTGACCGACGACGAATACAAGCTGGTGTTCTCGCGGCTGGGCAACCGGCTGCGCATCGCCGGCACCGCCGAGCTCAACGGCTACGACCGCGACCTCAACCGCGTGCGCTGCGAGGCCATCGTGCGCCGCGTGCAGGAACTCTTCCCCGGCGCGGGCGACGCGAGCCAGGCCCAGTTCTGGACCGGCCTGCGGCCGGCCACGCCGAGCAACGTGCCCGTCATCGGCGCCACGAAGCTGCCCAACCTCTACCTGAACACCGGCCACGGCACGCTGGGCTGGACCCACGCCTGCGGCTCGGGCAAGAGCATCGCGCGCATCGTCTCGGGCCTCACGCCCGAGGTCGACTTCGCCTTCACACGGGCCACCGCCCCGGTCACCCGGCCGCAGGTGCTCGGCGCGGCGGTCGCGCGCGGCTGAGCGCGGCGGCAGGCGCGCCCCGCCCTGCCCGACGCGCACCGCGCGCCGCGCGCCACCCCGGCGGGCGGGGCGGGCCGCCGCTTGCCCGCCTCGGACGTTTCCATGATCATCGGTTCATGGAAGAAAGCCGCGCCGTCATCGCGCTTGCCGCACTCGCCCAGCAGGCGCGGCTGCGCGTGTTCCGCGCGCTGGTCGGTGCCGGCCCGGCAGGCATGACGCCGGGCGAGCTGTCGGCAGTTCTCGACATCCCGCCGTCCACGCTCTCGTTCCACCTCAAGGAGCTCGTGCACGCCGGTCTGGCCAGCGCCGAGCGCGAAGGCCGCAAGCTGCACTATCGGCCGGCGCTCGAGCACATGAACGCGCTGCTCGCCTATCTCACCGACCACTGCTGCCAGGGCGAGCCGTGCGCTGCGCGGCCCGCGCGGCAAGGCCGCGCCTGCTGAGGCACGGCGGCGGCCGGCACCGGCCCGGTCGGCCACGCTGTCATCGTTTTGTCATGCGTCGCTTCCAGAATCGTCGAATTGTCTGATCTCCTCCGCAAGGACAGGCCCGTGCGCGTCGGCATCAACGGAATGGGAAGGATAGGCAGGCTCGCGCTGCGAGCGGCCTTCGGCGCCGCCGAACGGCCCACGGACGACCCGCGCGCGGGCAACCGCCTCGAGGTGGTCCACCTCAACGAGATCAAGGGCGGCGCGGCAGCCACCGCGCACCTGCTTGCCTTCGACAGCGTGCAGGGCCGCTGGCGCGCCCCGATCGCCGCCGACGACGCGGCCGCGATCCGCATCGGCGAACGCCGGCTGGGGTACTCGGCGCATGCGAAGCCGGCCGACATCCCCTGGGGCGAGCTCGGCGTCGATCTGGTGCTCGAATGCACCGGCAAGTTCCTCACCCCCGAAACCCTGCAGGGCCACCTCGATCGCGGCGCCAGGCGCGTGATCGTCGCCGCGCCGGTCAAGGTGGGCGACGTGCCCAACATCGTTGTCGGTGTCAACGAATCGGCCTACGACCCGGCGCGCCACCGCATCGCCACCGCGGCATCGTGCACCACCAACTGCCTGGCGCCGGTGGTCAAGGTCGTGCACGAGGCGCTGGGCATCCGGCACGGCCAGATCACCACTATCCACGACCCCACCAACACCAACGTGGTGGTCGATGCGCCGCACGCCGACCTGCGGCGCGCACGCAGCGCGATGCTCAGCCTCGCGCCCACCACCACCGGCAGCGCCACCGCGATCGCGCTGATCTACCCGGAGCTCAAGGGCCGGCTCGACGGCCACGCCGTGCGCGCGCCGGTGCTCAACGCCTCGCTCACCGACTGCGTGTTCGAGCTGGCGCGCGCCACCACGGCGGCCGAGGTCAATGCGCTGTTCGCGGCCGCGGCCGCCGGGCCGCTGGCGGGCATCCTCGGCTACGAGGAGCGGCCGCTGGTGAGCGCCGACTACGCGCGCGACACCCGCAGCAGCATCGTCGATGCGCCCTCCACGCTGGTCACCGACGGCACGCTGCTCAAGGTCTACGCCTGGTACGACAACGAGATGGGCTACGCCTGCCGCATGGTCGACCTCGCCTGCCACCTGCAGCGGCTGGGCTTCTGAACCCGGGCCGAGCCCGATGCACGCCGGCACCCGCAACTACGCGATCGTCACCGCCGCCTACTGGGGCTTCACGCTCAGCGACGGCGCGCTGCGCATGCTGGTGCTGCTGCACTTCCACCAGCTCGGCTACTCGCCCTTCACGCTCGCCTTCCTCTTCCTGCTCTACGAGGCCATGGGCATCGTCGCCAACCTCGTGGGCGGCTGGCTTGCCACGCGCCACGGCATCGCGCGCATGCTCGCGGTGGGGCTGGCCACGCAGATCACCGGCTTCCTGCTGCTGTCGGCGCTGTCGCCAGGCTGGACGGCGGCGATGTCGGTGGCCTGGGTGGTGCTCGCGCAGGGCGTATGCGGTGTGGCCAAGGACCTCACCAAGACCGCGAGCAAGTCGGCGATCAAGCTGACCGCCGCCGAGGCCTCGGGGCAGCTGTTTCGCTGGGTGGCCTTCTTCACCGGCAGCAAGAACGCCATGAAGGGCGCGGGCTTCTTCCTGGGCGGCCTGCTGCTGCAGGCGCTGGGCTTTCAGCAGGCGCTGTGGGCGATGGCGGCGCTGCTGGCGCTCGTGCTTGCGGGCGTGCTCGCCTTCGTGCCGGCCCTCATGGGCAAGCGCAAGGCCTCGGGCTCGGCGCGCGAACTGTTCGCCAAGAGCCGCGGCATCAACCTGCTCGCGGCGGCGCGGCTGGCGCTGTTCGGCGCGCGCGACGTCTGGTTCGTGGTCGGCGTGCCGGTGTTCCTGTACTCGGCCGGCTGGAACTTCACGATGGTCGGCGCCTTCCTCGCGCTCTGGACCATCGGCTACGGCGCGGTGCAGGCGGCGGCGCCCTCGCTCGTGCGCCGCAGCGACGACGGCCTGAGCGCCGAGGTGCCGGCCGCGCGGCTGTGGTCGGCGCTGCTCGCGCTGGTGCCGCTGGTGCTGGCCGGCCTGGTGTTTGCCGATGTGGCGCACCGCGAGTGGGTGGTGGTGGGCGGGCTGGCGGTGTTCGGCGTGGCCTTCGCGATCAACTCCTCGGTGCACTCCTACCTGGTGCTCGCCTACGCGGGCTCCGAGAAGGCCGCCGAGGACGTGGGCTTCTACTACGCGGCCAATGCCTCGGGCCGCTTCCTGGGCACGCTGCTCTCGGGCCTGCTCTACCAGTGGGGCGGCCTGGGCGTCACCCTCGCGGGCTCCGCGCTGATGCTGATCGCGTGCTGGCTGGTGACGCTCGCGCTGCCCACCTCCGGAGATCGCGCATGAAAGACGGCATCCATCAGGTTCTGTTCATCTGCACGCACAACTCGGCGCGCTCGATCATGGCCGAAGGCATGCTCAACGCCCTGGGAGCGGAGCGCTTCCGGGCGCACTCGGCGGGCAGCCATCCGGCCAGCACCGTGCATCCGCTGGCGCTGACCACACTGGCCGGGATGAACCTGCCCACCGAGGGCTACCGCAGCAAGTCGTGGGGCGAGTTCGCCGGATCGGGCGCCCCGGCGCTCGACTTCGTGTTCACGGTCTGCGACAAGGCGGCCGGCGAGGTCTGCCCGGTCTGGCCGGGCCAGCCGATGACCGCGCACTGGGGCGTCGAGGACCCGGCCGCCTTCGAGGGCACCGAGGCTCAGCGGCTCAAGGTGTTTCGAGACACCGCCATGGTGCTGCGCCGGCGCATCGAGCTGATGCTGGCGCTGCCGCTGGCCGCGCTCGACCGGATGTCGATCCAGCGCGAGATCACCGAGATCGGCAAGCGCTAGCCGCGCCCGCCGCGCCCCCTGTTTCGTCGCTCCCCGCGCACCACCGAGCCGAGCCCGCCCCGTGAGCCTGTTCGAGCGCTACCTCAGCCTGTGGGTGGCCCTGTGCATCGTCGCGGGTGTCGCGCTCGGCCAGCTGCTGCCCGGCCCCGTGCAGGCCTTCGGCCGGCTCGAGGTGGCGCGGGTCAACATTCCGGTGGGCCTGCTGATCTGGGTGATGATCGTGCCGATGCTGCTGCGCATCGACTTCGGCGCGATGCGCGAAGTGGGCCGCCACTGGCGCGGCATCGGCATCACGCTCTTCGTCAACTGGGCGGTCAAGCCCTTCTCGATGGCGCTGCTCGCCTGGGTCTTCGTGCGTCAGGTCTTCGCGCCCTGGCTGCCGGCCGATCAGCTCGACAGCTACGTGGCCGGGCTCATCCTGCTGGCGGCCGCGCCATGCACCGCGATGGTCTTCGTCTGGAGCCGCCTGACCGACGGCCATCCGCTGTTCACGCTGAGCCAGGTGGCGCTGAACGACGCGATCATGCTGTTCGCCTTTGCGCCCATCGTCGCGCTGCTGCTCGGGCTGTCGTCGATCACCGTGCCCTGGGACACCCTGCTCGCGTCGGTCGTGCTCTACATCCTGATCCCGGTGCTCATCGCCCAAGGCTGGCGCCGCCGCCTGCTCGCCCGCGGTCCGCAGGCGCTCGAGGCCATGCTCGCGCGGCTGGGGCCGTGGTCGATCGCGGCGCTGCTGGCCACGCTGGTGCTGCTCTTCGCCTTCCAGGGCGAGGCCATCGTGGCGCAGCCGCTGGTCATCGCGATGCTCGCGGTGCCCATCGTGATCCAGGTCTTCTTCAACGCGGCGCTCGCCTACGGCCTGAACCGGCGCCTGGGCGAGCCCCACGCCGTGGCCTGCCCCTCGGCGCTGATCGGCGCGAGCAACTTCTTCGAACTGGCGGTGGCCGCGGCGATCAGCCTGTTCGGTTTTGCCTCGGGCGCGGCGCTGGCCACGGTGGTGGGCGTGCTGGTCGAGGTGCCCGCCATGCTGCTGGTGGTGCGCGCGGTGCGGCGCAGCCGCGGCTGGTACGAGCGCGGCGCGCGGCGCTAGCGCTACTCGAGCTTCGCGCCGCTCGCGCGGATGAGCTCGGCCCAGCGCCGACGCTCGCCGGCCTGCGCCGCCGCCCAGGCGCGCGGGCCCTGGAAGTCGATGTCGATGCCCTGCGTGCGGGCAAGCTCGGCAAAGGCCGGCGAGCGCACGCCGGCCTCGAAGGCGTCGGCCGCGGCCTGCACGATCGGATCGGGCGTGGCCGCCGGCGCGTAGACCGCGTTGAAGCCGGCGAACTCGTAGCCGGCGATGCCGGATTCGGCCAGCGTCGGCAGATCGGGCAGGCCGATGGAGCGCTGGCTGCCGGTGGTGCCCAGGGCGCGCAGGTTGCCGCCCTTGAGCTGCGCGGCCGCCGTGGCCACCGCCGCGAACGAGAAGTCGACGTGGCCACCGAGCGTGTCGTTGAGGGCCTGCGTCTGGGTCTTGTAGGGCACGTGCAGCACGTCGATGCGGGTCTGGGCCACGAACGCGGCCGCCGACAGATGCTGCGAGCTGCCGCTGCCGGCCGACGCGTAGCTGAGCTTGCCCGGGTTGCGGCGCGCGTACTCGACCAGCTCGCCCACGGTGCTGAACGGGGCGCGGCGCGGCACGATCAGCACCAGCGCCACGGAGGCGAGCTTGGCCACCGGCTTGAAGTCGCGCGCCGGGTCGAAGGGCAGCCGGGGCATCAGCAGCTCGTTGGTGAAGTGGCCGGTCGCCGTGAAGAGCAGCGTGTGCCCGTCGCCTGGCGCGTGGACCAGTCGGCCGCGCGCGCCAGGCCGCCGGGCAGGGCCAGCGTGGCGGCGCCCCAGGCGGCGAGCTGGCGGCGGGTGCGGCTGGAGGGGGTCATCGGGTCGGGCTCCTGCGTCGGGTTGCGTAACCCTACGCCGGGCGGCCACAGCCCGCCAGCGCCCGCCGCTTGGCTTGCGCAGGACATTGAGTAAAAATACTCAACATGCTGAGTAAATCGTCAGAGCCCTGGCAGAGGCCACAGGCGGGCATCCTTGCCCGCCGTCTGGCCGAGCCGCGCCGCTTCATCCAGGTCGTGGCGGGCCCGCGCCAGACGGGCAAGACCACGCTGGTCCTCCAGGTCGCCAACGGGCAGCCCCTGCCGGTGCGCTACGCGAGCGCCGACGAGCCCACGTTGCGCGGCCCCGAGTGGATCGCCCAGCAATGGGAAGCCGCGCGCCTCGAAGCCTCGGCCGGTGGCGGCATCCTCATCCTCGATGAAATCCAGAAGATTCCGGGCTGGTCCGAGTCGGTCAAAGGCCTCTGGGACGCCGACACCCGCGCGCGCCGCCGCCTGCAGGTGGTGCTGCTCGGCTCGGCGCCCCTGCTGATCGCGCGCGGACTCACCGAAAGCCTTGCCGGGCGGTTCGAGACGCTGCACGTGGGCCACTGGTCGTACGCCGAGATGCAGGCCGCCTTCGGCTGGTCGCTCGACGATTTCCTCGTTCACGGCGGCTACCCGGGCGCGGCGCCCCTGATCCGCGAGCCGCAACGCTGGGCCCGCTACATCGCCGACAGCCTGGTGGAGACGTCGATCTCGCGCGATGTGCTGCTGCTGTCGCGGATCGACAAGCCGGCGCTGCTGCGTCGGCTGTTCGACCTCGCCTGCCGCTACTCCGGTCAGGTGCTCTCGTACACGAAGATGCTCGGCCAGCTCCAGGACGCCGGCAACAGCACCACGCTGGCACACTACCTCGACCTGCTGGCCGGCGCCGGCATGGTCCGAGGCCTGCCCAAGTACGCCGGCGACGTCGCGCGCAGCCGAGGTTCGAGCCCCAAGCTGCAGGTGATGAACACCGCCTTGATGAGCGTGGCGAGCGGACTGTCTCCCACCGAGGCGCTCGCCGACCCCGAGTACCGCGGCCGGCTGATCGAGTCTGGGGTCGGCGCCCACCTCGCCAACGCTGCCGCTGCCGGTGAGTGCGAGCTCTTCTACTGGCGCGAACGGCAGCAGGAAGTCGATCTCGTCGTACGCGCCGGCGCACGCCTGGTCGCCATCGAGGTCAAGAGCGGCCGCAGTCCCCTCGCGCATCCCGGTACCGCAGCCTTCGCCCGGGCCTTCCGGCCCACGCGCACGCTGCTCGTGGGCGGCGACGGCGTGTCGGTGGAGCGCTTCCTGGTCACGCCCGTGTCGCACTGGCTGACGCCCTGAGCGCCGGCCTCGAAGGCGATGATCGTCGAGCCGGGGCGGCTCGCCCCGGCTCGGACAGCAGCCGACGTCCCCCCGCTCAGACCACCTGCCGCTCGCGCCCTTCCCAGTAGGGCTTGCGCAGCTCGCGCTTGAGCACCTTGCCGGTGGGATTGCGCGGCAGCTCGGCCACGATGTCGGCGGTCTTGGGCACCTTGTAGGCGGCCAGCCGCTCGCGAGCCCAGCCCACCAGATCGTGCGGGTCGAGCATGGCGCCCGGCTTGAGCACCACGACCGCCTTGGGCACCTCGCCCCAGCGCTCGTCGGGCACGCCGATGACCGACACGTCGGCGATGGCCGGGTGCTCGGCGAGCACGCGCTCGATCTCGGCGGGGTAGATGTTCTCGCCGCCGCTGATGATCATGTCCTTGATGCGGTCGGTCACGTAGACATAGCCGTCGGCATCGATGTGGCCGCCGTCGCCCGAGCGGTACCAGCCGTCGGCCGTGATCGCGGCCTCGGTGGCCTCGGGCTTGCCCCAGTAGCCGCCCATCACCTGCTCGCTGCGCACCCAGATCTCGCCGGGCTGACCGACCGCCACCGGCGCGCCGGTGGCCGGGTCGCGCACCTCGATCTCGACGCCCGCGATCGCCTTGCCGGCGGACACCAGACGGTGGGCCACGGCTGGGTTCTCGTGGTCCTCGGCGCCCAGCACCGTGACCACGCCGCTCTGCTCGGTCATGCCGTAGACCTGCTGCATCACGCCGGGGAAGATCTTCAGGCAGGCGCGCATCACGGGCAGCGGCATCGGCGAGGCGCCGTAGGCCAGCGCCTGCAGCGCCGAGTAGTCGCGATCGGCCGCACCCGGCACCTGCGCCATGGCGGCCATCAGCGCCGGCACGTAGAAGGTGTGGGTGATGCGCTCGCGCTCGAGCATCGCCAGCGCGCCGGCGGGGTCGGGCGTGCGCATCAGGTGGATGGGCGCGCCGCCCGCCCAGGCCACCAGCGCGTAGCTGGTGCCGCCCACGTGGAACAGCGGCATGGCCACCTGCACCCGCGAGTTGCCATCCATGCTCTGCATGGCGGCCACGTTGCGCGCGTGCGCCAGCATGCCGCCGTGCGTGAGCATCGCGCCCTTCGGAAAGCCGGTGGTGCCCGAGGTGTAGAGCTGCACGAAGCTGTCGGTGCGCGCGGCCGCATGCACCCGGGTGTCGGGCGCCTGCGCTGCCAGCCAGCCCTCGTATTCGTCATCGGGCCCGCCGACGTGGATCACGCGCTCGACCGTCGGCAGTTGCGCGCGCAACGATGTCACCGCGCCCGCGAACTCGGGGCCGACGAACAGCAGCCGCGCCTTCGCGTCGTTGATCACGTAGACGATCTCGGGCGGGGCGAGCCGGAAGTTGACCACCGCGTTGGCCGTGCCGATCTGCGCGCAGGCCAGCGTGAGCTCCAGGCACGACGGATGGTTGAGGTCGAGCACGGCGATGCGATCGCCGGGCTGCAGGCTGGCGGCGCGCAGCGCGCCGGCCAGCCGGTGCACGCGATCGGCGAGCTGCGCCCAGCTCAGCCGGCGCTCGCCGAAGACCAGGGCGTCGGCCTGCGGCCGCTCGCCGGCCCAGCACGCGAGCATGTCACTGAAATCCTTGTGGTCGGGAATCATGCGGGTGTCCTCCTCCAGGCAAGCCGCAAGTCTAAGGGCGGGCGCAAAGACCGGGTCGGCTTCGTGCCCGGGTCGCCGAGCCACCCGGCCGCCAGGGTCGCCGTGGGCCCCATGAGCGACACGCGCCGCCGCAAGCCGCGCCAACGGGCATCGCGCCTCTACAATCCGGCGTCCGTGACCATCGCGCCCGAGGAGACCCCGATGCGCCGCTCCCCGCCCCAACGCAGCCGCCTGCTCGCCCCGATCGCGCCCTGGGCGCTCGCCGCCACCGCCGGCACCGCCAGCCGCGCCGCCCGTGCCCAGGAAGCCTGGCCCGCGCGGCCCGTGACCCTCGTCGTGCCGCAGGCGGTGGGCGGAGCCAACGACACCGTGGCGCGCGCCTTCGCCACGCGGCTTGCGCAGGCCATCGGCCAGCCCATCGTGATCGAGAACCGGGTGGGCGCCGGCGGCAACGTGGGCACGGCGCACGTCGCGCGCGCGCCGCGCGACGGCTACACCCTCATGCTCACCGCGCAAAGCGCGCAGACCATCAACCCCTGGCTGTACCGCAACGCCGGCTTCGACCCCATCAAGGACTTCGAGCCGGTGATGTCGGTGGCCACCGCGCCCTATCTGCTGGTGGCCAACCCGAAGTTCCCGGCCAGCGACCTGAAAGGCCTGATCGAGTACGCCAGGACCCGCCCCGGCAAGATCGACTACGCCTCGGCCGGCAACGGCACCCTCAACCATCTGCTCGGCGTGATGTTCAACCAGCGCGCGGGGCTGCACCTGGTGCACATCCCATATCGCGGCGCGGCCGCGGCGGCGGCCGACGTGGTCGCCGGCCAGGTGCCCATCACCTTCGGCAGCTTCCCCGGGGTGTTCCCCTTCGTGCGCAACGGCCAGCTCAAGGTCATCGGCGTGGCCACCGAGCGCCGCACGAGGCTCGCGCCCGATCTGCCCATCCTGGCCGACACCCTGCCCGGCTTCCACGTGAACTCCTGGTACGGCCTGTTCGCGCCGGCCGGCACGCCGAAGGCGGTGGTCGATCGCATCGCCGCCGAGGGCGCGAAGGTGCTGGCCGATGCAACGCTCGTCGAGCGGCTGGCCGGTCAGGGCGCCGAGGCCGCGCCGAGCACGCCCGCCGAGCTCGCGCGGCTCACCCGCGACGACCTCGAGCTGTGGTCGAAGATCGTGAAGAGCTCAGGCGCGACGGTGGATTGATCGCACAGCCACCCGCGCTCTGCTTGCCTATCCACGCCGTGAATGAATTTCATCCACGGCATGAAGCCCCTTCCTCGCCCGGGCGTCAGTGCAGCTTCACCCGCGGCCCGGTGCCCCGGGTGAGCGCGCGCGAGGCCGAGCCGAGCGCGGTCTTCCACCAGCCGTGCAGCGCCACCTGGTGCATGGTGTAGAGCGAGCGGTACATCGCCCGCGCGAACAGCCCCTCCACCCACAGGTTGCCCCCGACCAGCGCGCCCATCAGGTTGCCCACGGTCGAGTACTCGCCCAGCGACACCAGCGAGCCGAAGTCGCGATAGCGCCAGGGCTGCAGCGGCTTGCCCTCGAGGCGCCGGCGCAGCTGGCGCACCAGATGCGAGGCCTGCTGATGGGCCGCCTGCGCGCGCGGCGGCACCGTGACGCCCTCGCGCCCGACCCAGGGCGCGGCGGCGCAATCGCCGATCGCGAACACATCGGGGTCGAGCGTGCTCTGCAGTGTGGGGGTCACGAGCAGCTGGTTGAGGCGGTTGGTCGGCAGCCCGTCGAGCGAGGCCAGCCACGCAGGCGCCTTCACCCCGGCGGCCCACACCACCAGCTCGGCGGGCAGCAGCACGCCGCCGTCGAGCACCACGCCCTGCGCATTGACCTCGGTGACCCGCGCGCCGGTGTGCAGCCGCACGCCCAGGCCGGCGAGCAGCTCGGCGGCCGAACCGGCGATGCGCTCGGGC
>JBILUW010000351.1:0-3219 GCA_044370795.1 Burkholderiaceae bacterium
CCGGGCGCCTGACAGACCACCGCGCGCATCGGGATTCAGCCGGGCGACGCGGGTGGCGGGGGCGCAACCTCGCCGTGCCGGCCCTGCCCCGCGGCAAAACGCGCCGCGCCCGCGCGGGCCTCGCGCCGGCGGGCCTCGCTGGCGAGTTCGAGTTCACGGGCGATCGCCTGTTCGAGCGGCAGGTCGGCCTGCGCCCAGGCCGAGGCGCGGTCGCTGCGCATGGCGATCGGCGGGAAACCCGCGATCTGCCGCGCCAGGGCCTGCGCATCGGTGAGCGCGCAACCGTTCTCGGCCAGCCGGTTGGCCAGACCGATGCGCACCGCCTCCTCGCCGTCGATCGCCCGCGCGGTGAGCAGCATGTCGAGCGCGCGGCTCATGCCGATCAGACGCGGCAGGCGCACCGTGGTGCCGTCGCTCATCGGCACGCCCCAGCGCCGCGAGAGCACCGCGAACGATGCGCCGCGCTCGGCCACCCGCAGGTCGCACCACAGCGCGATGCCCAGCCCACCAGCGCAGGCGTGGCCGGCGACCGCGGCGATCACGGGCTTGGCCGGCGTGCGATGCAGGGGACCCTCGGCGCTGCCGGCCCAGGGCAGGTAGTCGATGCCGCTGGCCAGCTCCTTGAGGTCGGCGCCAGCGCAAAAATGGCCGCCGACGCCAGCCAGCACGGCAACGCCCGCCTGTTCGTCGGCCTCGAAGGCCCGGATCGCCGCCGCCAGCGCGTGGGTGGCCTCGCGATCGAGGGCGTTGCGCGCGCGCGGGCGGTTGATCAGCAGGGTGGTAACGGGTCCGTCCTTCTCGACCAGGATGCTGTCGCTCATCGCCTTGGGCCTTCGCATTCGCCGCTTGCCGGCCCTCCGGGGGGCGCGCCGAGGGGGCAGTGTCGTGCGCGCGCAATCGTCGGACAAGCCGTCAGCAGCGGCGCCGTCTCGAAAGCCTGCCGGCAGCGGCTGGCGGACAGCCACGTCTCGGCGGCAAGCCCGCGTCGCTGGACCGCGGACCGGCTCCGTGGGTAGGCTAGTCGCTCGCCTCTCCGATCCCATGAGCCACCCATGACCGACACCGCCGCAGCGCCCTCCCCCGGCATCGCTTCCCCCGACGTCGACGTGATCATCGTCGGCGCGGGGCTGGCCGGCCTGTACCAGCTCTACCGGGTCCGGGAGCTGGGCCTGTCGGTGCGCGTGATCGAGGCCGGCAAAGATGTCGGCGGCACCTGGTACTGGAACCGCTACCCGGGGGCGCGCTTCGACTCGGAAAGCTGGTCCTACGGATTTTCCTTCTCGCCGGAACTGCTGCGCGAATGGAGCTGGACCGAGCACTTCGCGCCGCAGCCCGAGACCCTGCGCTACGCGAACTTCATCGCCGACCGCTTCGCGTTGCGCCCGCACATCGACTTCGGCCTGCGCGTCGAGCGGGCGCAGTGGGACGAGGGCGCGCGCCTGTGGCGCATCGCGCTCAACGACGGCACGGCCCGCACCTGCCGCTTCCTGATCACCGCGATCGGCGCGCTGTCGGTGCCCACGCTGCCGCGCGTCGAGGGCATCGACACCTTCGGCGGCCTGATCTGCCACACCGCCAACTGGCCGCACGAGCCGGTGAGCTTCGAGGGCAAGCGGGTGGCCGTGATCGGCACGGGCGCAAGCGGCGTGCAGACCATCCAGGAGGTGGCCAAGAGCGCGGCATCCCTGACCGTGTTCCAGCGCACGCCCAACTGGTGCGCGCCGCTGCACAACCGGCAGATCACCGCCGAGGAGCAGCAGCGCATCAAGGCGAGCTACGACGAGATCTTCCGCCAGTGCCGCGAGAGCCCGGCGGGCTTCGTCCACCGCCCCGACCCGCGCCGCACCCTCGAGGTGTCGGCCGTGGAGCGCGAGACCTTCTGGGAGCAGCGCTACGCCGAGCCCGGCTTCGGCATCTGGATGGGCAACTTCCGCGACGTGCTCATCGACCGCGAAGCCAACGCCCTGATGTCGGACTTCATGGCGCGCAAGATCCGCCAGCGCGTGAAGGATCCGGCCACCGCCGAGAAGCTGATCCCGAAGAACCACGGCTTCGGCACGCGCCGGCTGCCGCTCGAGACCGGCTACTACGAGGTCTACAACCAGCCCAACGTCGAGCTGGTCGATCTGCACGAGACGCCGATCGAGCGCATCACGGCGCGGGGCATTCGAACCAGCGACCGCGAGCGCGAGTTCGACATCATCGTCTTCGCCACCGGGTTCGATGCTCTGCGGGGCGCCTACGACCGCATGGAGATCGTGGGCACCGCCGGCCAGCGCCTGCAGGACCAGTGGCAAGGCGGCGCCCGAACCTTCTTCGGCATCCAGAACGCGGGCTTTCCCAACCTGCTGATGGTGATGGGCCCGATGTGCGCGCTCGGCAACATCCCGCGCAGCATCGAGTACAACGTCGACTGGGTCGCCGGCCTGCTGCGCCACCTGCGCGATCACGGCCGCACGCGGGTCGAGGCCAGGCGCGAGAGCGTCGACGCATGGATGGAGATCGTGCGCGCGGCCGCGGTGGGGTTGCTGTCGAACGAGGTCGACTCGTGGATGACCGGAGTCAACCGCAACGTCGACGGCAAGAGCGAACGGGTGCTCGCGCGCTACAGCGGCACCGGCCCCGATTTCCGGGCCCGCGCCGACGCAGTGGCCACCGGCGGCTACCAGGAACTCGACATCGCCTGAGCCGACACGCGGGCGCCGCGCGACGCGCGCGGCCACCCATCGGCCGCACGCGCGCGCAGGCCGCGCCGGTGTGTCAGTCGAGCTTGATGTTCAGCGGCCGGATGATGCGGCCCCAGTGGTCGTGCTCGGCCTGGATCAGCTGGGCGTAGGCTTCGGGGCTGGGCGAGGACATCGCCTGCTCGCCGTTGGCGCGCAGCCGCTCGACGTACTCGGGCGTGGCCACCGCCGCCACCACCGCCCTGTGCAGGCGCTCGATCACCGCCCGCGGCGTGCCCGCAGGGGCGAGCAGCCCGAAGTAGGTGTAGGCCTTCAGGTCGCGAAAGCCCGCCTCGCGGAAGGTGGGCACGTCGGGCATCGTGGGTGAGCGCTCGTCGTCCATCACCGCCAGCACGCGGCCCTTGCCGCTCGTGTGCAGCGCCGAGCCGCTGGCCAGGCCTTCAACCTGCGTGTCGAGCCGCCCGCCCACCAGGTCGAGCGTCGACTGCGACGTGCCCTTGTAGGGAACCTCGGTCATCTTCACGCCGAGCTCCTG
>JBILUW010000352.1:0-3214 GCA_044370795.1 Burkholderiaceae bacterium
GCACCAGCTTGAAGAACACCAGGTTCAGGACTTCGGGAACGTCGATGCCCGTGTCCAGCATATCCACCGAGATGGCGATGTGCGGCGCTTTGTCCTTGGACGAGAAGCTGTCGATCAGGCTCTGCGCGTACTCGGTCTTGAACGTGATGACGCGCGCGAAGTCGCCCTTGTAGTGCGGGTAGTTGGCGTTGAAGCGGTCGGCGATGAACTCGGCGTGATGCTGGTTCTTCGCGAACAGGATGGTCTTGCCGAGACGATCGCCCCCGGCCACCGTCAGGCCCCGAGTCATCAGATGTTCCAGGACCTTGTCCACCGTGTCCTTGTTGAACAGCCACTTGTTGACCGCCTCGGCTTCCACCCGATCGGGGACGTTGCCGTCTTCGTCCCACTCCAGCGCGTCCCACTGGTCCTTGTCCTCTTCGGACAGGTCGTCGTACCGAATCCCTTCGCGTTGGAACCTAAGCGGTACCGACACGGCCTTGGCTGGCACGAGGAAGCCGTCACGCACCGCCTCGTCGAGGCCGTAAGAGTCGGTCGGAACGCCGTCCTCCAGGTCGAAGAGACTGTAGGTATTGCGGTCCACCTCGTCCTTCGGCGTCGCCGTGAGGCCGACCAGGAGCGCATCGAAGTACTCGAAGATGGCGCGATACTTCTGGAACACCGACCGGTGCGCCTCGTCGATGATCACGAGATCGAAGTGCCCGACTCCAAACCGACGCTGCCCGTCTCGCGTCTCGTCGATCAACCCCATCATCGTTGGATAGGTGGACACGAACACTCGCCCCTCGGCGTCCTTTTCCGTCACCAGGTTTACCGGCGATGCATCGGGCAGGTGGTGCTTGAACGCGTTCACTGCCTGATTGACCAGCGCCACGCGGTCGGCGAGGAACAGCACCCGCTTGACCCATTTGCAGCGCATCAGCAGATCGCACAGTGCGATGACAGTGCGCGTCTTGCCGGCACCGGTGGCCATGACCACCAGCGCCTTGCGGTCGTGGTCGCGCTCGAAGGCTTCGGCGATTCGCCGGATGCCGCGCGTCTGGTAGAAGCGCCCGACGATTGCCGAATCGATCTCGCCCGTCGCCAGTGGCTTGCGCGTGGTGCGACGCTGGATCGCAAGCTCCAGCTCCGCCTTCTTGTGGAAGCCCTGCACCGCGCGCGGCGGATAGCGCGTGTCGTCCCAGAGCCAATGCTCGTAGCCGTTGGAGTAGAAGATCAGGGGGCGCTGACCGAATTGTTGCTCCAGGCAATCGGCGTATAGCTTCGCCTGCTGCTGGCCGACGCGCGCATCGCGCCGGGTGCGCTTGGCTTCGACCAGGGCCAGCGGCTTGCCGTCATCGCCCCAGAGCACGTAATCGACGAAGCCCTTGCCCTGGCTGTTGGGCATGCCGGCGACCTCGAACTCCCGGTCGCGAGGCTGATCGAGCGGCCAGCCGGCCTCCTTGAGCAGCATGTCGATGAAATAGTCGCGGGTCTCGGCCTCGGAGTAGTCATGCGTGTCAGGCTGGGCGGCTGCGGCCTGCTTGGCTGCCGCCACCTCTGCGCGCAGGCGCTTCAGCTCCTCGCCGAGCGTGGTCCTGTCGGCCAGCAGCGCGGCAAGCTTCTCGTCGCGCTCGCGCAAGCCCGCTTCGAGGTGTTGCAGTTGCTCGGCGGTGCGCCCACGCGTCGGAGCTGACTTCGGAAGCGCGGCTGCGTCGAAGGCGAGGCCCGGCGCCGGTCGCGCCGCACGCCCGTAGGTTCGGGCGAACCAATAGGTCACATGGAAAAGTTCGCGTACCGCGACCACGGCGTCCTCGGGCGGGATCGCCCGATGCCCGTGCACCGCGCGGTTGCCCAGTGTGTTGATGGCACGTGCCTTGCTGAACACCGCCTCGCCCGCGGCGTCCTTGAAACTCGGGTCGTGGATCAGCGCCGAGAGATTGTCCTGGTAAGGCAGCTTCAGCGAAGCGTCGTGCTTGTAGGCCCAGCCCACCGCGAGTTCGAGCGCGCGCCGCGCGTAGAAGCACGACGTGCGTGGATCCGGATGAACGGCGGCCTCGGCCTTGGCGGCCGCGTCGAAGACGGCGGCCCATTCGTGCTGGAGGAAGGCGAACTGGCTCACGCCTCAAGCTCCCTCTTGTGAGGGCCCGGGTACAGCGCTGGCAGCGGCCCTACCCGGCGTACAAGGCGGGAGCGGCGTCGCTCGCCGAACCATTTGCAACTTATTGCTCCGGGATTGCAACCAGCATCCGGCCCGTTGCAATTCTCTCGGCTCCGCATCCTTATCGATCAACAACTTGCGAGCGGGCGACGCGCTATGATCCCTTGCACTCCGAAGATAGCGCTTCACGGTTGCAATTCCTCGTGACCGGCGCCCGGGTACCAACGGGCGGCCTTCGTGACCCCGACGCTGTGGATCGCGCCCTCCTTGCGGAGTTCACGCAGCAGGACCTGAATCTGGCTACGCGACAGCGCCGGCAGCACCTGCCGGAACTCCTCCATCTGCGCGCCGCTCGCGACGTTATCCCGGATGTGCTTCAGCAGCAGCGCCTTGTTGGTCCCTCGGTCGAGCCCCTTCGTGCGGGTGTAAGCGCCCTTGCTGCCCAGGGCGGCGTAAAGCCCGCGTGCCAGGATGTACCGGGTTCCCCGCCCCCGCCCGATCGACTCCACTGCACCGGCAGCAACCAAACCCGGCAGACAAGCCTTGAGATGCTCCGGCATGGATTGCTCGCGCCGGAGATAGTCCAGCGCGAGGAAGTCGTATGTCGAGAAGGACTTGAGCTTCTCCTCGCCCAACCGCTCGATGAAGCGCACGAAAGCCGGGCTGCCGACCACTCCATGCAGGGTCAGCCGTACCTCGTGCGCCGCCGTACCGGCGAAGCTGGGGAGCGCCTTGCCCTGCCGGATCGCGCTTTCGAACATCAGGTTCATGCCCTGGCCCGACCGTTCGACCAGCCCGCATTTCGCCAGCGCCTCGGCCAGCCGCCGATTGCGCGGGTTCTGCTGGTCGAGGATGTTCGCCGGGGTGATCCCCGTTGGCAGACCACCGGGGCTCACCACCTCCAGTCGCTGGGGATACTGCCGAACGAACACCGAACCGCCGAGCCGGTAGTCCCGATGCGCGACGGCATTGAGCAGCGATTCGCGCACCGACACTTCGTCGAAGGTGGGTAGTTCGACGCGGAACAACCCGTCCTGATAGCTCTGCCTATCGTTGCGCAGGTTGATCTTGTTC
>JBILUW010000353.1:0-3213 GCA_044370795.1 Burkholderiaceae bacterium
ATCTTGTGCAGGCCCACGCCCCAGTAGTACATGGTCACGAAGGTGATGGCCAGCACCAGCGGGATGGTGAGCGCCA
This sequence comes from Burkholderiaceae bacterium, assembly GCA_044370795.1. Taxonomy (GTDB): domain Bacteria; phylum Pseudomonadota; class Gammaproteobacteria; order Burkholderiales; family Burkholderiaceae_E; genus Quisquiliibacterium. The sequence goes on from JBILUW010000353.1 coordinate 77, forward strand.
CCACCAGGCCGGGCCAGATGTCGATGCGCAGCGGCTTCGTGTGCAGTCCCAGGCTGATGAAGCTCACCGCCAGCACCACGGCGATGGCCTCGAGCAGCACGCGCACGAACTCCCCCACCGAGCGCGAGACGGCCTGGGGCTGATCCTGCACCTGCTCGAGCGTGATGCCCGCGGGCAGCGACTGACGGATGGCGCCGACCTCGGCGCGAAGCCGCTCCCCCAGCGCGATGATGTCGCCGCCACGGGCCATCGAGACGCCCACGGCCACCACCTGCCGCCCCTGGTGGCGCACCAGCACCTGCGGAGGGTCGACCACGCCGCGGCGCACCTCGGCGATCTGTCCGAGCTGGATCAGGCTGGCCGCGCCGGTGACCGGATTGACGCCGCGAATGGGCATGCGGCGCAGCTCGTCGATCGAGCCGAAGGTCCCGGGCACGCGCACCTGCAGGTTCTGCGTGCCCGCGTCGAGCACACCCGCGCCCTCGACCGCGTTCTGCGCCGCGAGCTGGGCGAGCACCTGGTTCACGTCCAGTCCGAGCTGCGCCAGACGCCTGTGCGAGATCTCGATGAAGATCTTCTCGGGCTGCACGCCGAAGAGTTCGACCTTGGCCACGTCAGGCATGCGCAACAGGCGTGAGCGCACGTCCTCGGCGAAGACGCGCAGCTCCTCCTCGGAAAAGCCGTCGGCCGACAGCGCGACGATGGAGCCATAGACATCGCCGAAGTCGTCGTTGAAGAAGGGGCCGATGACGCCTTGCGGCAGCGTGCCGCGGCCATCGTTGAGCCGCTTGCGCACCTGGTACCAGACCGCCGCGACATCCTTCGGCGGCGAGCTGTCCTTGAGCTGCAGCAGCGTCACCGACTCGCCCGGCTTGGTGTAGGTGCGGATGACGTCGGCGTAGGGCACTTCCTGGGCCAACCGCTCGATGCGATCGGCGACCTGCTCGGCCATCTGCTGGGCGCTCGCGCCCGGCCAGTAGGCCTGCACCACCATGATCCGGAAGGTGAAGGGCGGATCCTCATCCTGGCCGAGCTGGAAGTAGGCGGCCGCGCCCAGCACGAGCAGCACCGCCATCAGGTAGCGCGTGAGCGCGGGGTTCTCGAGCGCCCAGCGCGAGATGTTGAAGCGCGAGGTGCGGTGCGCGGAGCCGGCCTCGTGGCCTGGTGCGGGGGTCGGCTCGCTCACTTCGCAGCCTTCGCGGCGGCGTCTGCGCCGGAGCCGGCAGCGGCACGGGGCTCGACATAGAGCGCCACCTTCTGGCCCGCCGTGAGCGTGTGCACGCCCGCGGTCACGACCGTCTCGCCAGCCTGCAGGCCGTCAGCCACCGCGATGCGGTTGCCGTCAGCGCCGGCCACCGTCACCGCACGCGGCTGCACCACCATCTGCGCTCGATCGAGTATCCACACCGTCGAGGCGCCGTGCTGCTCGAAGACAGCTGACAGCGGCAACGTGAAGGCAGCGCCTGGACGGCTCGGGCCGGTGTCAGGCTTGAGTTCGGGCAGGAGCACGGTAGCCGTCTGCCCAAGGCGTACCGGCGCGCGCCCGAGGTCGGCCTTGATGAGGAAGGTCCGCGTGACGGGGTCGGCTGCGGCGGCGATCTCGCGCACCGTGGCGGGCCAGGTGCGCGCGTCGTCGCCCCACAGGCGCACCTGCAGCGGCCCGTTGCGACCCTGCAGTGCGCGCAGCGCCTCGATGCGGTCTTCCGGCACCGCAAACCATGCCTCGCGCGGGCCGTCGTGGGCCAGACGCAGCACAGGCGCGCCGGCCGCCAGGACCATGCCCGGCTCGGCTTCCACCGCCGTGATCACGCCGCTCACGTCGGCCGTGAGCGCGGCGTAGCCCGACTGGTTGGCCTGCACGCGCAGTTGCGCCTGCGCCTGCTCGGCCGCCGCGCGCGCGCTCTTCACGCCGGCCTCGCGGCGCTCGAGCTCGGCGCCGCTGATGAAGCCGCGCTCGCGCAGCGCCACGAAACGCTGAAAGTCGCTCTCGGCTACCGCTAGCTGGGCCTGCGCAGAGGCCAGCGCGGCGCGCGCGGCGTCCTGGCCGAGTTTGAGGTCCTGCGGGTCGAGCCGCGCGAGCACCTGGCCCGCGCGCACGGTCTGGCCCGCATCGGCGCCGCGCTCCACGAGCTTGCCGCCGACGCGGAATGCGAGGCGCGACTCCACGCGGGCGCGCACCTCGGCCGCGTACTGCTGGCCGCCGGCTCGGGCAACCGCGCCGACAACCTCCACGCGCACGGCGCGCACCGGCTCGACGGGCGCGGGCGACTTGGTGCACGCGCACAGCAGCAGCACGGCCAGAGCCGACGCGCAGGCTTTGGCAGGGGAGGCGAGGACGTTGGCTGAAGCGACTGGACTGGCCAGGCCGGTTGGGGCGACGTGGAGAGGACGCCCTGAATTGGTAGGTTGCAGACCCATCGCTTGACGCTGTCTAGAAGAGGTGGCCGATGGTAGGAGCCCTCGCTTGACAGTGTCAAGAGGGCGGCCCAGAGTGGCGGGCACCATGTCCGCGCCCCCCATCCGTCGACAGTCCCGAGGCCAGCCCGAGCTACCCGCGCTGCGTGAGCGCGTGCTGCAGGTCAGCCGCGAGCTTCTGGCCGAGGGGGGGCTGGCGGCGCTGAGCATGCGCGAAGTGGCGCGCCGTTCGGGCGTGACGCACCAGGCGCCCTACCATCACTTTCCGGACAAGGAGTCCATCGTGGCGGAGCTCGTCACGCAGGGCTTCGTGGAACTGGCCACGCGCCTGGCGTGCGCCAACGACCTCGCTGCGCCGCACGGTCGGCGCGCCACGCTGCATGCAGCCGCCGAGGCCTATCTGGCGTTTGCACTGGAGCAGCCTGCGGTCTTCAGGCTGATGTTCCGGCCCGAGTTGTGTCAGGCGACGCGTTTTCCGCAGGCCTGCGAGGCGGCCGATCGCGCCCACGCGCAGTTGCAGCGGCTCGTGCGAACCATCCACGACGGCGCGTACGACGAGACCCTTGCGAGCCTGTACTGGGCTTACGTGCACGGGCTGGCCTGCCTGGTGCTCGACGGTCCTCTCGAGCAAATCGTGGGCGGCGAGGCCGAGCGCCAGGCGCACCTGCGCGCGGTCACCGAGCGCTTCGCAGGGATGGTGCTGGGCTGACTGGCAGCGGCAG
>JBILUW010000354.1:0-3210 GCA_044370795.1 Burkholderiaceae bacterium
CTGGGTGTTGTCGCCGCTGGGCGCCCAGCGAGCGGCCTCGAGCAGCGCCGGCCAGGGCGGCGGAGCGCCGCCGGGTGGCGCAGCCATCAGCAGGTTCGGCAGCGCCTCCGGGGTCGTGCCGGCAGCGCCAGAGCGCGGCGCGCTGTCCTCAAGGGCACCCGGGTAGCGACGGCGGGCCAGCGCGATCAGCGCGCGTTGCAGCGGATGTGCGTTGCCACCGGGCCGCCACGTCACACGCAGCCGCTGCCGATACGCATCGAAGTGCACGCCGCGCGGCGCGGCCAGAACCGGTCCGCGGCCCAGCAGCAGCTTGAGCGCCTCGGTGCCGGCGATGCCCGCGCAGAGCTGGCAGGCCATCACCGTCGACGGACCGCGGCGCGCCGCGAGATCGACGGCCGAGGGATCGACCAGATAGCTCGCATGCAGCAGCGAGGGTGCAAGCCCGGCGAGAAACCGCAACGCCTTGCCGGTGTCGTCGCAGCCATCCCAGCGGAAGTAGCTCTCGAAGCTCATGCCGCCGGGCACGAAGTTGAGCAGGGCCGCGCCCATGCCCAGCGGCGCCACGGTGATCGCCGGGATGCCGCGACGCGCGCAGGCGGCGAACACCGCCGCTCTGGCCTCGAAGGCGAAGAAGTCCAGACCGTCGACGTAGAGGTCGACCCCGTCGAGGAAATCCTCGACGTTGCCGGGGCTCACGCCCTCGGGAAAAAGGCGCAGCGCGAGCTCCGGATCGATGTCGCGCGCCATGTCGGCGAGCACCTCGAGCTTGGAGCGCCCGAGGGTCGAGACCAGGGCGCCGGCCTGCCGGTTGAAGTTGGCCAGTTCGAAGACGTCCGGATCGGCCAGATGGAAGGCACCCACGCCCAGACGCACGAGGGTGAGCAGATGCGCGCCACCGACGCCGCCGAGGCCGGCGATGGCCACCCGGCTGGCGCGCAGCCGCCGCTGCTCGGCGGCACTGACCCAGCCGAGGTTGCGCGCCCACGCCTCGCTCGCGTCGAATTCGACGGCGGCCGGCGCGAAGCCCGGAAGCGGAGGATCGGAAGCGCTCATCGACCGATCGTGGCGCCCGTGGGCGCGACGGCCGATGCGCGAACTCAGCGCGGCCGCTCGTGGCGGCGCCCGCGCAGCTTGCGAGCGAGGTGGGGCAACAGCAGGCGCAGCGGCATGCGCCCCACGTGGTAGCGCGCCAGCAGCGCGAGCCGGGCCAGACGCTGCGCCAGCGCGGGCGCCTGGACGGCGCCAGGCAGCATCGCGGCGCCCACGAGCGCGTCCATCGCCCAGGCACGGACCGGCGGCGGCGCCCAGGCGCGACGCGCGCGCCGGCGGGCGGCGAGCGCCGCCGGCAGCGCACCCTCGCCCACCGGCGTGCCCAGCCAGGCAGTCGCATAGCGCGCGGCCCACCGCAGTGCGCGACCGGCCGGCGCGCCCAGCGCATCGGCGCGCTCGAGCAGCAACGCCGAGAAGGTCACGGGATCGGCAGCGCCGAGCTCGCGCACCAGCAGGTCGAAATCCATCAGCTCGCGCAGGCGGCCGTCGAGCTCGGTGTCCTTGAAGGCGTGCAGCGCGCAATGCGCGACCATATCGGCCGGATCGGGCAGCAGAAAGCCGCCGTCGGGGCGGGCGCGCGCCAGCACCGGCTCGATGTCGACGGACCCGCCGCCGAGCGCCGGCGTGAGCGCGTGATGCAGATCGACCTCGAACCCGCGGACCGGGTGGCGCATCGGCGGCAGTTCGTGCGACCACTGCCGGTAGTAGCGCTCGTCGTAGGGGTCGAGCGGCGGCGCGGCCCAGCCACACCCGCGCAACAGCGCCTCGGCGTCGCCCAGCAGTCGGGCAGGCACGAGCAGGTCGACGTCGCCCGCCATGCGACCACCGGCAAGGGCCAGCCCGGCGCGTTCGTAGGCTGCTCCCTTGAGCAGCAGCACCTGCCCGGCGAGGGGCTCGAGCGCGCGCTCGAGAGCGGTGATCTCGCGCCGCAGCAGGTGCCGGCGCTGTGCGAGCAGCACGGCAGCCGATTCGAACTGGCCGCGCACCGGGGCTGGCAGCCCGTCGAGCACGCCAGCGCCGGCCAGGCGCACCGCCAGATGCCCGGCGCAGCGCCCGCGTCTGGCCGCGCCCAGGATGGTGGTCCAGCGCGCGGCCGGCGCCTGCGCCGCAAGGCGAGGCCAGCGCCAGGCATCGAGCAGCGCCGCGGTCGCCGGATGCATCAGGCCACCCCGTTCGCGGCGCACAGCGCGCGCAACCGTGCGATCGCCTCGTCGAGGCTGCCGAAGGTCAGGCGCCAGCAGGCGCAGCCGGCCACCAGATCAGCCGCCGCCGCAAAAGCCGCCGACCCGAGCACGCCGTAGTTGAAGCTGTTGGCGGCAAGCTCGGCCAGGGCGCGCGCCGGGCGCACCGGCACCAGCTCGAGCGGCCCCCCGCTGCGCCAGCTGGGAAAGACGATCAGGGCCGGGCGCACCGGCTCGTGCCGCCGGCGTATCGCCTCTGGCGACGGCGCCAGATGGGCGACGTCGCCCTTGTGGGTGCGATGGAAGACGGGTCCGATCAGCGGGTCGCCCGGACGTGCCGCGATCAGCGCGATCGATGCGTTCTTGAGCGACACGGGCCGGGGCATGGGCAGCAGGCTGCCGTCGGCAAGGCGCAGCACGCCGAATTCGTCCGACAGCAGCCGCATGCCATCGAGCGCCAGCCCGGCGGTCAGGGTGCTCTTGCCCGAGCCCGGGCCGGCGACCAGCAGCAGGCCCCGGCCGTCGTGCTCGAGCGCACCGGCATGCAACAGCAGATGCCGGGTGGCCAGATGCGCGAAGACCCAGTTCAGGCCCCACTCGAGCTGCGGCAGGCTCATGCCGTGCGGCAGCGGCGAGAAGGGCTCGGTGCCGTCGGCCAGGAACCGCACCCCGGGCCGCCACGGGCGGCGCAGGCTGCGCGCCGGCAGCAGATCGACCTCGCAATCGACGAACCCGTCGTCATCGCCCGGAGCCAGGTGCCGATAGACCCGCGCCAGCGGCTCGGGCAGATCGGGCAGTGGCGAGCGCACCCGCACCCGCATCGCACCCAGGTCGAGCACCAGACCGTCGCCGGCCAGCCGCCGGGCGGCGTCGTCGCCGGTCATGGCATCGCGGCGCGCAGGTTCAGCGCGATGGCCGCGAGCTCGAGCATGGGCGCGGTCGGCGGCGGCGGAGCCGGGGCGGCGCTCTCGGCCGTTCC
>JBILUW010000355.1:0-3199 GCA_044370795.1 Burkholderiaceae bacterium
GGGCAGCGCGCCATGCCGGCGCCTGGCGTCGCCGCTGAAGTAGTAGCCGAGCACCACCGGACGGCCTTCCAGGGCCTGGGCCAGCACGGCGTCGCGATCGAGGCTGCGCATCAGGTCCTCGAGTTCGCGGCGCAGCGCCTGGTCGCCCGAGGGCGGCACCTTCGCCAGCCGCTCCCCGATGGCGGCGGCATCGCTGCGATCGGCTTCGGCGAAGACGATGTCGAGGGCGAGCACTTTCGCACGGTGAACATCGATCGTTCGTCGCACGATCTCGGCGATCAGGTCGCGCGGCCAGGGCCACTGGCCGACCGCCTCCAGGCTCGCCTCGTCGATGGCGAGCAGGGCGACCTGCGGCGACGCGTCGGATTGCAGGGTCGTCTTCACCCAGTGGTCGTGGATGAAGAGGTCGACCCGCTGCAGCAATTCGGGGGTACGTCCGGAGATCAGCAGCCATGAGAAGGCCGCTGTGACCACCAGCGTCGCAAGGGTGGAGGCGAGCAGCGCCAGGCGTCTGGGAGTTGCCGTGAAGGACAGTCGAAAGCGCATCGGCGTCGATGATGCCGGCAGCGGGACGCGCGCGAAAGCGTGCGCGCCCGTTTTCGCGCTTCTGCTGGCGCTCGCGCTGACCGTGGCCACGCCGGCCCCGGCGTCGGAATCCGCGCCGGCCGCCCAGCCGGCCGCGAGCGTCGAGCCGCGCTTTGCGATCCGCCGCTTCGAGATCGAAGGCGCCACGCTGGTGCCGGCCGAGGCGCTCGCGCTGGCCGTGGGCGGCATGACCGGGCCGCAGCGTCGCTTTGCCGACATCGAGGCCGCGCTCGTGGCCGTGCGCGAGGTCTACGAGCGCGCCGGCATCACCGCCGTGCGCCTCGTGATCCCCGAGCAGGTGCTCGAGGAAGGCGTGGTGCGGCTGCGGGTCGAGGAACTGAAGCTCGATCGCGTGGAGGTGGCCGGCAACCGGCTGCGCAGCCTCGCGAACATCCGCCGGGCCGTGCCTTCGCTGCGGACGGGCGTCACGCCCGTCGACACCGTGCTGGCCGAGGAACTGCGGCTGGCCAACGAGAACCCCGGCCGGCAGATGCAGACCACGCTGCGCGCGGAGGACGAGGGCGGCCTCACCGGCGTGCTCCGGGTGGCCGACATCGCCCCGGTGGCGGGCCAGGTCTCGCTCGACAACACCGGCACCCCGAGCACCGGGCAGTGGCGCCTGGGTGCCGCCGTGCAGCACCACAACCTGCTCGATCGCGACGTGGTCGGCACCGTCCAGGTGCAGACCTCGCCGGGCCGGCGCGACGACGTGCTGATCGGCTCGGCCAGCCTGCGCGTTCCCCTTTATGCGGCCGGAATACTGCTCGATGCGAGCCTGTTGCACTCCAGCGTCGACTCGGGCACGCTGAAGACGGCCGCGGGCGATTACTTCATGTCGAGCAGTGGCGATACGTTGAGCCTGCGGGCCACTCGTCTGCTGCCGCGCCTCGGGCGCTGGGAGCCTCGCGTGTTTTTCGGCTACGACAACAAGCGCGTCAACAGCAGGGTCAGCACCCTTGTCGGCGGTCCCAGCCTGGTGCCGTCGGTCGAGCTGCGGCCCGCGAGCGCGGGCTTCATGGTCACCTGGCGCGACGAGAAGCGGGCGGCGCTGGCCTCCTACACGCACAGTCGCAATTTCCCCGGCAGCGGCCGCAGCGCCGAGTCGGTGTTCGCCGAACCTGGCTTGCGCGTCGGGGCCAACCCTTGGTTCCGCGTCAATCGTCTGAGCCTCGTGGCCAGCGTGGCCCTTGGCGGCTCGACGGTGCTGGCGTCTTACGCCGGCCAGTGGTCGCGCGATGCCCTGGTGCAGGCCGAACAGTTCAGCATCGGCGGCGAAGGTTCGGTGCGAGGCTTTCGCACGCGCCTCGCCGCCGGCGACCGAGGCCACCGCATCAGCCTGGAGCTGCAGCGCGCCCTGCGCCTGCCCTTCGGCACGCTGGGCGCCGACATCGGCTGGCAGGTGTTCGGCGACATCGCCCAGGTCGAACGCAACGATCCCCAGCCCGGCGAGCGGGTGCGCACCACCCTGTCCGGCGTGGGCGCGGGCCTGCGCGCCCTCTGGCCCAACCGCCTGAGCCTGCGCGCCGATACCGGCGTCGTCGTGCGCGGCGAAGGCTACGCCCAGCCGGGCGACGCTTTCGTCCACGTGGCGATGAGCTATGGCTTCTGATGGTCACGCCCCACGACGGCCGGTTGCGCGGGGCCGCCGCTGGCGCGTGCGTGCGCTGGCGGCCGCGATCGCGGCGATCGGCGCGCCCGGCGTCTTGGCCAATCCGAGCGGCGCGCAGGTCATGCAGGGCAGCGCCACGCTGCGTCAGGACGGCAACCGCCTCACCGTCACGATCAGCAACGGCGCCATCATCCACTGGGACCGCTTCAGCATCGGCGCGGGCGATACCACCCGCTTCGTGCAGCCCGATGCCGCCAGCCAGGTCCTCAACCGCGTCGTAGGTACCAGCCCCAGCGAGATCCTCGGCCGGCTCGAATCGAACGGCCGCGTCTTCCTGATCAACCCCAACGGCGTGGCCTTCGGCCGCGGCGCGCAGGTCGACGTGGGGGCGCTGGTGGTCTCGACCCTGAAGCTGAACAACGAGGATTTCGCCGCCGGGCGCATGCGCTTCGGCGGCAGCGCGGCCGAGAACGTCGCGGCCGGCGCGATCCGCAACGAAGGCGCGATCCGCACGGCCTCGGGCGGCACGGTCTACCTGGTGGCGCCCAAGGTCGAGAACTCGGGCCTGATCCACACGCCCGAAGGCCAGGTGCTGCTTGCGGCTGGTCATCGGGTGAGCATCGTCAACCCGCGCACCCCCGAGGTGGCCTGGGAGATCGCCGCGGCGGAGTCGGCCGCGGTGAACCTCGGCGAGATTGTGGCGCGCCAGATCGTGCTGCACGGTCAGGTCGTGCGCAACGCCGGCACGCTGCAGGCCAGCACCGCGGTGGTCGGCGAGGACGGGCGCATCGTGCTGCGCGCGCAGCGGCGCGTCGAGCAGACGGCCTCCGGCCGCATGGCCGCATCGGGCGTCGATGCGCAGGGCCGAGCGCGCGGCGGCGAGATCGACATCCAGGCGGGCGAACAGGTCAGCCTGCAGGGGCGGGTGGAGGCGACGCCGGGGGCTGCTGCGGCGGTTGCGGGAGGTGTGGCGGGGGCCGGTTCCGTGGCGCCCGCGGCCGCGGG
>JBILUW010000111.1:0-11707 GCA_044370795.1 Burkholderiaceae bacterium
CTTCCCTACTTCGGCTACGCCCGCCAGGACCGCCGCGTGCGCTCCTCGCGCGTGGCGATCAGCGCCAAGGTGGTCGCCAACATGCTGCAGATCGCCGGCGTCGAGCGGGTGCTCACGATGGACCTGCACGCCGACCAGATCCAGGGCTTCTTCGACATCCCGGTCGACAACATCTACGCCGCGCCGCTGCTGCTCGCCGACGTGCACAAGCAGCAGTTCGAGAACGTGATGGTGGTGTCGCCCGACGTCGGCGGCGTGGTTCGCGCCCGGGCGCTGGCCAAGCGCCTCGACTGCGATCTCGCCATCATCGACAAGCGCCGGCCCAAGGCCAACGTGGCCGAAGTCATGAACATCATCGGCGACGTCACCGGCCGCACCTGCGTCATCATGGACGACATGGTCGACACCGCCAACACGCTGGTGAAGGCCGCCGCGGCGCTCAAGCAGCACGGTGCCCACCGGGTGCTCGCCTACTGCACGCATCCGGTGCTGTCGGGCGGCGCCGTCGACCGCATCGAGGGCTCGCCGCTCGACGAGCTGGTGGTCACCGACACCATCCCGCTGCCCAAGGACGCGCGCGCCTCGGGCAAGATCCGCGTGCTCAGCTGCGCGCAGCTGCTGGCCGAGACCATCCTGCGCATCAACCGCGCCGACTCCGTGTCGTCGTTGTTCGTCGATTGAAAGTTCCGGCCGGCTCCATCGGGGAGCCGGTCTTTGCAACGCCCTGGCGTTCTGGTCGCGGACCCCGGGGCTTCTTCAGGAGAATGCGATGAAAGTCGTCGCTCAATCGCGTCAGACCCAGGGTTCCGGTGCGAGCCGCCGCCTGCGTCGTGCCGCCAAGGTGCCGGGCATCCTCTACGGCGGCAACGGCACGCCCACGATGATCGAGATCGATCACAACCCGCTCTACCACGCGCTGCGGGTCGAGGCCTTCCATGCGTCCATCCTCGACATGGAACTCGACGGCAAGGCCGAGCGCGTGCTGCTGCGATCGGTCCAGTGGCATCCGTACAAGCCCATCGTCCAGCACATCGACTTCCAGCGGGTCAGCCCCGACCAGAAGATCGTCCTGAAGGTGCCGCTGCACTTCACCAACCAGGAGAACTCGCCGGCGGTCAAGCTCTCCGCCGCGATCATCAGCCACGTGATCACCGAGATCACGGTCTCGTGCCTGCCCGGCGACCTGCCGGAATACGTGGCGGTCGATCTGGCCAACCTGCAGGTCGGCCAGACCGTGCACGTGCGCGACATCCCGCTGCCGGCGGGGGTCAAGGCGATGCTCGGCGGACGCGAGAATCCGGCGGTCATCACCGTGACCGTGCCGGCGGCTCCCGAGGAAACCGCAGCTCCCGCCGCCGCGCCGGCCAAGAAGGGCGGCAAGAAGTAAGCGGGCAACGCGGCGCCGCCCCACGGGGATGGCGCCGCGCTGTCGCGCTCACCGGGGGCCCGCCCGCGCGCGGGCCCTTTTGCATCCATGTCCGCCATCCGCCTGATCGTCGGCCTGGGCAATATCGGCCCGGAGTACGAGGACACCCGCCATAACGCCGGTTTCTGGTGGGTGGATGCGCTCGCGCGCGAGGCAGGGGCGCGCTTTGCCCGCGAGGCGAAGTTTCACGGCGAGGCGGCGCGCGCCGGCCTGCACGGCGCGAGCGTCTGGCTGCTCAAGCCCGGCACCTACATGAACCGGTCCGGGCGCGCGGTCGCGGCGCTCGCCGGCTTCTACCGGATCACCCCGGCCGAGATCCTGGTCGTGCACGACGAACTCGACCTGCTGCCGGGGCAGTCGCGCATGAAGCTCGGCGGCGGCAACGCCGGGCACAACGGGCTCAAGGACATCGCCGCGGCACTGGGCACGCCGGCGTTCTGGCGCTTGCGGCTGGGCATCGGCCACCCCCGAACCCTCAACCTGCAGCAGGAAGTGGCCGATTTCGTGCTGCACGCGCCCCGGCGCGACGAGCGCGCGGCCATCGGCGCCGAGCTCGAGCGCTCGCTCACCATCGTCGCCGACTGCCTGGCCGGTCGCCTGGAGGCGGCCATGCTGAGGCTGCACACCCGCCCGCGCACCGCGGCGCGGCCCTCCGAGGCACCGTGAGCGCGCCGGCGCGCGGCGGCCGCGGCGCACCGGCGCTGCGCCTGCTCGCCGGCCCCGTCGCCGCGCGGCTGATCGCCGAGCGCGGCCTGCGCGCCGAGGACGTGGCTGCTGTGCCCGCAGCGGCGGGCGGACCCAAGGGTCTGGCGCTGCTGCCGCTGGATCGCTGGCTGTTCGGCCACTGGCTGCCCTCGGCGCCGCGGCCGCGGCTGCTCGCCGGCGCCTCGATCGGCGCCTGGCGAATGGCGGCGGCGGCCCGCCGCGACCCGATCGCCGCGCTCGCGCGGCTCGAGCACGCCTACCTCGAGACCCAGCGCTATCCGCGTAACCCATCGGCGGCGACGGTGTCGGCGGTGTGCCGCGCCATGGCCCGCGAGGTGATCGGCGGAGCGCCCGAGGCGGCGCTGGCCGACATCGCCCCGACGACGCGCCTGCTGGTCGTCACCGCCCGCGCGCGGGCGCCGTCGGTGCCCGACCGGGCGACCGGCTTCTTCGCGCGCGCGGCGCTCGCCAATGCGCTTGCGCGCGAGCGTCTGGCCGGCCACCTCGAACGGGTGATCTTCGACAGCGCAGCCGCCGAGCCCTGCCCGGTGCCGCCGGCCGACGGTTTCGGCAACGCCCGGGTGGCGCTGAGCGGCGGCAACCTCGAGGACGCGCTGCTCGCCTCGGGCAGCATCCCCCGGGTGGCCGAGGCGGTGCGCGGCATCGCCGACGCGCCGGCCGGCGCCTACTGGGACGGCGGCCTGATCGACTATCACCTGCACTGGGACTGGCGGGCCCTCGAGGGCATCGTGCTGATGCCGCACTTCGTGCCGCACGTCACCGCCGGCTGGCTCGACAAGTTCCTGCCCTGGCGCAGGCACGGGCTGGGCGCGCGCGGCCGCGGCTGGCTCGACCGGCTGCTGCTGGTCGTGCCCTCGCCCGCGCTGCTGGCCAGCCTGCCGGGCGGCCGGCTGCCCGAGCGCCAGGACTTCCACCGCTACGGGCTGGATCACGACCGACGGCTGCGCGACTGGCGCCGCGCCATCGCGCAGTGCGAGGCGATGGCCGACGACTTCGCCGAGGCGGTGGCCCGGCCGGGAAGCATCGTCATCGAGCCGCTGGACTGAACCCGGCGCGCGCACTGGCTGCAGCCCGCCTGCCAGAGGGGCCATTTCCTGTCAGTTTGCTGACAAGCCGCCATCATTCGGTCCCACGCGGATAGGCCACGACCGGACTGTCGGAGGTCGCGCGGAGGCCATTCCCGGCCCTAACCAGGAGGATCTGATGTCATTCAGGAAGTTTCCGCTCGCCGCGCTGTCGGCCGGCATTCTGGCTTCACCGTAGCCGCGCCGGCCGCCAGCCAGGACATTCGCGTCGGTGGCGTGTTCAGCTACACCGGTGGTCTCGGCGCCCTTGGCCCGCGCATCCGCGACGGCGCCCGCCTCGCGATCGACGAGGTCAACAAGGCCGGCGGCGTGCTGCGCGGCCAGCGGCCGGTCTTCGTCGATGCCGACGACCAGACCAACCCGCAGGTGGCTGTCGATGCCGCCACCCGTCTGGTCCAGGTCGAGCAGGTGGCCGCGCTGATCGGCGCGATGGCCTCGGGTTCGACCATTCCGGTGGCCAACAGCGTCACCATCCCCAACGGCACGGTGCAGATCTCGCCGTCGTCGACCGCGCCCGCGATCTCGGCCCTCAAGGACAACGACTTCGTGTTCCGCACCGCGGTGCCCGACGGTCTGCAGGGCATGGTGATCGCCCGCGAGGCCCGCGCCCGCTCGATCGATCGCATCGCGATCATGGCCATCAACAGCCCCTACGGCAACGGCCTGATGAACGCGATCCGTGACAACTTCACCCGCCTCGGCGGCACCGTCACCAGCGCGAGCAACTTCGAGGGCGACCGTCCCTCCTACCGGTCGGAGCTGGCCACGGCCGCGGGCTCGGGCAATCCGCAGGCGCTGGTGGTCGTCGGCTATCCGGCCAACGGCGGCACCACCATCATGCGGCAGGCGCTCGAGAACGGCTTCTTCCGCAGCTTCATCATGCCCGACGGCATGCGCGACCCCTCGGTCGTGCGCGAGATCGGCGCGAAAAACCTGGCCACGTCGTGGGGCACCGCACCCTCCTCGACCGCCGAGCCCGCGCTGCAGGAGCGCTTCCGCACCGCCTACCGCGCGTTCTCGAAGGAAGATCCGACGCAGGCCTTCGTTGGCGAGGCCTACGACGCCGCGATGATCATCGCGCTGGCCATCCAGCAGGCCGGTTCGGCCGACCGCACGGCGATCCGCAACGCGCTGCGCCAGGTGGCCAACGGCCCAGGCGAGCGGGTGGGCCCCGGCGAGTTCGCGCGCGCCAAGGATCTGATCTCGCGCGGCGTCAAGATCAACTACGAAGGCGCTTCCGGGCCGGTCGACTTCGACGCCAATGGCGACGTCCAGGGGCGCATCGGCGTCTGGGTGGTTCGCGACTCGGGTGAGATCGCGGTCGAGAAGACCGTCGGCGCCGATCGCTGAACCAGGCCGGAAGCTTCCGCCGCAAACCCGTCGCACGCAGGTGCGGCGGGTTTTTTTTCGTCAGTTGCCGTCGACCGACTTCGGCGGTCGCTCGCCGATCAGACCCTGCGGCCGGTAGATCAGGATGAGCTGCAGCGCCAGACCGATCAGGAAGATGCGCAGGAACGAGGCGCGGGCCTCCAGGCCGTCGGGCATGAAGCGCGTGAGGTAATCGGTGAGCGACCACAGGAACCACACGCCGAAGGCGCCGACCAGCGCGCCGCGGTTGTTACCGCTGCCACCGGCCACGAGCATCACCCAGACCAGGAAGGTGACCATCAGCGGCTCGGCGGTTTCGGGGGCCACGAAGCGCAGCAGCTGCGCCATCATGGCGCCGCCCAGGCCCATGATCATGGCGCCGAACACGAAGCTCGCCAGACGGAAGCGCTCGACATGCTTGCCGGCGGCGGCGGCGGCGTACTCGTTGTCACGGATTGCGCGCTGCACCCTGCCCCAGGGCGACCGATGGGCGCGCTCGCACAGCCAGTAGGCGCCCCAGACCAGCAGCAGCACCACGCCCAGGAAGGCCACTTCCGACCAGGGCGAGGGCAGGAAATCGAAGGCCTTGGGCACGTTGGTCATGCCCTGGCTGCCATTGGTGAGCCACTTCTCGTTGCGGGCGACCATGCGCAGGATCTCGCCGATGCCGATGGTGGCGATGGCAAGGTAGTCGCTGCGCAGGCGCAGCGTGGTCAGGCCGATCAGCCAGGCGACCAGGCCGGCCGCCACCGCGGCGGCGAGCATGCCGACCAACAGCGGCAGCTCGAAGCCGCCCAGATGCGTGGGCGAAGCCGGGGTGGTGAGGATGGCGCTGGCATAGGCTCCGACGGTGACAAAACCCGCTATCCCGACGTTCATCAGGCCCGTATAGCCCCAGTGCAGGTTCAGCCCCAGCGTGAGCAGCGCGTAGATGCCGCCCATCGTGAGGATGGCGACCAGGTACATCGCATAGCCGGCGAGCGCATCCATCAGAGCACCTGTCCACGGAACAGCCCGGTGGGGCGGAAGACCAGCATGAGCACCATGACGACGAAGGCCACGCCGACCTTGTAGTCGGGGGTCACGAGCGGCTGGCCCCAGAAGATCGGCGCGCTCGCCAGTTCCTCGGCCAGGCCAAGCACGATGCCGCCGACGAAGGCGCCGTAGGGCTTGCCGATGCCACCGAGGATGGCGGCGGCGAACACCCCGAGCAGCACGTTCCAGCCCATCATCGGCGAGAGCTGGCTGTCGAGGGCGAGCAGCACGCCCGCCACCGCGGCCAGGCCGGCGCCGAGCGCCCAGGTCCAGAGGATGACCCGGTCGGCCGGGATGCCGCTGACCCGGGCGAGGTCGGCGTTGTCGCTCATCGCGCGCATCGCCTTGCCGGTGCGGGTGCGCGACAGGAACACATGCAGCGCCGCCGCGAGCCCCAGGGTGATCAGCACGATCGCGACGTGCCGCACCTGGATGCGCCAGCCCTCCCAGACGATGGGCATCTGGATGCCCTTCTGGTAGACCTCGGTGCCCGGGCCCCAGATGAAGAGCACGACGGCGCGCACCATCAGCGCGACGCCGAAGCCCGAGATGAGCAGCACCGCCGAGGACTGGTTGCGCAGCGGCCGGTAGAACAGGCGGTCGATCGCGAAGGCGAGCACGATGGTGGCGGCGATCGCCACCGGCAGCGCGCTGTAGGCCGACAGACCGAAGCCGGTGACCAGCGCAAGCGCGATGTAGCCGCCGAAGGTCATGAGGTCGCCGTGCGCGAAGTGCGCGAAGCGCAGGATGCCGTAGAGCAGCGACAGGCCGACCGCGCCCAGCGCGTAGATGCAGCCCAGCACCAGTCCGGGCACGAAATAGAAATTGACGAATTCCTGCACCCTCAGCCTCCGAGAAACATGCGGGCGACTTCGGGGTTGTCGCGCATCGCGGGGCCGGCGTCGGTGTACCGGTCTTCGCCGGCGACGAGCACGACGCCGCGGGTCGAGATGCCCAGCGCCTGCTTCGCGTTCTGCTCGACCATCAGCACGGCCACGCCCTGGGCATGGATGGCCTGCACGCAGCTGAAGATCAGGTCGATGTACTTGGGCGACAGGCCCGCGGTGGGCTCGTCGAGCAGCATCAGCCGCGGTTCGACCATCAGGCCGCGGCCCATCGCGACCATCTGGCGCTGGCCGCCCGAGAGCGAGCCGGCGGCCGCGCGGCGCTTGTCGGCCAGCGGCGGAAACAGCGTGTAGACGCGCTCGAGTGCCGGACGCCAGTCGTCGCGGCGCGTGAAGGCGCCCATCTCGAGGTTCTCCTCGACCGTGAGCGAGGGGAAGACGTTCTTTTCCTGCGGCACGTACGACAGCCCCCGCGACACCAGCGTCTCGGGCCGGGCGTTGGTGATGTCGTGCCCACCCAGCACGATGCGCCCCTCGCGCAGCTTCACCAGCCCGAAGACCGACTTCATCAGCGTCGACTTGCCCGCGCCGTTGGGGCCGATGATGACGACGATCTCGCGCTCGGCGACCGTGAGGCTCGCGCCGTTGAGGATGTCGGCCTCGCCATAGCCGCCACGCACCTTCTCGACCGTCAGCAGGCTCACGGACGCACCTTCGGGCACGCGCGGGCTGCGCGGAATGCGATTCGGTTGCCGGACGGGCTCATGCCGCGCTCTCCGCCCTGATCGTGGAGCCGCCCAGGTAGGCCTCCTGGACCTGCACGTTCGCGCGGATCTCCTGCATGGTGCCCTTCATCAGCACGCGGCCCTCGGCCATCACGTAGATCGGGTCGCACAAGTCGCCTATGAAGTCCATGTCGTGCTCGATGACGAGGCAGGTGTAGCCCTCGCGGTGCAGCCGCTTGAGGTCATCGCGCAGGGTGGCCAGCAGCGTGCGGTTGACCCCGGCGGCGGGTTCGTCGAGCAGCAGCGTACGGGCGCCCGACATCATGGCGCGGCCGAGTTCGAGCAGCTTCTTCTGCCCGCCCGACAACGCGCCCGCAGGCTGCGCGGCGACATGGCTCAGGCGCAGGAAGTCGAGCACCTCGAGCGCGCGGGCGCGCACCTTTGCCTCCTCGGCGCGGATGCGGCCCCAGCCGAAGAGGCCGGTGAGCAGATTCTCGCCAGACTGGCCTGCAGGCACGACAAGCAGGTTCTCGAGCACCGTCATGCGCGAGAACTCGTGCGGGATCTGGAAGGTGCGGGCCAGCCCGAGGTGGAACAGTTCGTCGGTGCGCCGGCCGGTGACGTCGCGACCGCCGAGCACGATGCTGCCCGAGGTGGGCGGGAAGAAGCCCGCGATCAGGTTGAAGAGGGTGGTCTTGCCGGCGCCGTTGGGACCGATCAGGCCGGTCATGGAACCGGGGGCGACGTCGAGCGTGCAGCCATCGACGGCCAGCACCCCGCCGAAGCGCTTGACCACGTTGCGGACCTCGATCACGACACCTCCACGAAAGCCGCGGCAGGCGGCGTGCTGATGCGCCCGCATCGGCGCGACCCAGGCTGCGGACGGCGACGCGGCCGACAACCGGCCCCGCGCCGCGCGTCACACCCACGAGCGAGCGCGAGGATAGGGAAAAGGAGATACCCCCTGCTAGGCAAAGGGTGGCGAGAGACCTTGCCGTCGGCCGCGGCAGATCCGCGGACGGCGGGGAAAGGATCGGCGAGGTTGCCGGTCACGGCCCGGCCTCGCGCGTGACCAGCACCTGGTTGATGCGGAACTGCTCGATGTCGACGACCTCGAACTTCCAGCCGGCCCAGCTGACCGCGTCGGTGCGCCGCGGCAGCTTGCGCAGCGAGTACATGATGAAGCCGGCGATGGTGTCGAAGTTCTCCCAGCCTTCGAAGCCGTCGATGCCCAGCGCCGCCGCGACATCGTCGATCGGGGTGGCGCCATCGACCAGCCACGAGCGCTCGTCGCGGCGCACGATCATCTCCTCGGCCGAGGGCGCGGCCAGCTCGCCCATCACGGTGCTGATCACGTCCTCGAGGGTGAGCAGGCCCACGACCAGCGCATATTCGTTGACTACAAGCGCGAAGTCCTCCTTCGCGTCGCGAAAGCGCTCGAGCGCCTCGAACAGCGTCAGCGTGTCAGGGAGCACCAGCAGGTTGCGCACGATGGGATCGGCGCGCAGCGACAACGGCCGGCCCTCGAGCACGCGGCGCAGGATGTCCTTCCAGCC
Organism: Burkholderiaceae bacterium; assembly: GCA_044370795.1. Classification (GTDB taxonomy): domain Bacteria; phylum Pseudomonadota; class Gammaproteobacteria; order Burkholderiales; family Burkholderiaceae_E; genus Quisquiliibacterium. Next base: position 8,767 of record JBILUW010000111.1, read on the forward strand.
GACGTAGCCGATGGCCGTGTCGATGCCGTCGCTGCACACCGGGAACTTGCCGTGCGGGCTGGCCGCCACCTTGGCGCGGATGCTCTCGTCGGTCTCGGACAGCGCGAGGAACACGATCGCGTCGCGCGGCGTCATCGCCGAGGGGACGGCGCGCGCGTCGAGCTCGAAGACGTTGCGGATCATCTGCTGCTCCTGGCGCAGCAGCCGCCCCGACTGCGCGCCCGCCTCGGCCATCGCGACGATGTCGGCGGCGGTCACCTCGTCGCTGCGCGCGCTGGGCAGGCGCAGCAGCCGGAAGCAGCGGCTGGCCAGCGCGTCGAACAGGCGCACCAGCGGGGAGCCCACGCGCACGCACAGCTGCATCGGGCCCACCAGCGCGAGCGCGACCGCTTCGGGCCGCGCCATCGCATAGCGCTTGGGCACCAGATCGGCGAACAGCACGAAGGCCGAAGCGACCGCGACGAACGAGACCAGAAAGCCGATGGTCTCGAGGTACGCGCCGTCGTAGACGGGGCGCAGCGCGGCGGTGACGAAGGGCGAGAGCGCATGGTCGCCGACAATGCCGCCAAGGATGGCCACACCGTTCAGGCCGATCTGCACCGCGGTGAAGAAGTGGCCGGGATGCTCGCGCAGCGCGAGCACCCGGCGCGCGCGCTCGTCGCCCTGCCCGGCGAGCTGGCGCAGGCGGGTCGGGCGGGCGGCGGCCAGCGAGATCTCGGCCAGCGAGAAGAAGGCGCTGGCCGCGATGAGCGCGGCGATGGCGAGCAGGGGACCGGAGGACATCCGACTGAGTCGCCGCGCGCGTGCATCGGCTTACGCCAGCGCGGGCTGCGGCTGCCGACGGGCCACGGCCGCGAGACGCGGCGCGCGCCCTGGCTCAGCCCTGGCTCAGCCCCGCGCGGTGCGCCCGAGCTCGCGCGCGGCGCCCACGCCGGCCTCGAGCATGGCGCGCAGCAGCGGCTGCACCTGCGCCGCGAGGGCGGGCGCGTACGCGAAGGGCGGCTCCTCCTGCATGTAGACGCGCTGCGCCATCTCGAGCTGGATCGCGTGCACGCCGGCTGCCGGGTCGCCGTAGCGGCGGGTGATGTAGCCGCCCTTGAAGCGGCCGTTGAGGACCTGGCTGTAGGCCGAGCCCCGCGCCGGCGCGAGCGCGGCCGCGCACAGGTCGGCCCCGCAGCTGCGACCCTCGTTGGTGCCGAAGTTCAGCGCCGGCAGCTCGCCATCGAACAGGCGCGGCAGCTCGCCGGCGATCGAATGGGCCTCCCACAGCAGCACCGCGCCGTGGGCGGCGCGCAGCCGCGCGAGCTCGGCCGCCAGCGCGTCGTGGTAGGGCTGCCAGTAGCGCCGCAGCCGCCGCGCGCGCTCGGCGTCGTCGGGCTCGCAGCCCGGGCGGTAGAGCGGCTCGCCGCGGAAGGTCTCGGTCGGGAACAGCCCGGTGGTGGTCTGACCGGGGTAGAGGCTCTCGCCGCCGGGCGGCCGGTTGAGGTCGACCACGTAGCGCGACACCTGCGCGGCGATCACGGAGGCGCCGAGCTCGCGCGCGAAGTCGTAGAGGCGGTCGAGATGCCAGTCGGCATCGCGCTGCAGGCGCGCGACCTCGGCCATCCCGGCGGCGCAGTCGGGCGGCAGCGCCAGCCCCAGGTGCGGGATGGACACCAGCAGCGGCGCCGCCCCGCGGTGCAGGGTGTAGACCATGCGGGAAGACCCGCCCGAACTGGCGCCTGCGCTCAGGCCAGACGGCCGTGGCAGGCCTTGTACTTCTTGCCGGAACCGCAGGGGCAGGGGTCGTTGCGGCCGATCTTGGCACCGAAGCGGCGCAGCGGCTGCTGGCCCTGAGGCTCTTCGGGCGCCGGCGCCTGCTGCAGCGCCAGCGCGATCGACTCGGCGTCGGCCGATTCGGCTGCCGCCGCCGCCTGCGCGAAGTCGGCGTGCGTGAAGTTGGCGCGGTCCTGGTCGCGGGCGAGCTGCTGCTCGATCGTGCGCTCGGCCTGCTGCGCGTCCTCGGGGCTCTGGATGCGCACCGTCATCAGCACGCGGGTGACGTCGTTGCGTACCCGCTCCTGCATCAGCGAGAACAGCTCGAAGGACTCGCGCTTGTACTCCTGCTTCGGGTTCTTCTGCGCGTAGCCGCGCAGGTGGATGCCCTGGCGCAGGTAGTCGAGCGCCGACAGGTGCTCGCGCCAGTGCTGGTCGAGGGCCTGCAGCATCACGGAGCGCTCGAAGCTTGCGAAGGTCTCGCGCCCGACCGCATCGACCTTGGCGACGTAGTGATCGTCGGCGGCCTTCAGGACCGCGGCGAGCATCTGCTCATCGGTGGAGTCGGCGGCCATGGTGTCGAGCGGAACCTCGAGCTGCCACTCGGTGCGCAGCACGCTCTGCAGGCCGGGGACGTCCCATTGCTCCTCGATGGTCTCGGGCGGGACGTGCTGACGGAACAGGTCGGTGAATACCCGTTGGCGCAGTTCGGTGACCCGCTCGGCGAAGTCGTCGGTGTCGAGCAGCGCGTTGCGGTCGGCGTAGACCACCTTGCGCTGGTCGTTGGCGACGTCGTCGTACTCGAGCAACTGCTTGCGGATGTCGAAGTTGCGCGCCTCGACCTTGCGCTGCGCGCTCTCGATCGACCGGGTGACCATGCCCGCCTCGATCGGCTCGCCCTCGGGCAGCTTCAGCCGGTCCATGATCGCCTTCAGGCGATCGCCGGCGAAGATCCGGAGCAGCGGGTCGTCCATCGACAGGTAGAAGCGCGACGAGCCCGGGTCGCCCTGCCGGCCCGAGCGACCGCGCAGCTGGTTGTCGATTCGGCGGCTTTCGTGGCGCTCGGTGCCGATGATGTGCAGACCACCGGCCTGCAGCACCTGGTCGTGACGCGCCTGCCATTCGGCACGCACGCGTGCGCGGTCCGCATCGGTGGCGTCTTCGCCCAAGGCCTGCAGCTCCGCGT
>JBILUW010000112.1:0-11679 GCA_044370795.1 Burkholderiaceae bacterium
CCCGGGGCGGCCCAACGGCGCGGCCTCCGGGTTCGCCTCGGGCATCATCCGCGAGCCGCTCGCCGGGCAGCCCGCGCGACTGCCGGTCGATCCGGCCACCGAAATGTGGATGGCATCGCCGCGCGCGGTGGTGCGCATGTTCCTGCGGGCCCTCGAGCTGCCCGAGAGCGCCTGGGGCTGGAACCGCGTGCTCAACCTGCCAGGGCTGGTCGCGTCGATGCACGACGAACTCGCCGCGTTGCGGCGCGTCGGCGGCGATGCCGCGGCGGGGCTGGTTCGCCACGATCCCGATCCGGCCGTGATCGCCCTGGTTCGCACCTGGGCGGCGCGCTTCGACACCCGCCGCGCGCTGGCCATGGGTTTCGAGGCCGATGCCGACGTCGACGCCATCGTGCGGGCCTACGTCGAGGACAACCCCGGGGCGATCCGGCTGTCCGCCTGATCATCCGCCCGGCCCGGCCATGGTCTGTCCCCCGATGGCTGGCCAGGCGGTGCGGCCCGCAGGCGTACAATCAGCCGCGCGGAGCGGGCCGGACGGTCGCCGGGGCAACCCGGAGGAAGGTCCGGACTCCACAGGACGGGGTGCTGGCTAACGGCCAGGCGCAGCAAGCCGCAAGGCCCAAGGCGACGGAAAGTGGAACAGAAAGACACCGCCTAAGCCCCTCGGGGCCGGCAAGGGTGAAATGGCGAGGTAAGAGCTCACCGCGGCGATGGCGACATCGCCGGCATGCCAAACCCCACCCGGAGCAACACCGAATAGGCACGCGATCCGGCTCACGCCGGGCAGGGTGGTCCGCCCGAGCGTGCGGGTAGGTGGCTAGAGCGGCCGGGCAACCGGCCGCCCAGACGAATGATCGTCACGCCGGGAAACCGGCGCACAGAATCCGGCCTACAGGCCCGCTCCGCACTTCCTGCCGGCTGCCCCCGCCGGCAGGCCGAATCCGCGCTTTCCCCACCGCGCCCCACCGCCAGCCCGGCCCGGCGCCCCAAGATGGTGCGGTTGGCCAGTTCTTCAGCGTCGTCGATTCGCCGCCGGTTCGGCGCCACTTTCCGTTCGTTCCTGGTAAGTCATTGTCCTGATTGGAAAAACAGGGTATTGGCTTGACCCGTTTCGCTTTCGTCACTACAGTGGGGGATCGTGTGATTTTGTGGTGAGAAGTGGGTGAGCAGGCTCAACGATGAGTCGTCACCCCGCATTCCATGCTCCAGGGACGTTTCGCGTTGACGTTGGACTCGAAGGGCCGGCTCACCGTGCCCGCGCGTCAGCGCGACATCCTCCAGGTGCTGCACGAGGGGCGGCTCACGCTCACCCGTCATCCCGACGGCTGCCTGCTGCTGCTGCCGCGCGCCACCTGGGAGCGCAAACGCCAGGAAATCGCCGCCTGGCCCTTCGCCGCGCGCGCGTGGCAGCGGATCTTCCTGGGCAGCGCCAGCGACATCGAGATGGACGCCGCCGGGCGCATCCTGGTGGCGCCCGAACTGCGTGAGGCCGCGGGCCTGCGGGTCGAGCAGAAGGTCATGCTCGTCGGCCTGCAGCACTACTTCGAGATCTGGGATCCGAAGGCGCTCGAGGAGCAGGAGAACCAGGCGATCGCCGGCGGCCTGCCCGAGGCCCTGGCCAACTTCTCCTTCCAGGGCGAAGCGGGTTGATGCCGGATGCGGCCAAGCCGGGGCACGTACCGGTCCTGCTCGACGAAGCCGTCGATGCGCTCGCGATCCGTGCTGACGGCGTGTACGTCGACGGCACCTACGGCCGCGGCGGCCACAGCGGGGCCATCTTCGCGCGTCTGGGCGCCGGCGGCCGGCTGCTTGCCCTCGATCGCGATCCCGAGGCCGTCGAGGCCGCGCGCCAGTGGGCCCGCGACGCCGCCGACCCGCGTTTCGCGATCGAGCAAGCGCCTTTCTCGCGGCTCGCGCAGGTGGCCGAGTCGCATGGCCATGCGCAGGTCGATGGCGTGCTGCTCGATCTGGGCGTGTCCTCCCCGCAGCTCGACGATCCGGCGCGCGGGTTCAGTTTCCGTCATGACGGTCCGCTCGACATGCGGATGGATCCGGGCACTGGGGTCAGCGCCCGGCAATGGCTGCTGACGGCCAGTGAATCGGCTATCGCCGAAGTGGTGAGGGACTATGGGGAAGAACGGTTTGCTGTTTCGATTGCAAAGGCGATTGCTGCTCGCCGCCGGGAGCGTGGCGACGCCGCGCTACGGACCACCGGCGAGCTTGCCGGCCTCGTGGCGGGGGTCGTCCGCAGCCGCCGCGCGAAGCCGGAGGCGGGCAAGGACCCGGCCACCCGCACCTTTCAGGCTGTACGGATTCACGTCAATCGTGAGCTCGAGGAGCTCACGGACGGGCTGAATGCGGCTGTCGGCTGCCTGCGCCCCGGCGGACGTCTCGCGGTGATCAGCTTTCACTCTCTGGAAGACCGGCTGGTCAAGCGCTTCATCGCGCGCGAGAGCGGTCGCGACGCGCCCCGCGACCCGGTGCGCGGCGGCGTGGCGGCCGGCGTGCGCGTACGGCTGCGCTCCGTCGCGCGCGTGCTGCCCTCGGCCGCGGAGTGCGCGGCCAATCCGCGCGCGCGCTCGGCGGTGCTGCGCGTGGCCGAGCGGATCGCCGACACGCAGGCCGCCCGGTGACCCGCGTGAACATCGTGATCGGCGTCCTGCTGCTGGCGTGCGCCTTCGGGCTGGTCACTTCGCAGCACCGAGCGCGGCGGCTGTTCATCGACGTGGAGCGCGCCCACGCTCGCGCCCAGCAGCTCGAGGTCCAGTGGGACCAGCTGCAGCTCGAGCAGACCGGTCTGGCCAAGTCGTCGCTGATCGACGCGAAGGCTCGCCGTGATCTCGGCATGCAGCCGCCCACCGCCGACCGCACGCTGCACATGAGCATCGACGTGCTCGCCCAGGCTCGTGCCCGGGAGGCGCGCCGGTGAGCCGCAGCGTTCCGTACGCTCCGAACCCGCTGTTGCGGGTGAAGCTGCCCGCGTACCGCTCGCGGCTGCTGATGCTGCTGGTCGCCATCGGCTTCCTGATGCTCGTCGGCCGCGCGCTCTGGCTGCAGCTGGTCCGCACCGACTTCCTGCAGCGCCAGGGCGAATCACGCTACGGCCGCACGATCGAGCTGCCGGCCTCGCGGGGCAAGGTCCTCGATCGCAACGGACAGGTGCTCGCCTCGAGCCTGCCGGCGCGCGCCGTCTGGGCTTCTCCCGAGGACGTGCGCGCCACTCCGGCGCAGCTTGCCGAACTCTCGAAGCTGCTGCAGGTTCCCGTGCCCGAGCTCGAGCGGCGCGTTGTCGCCCCCGGCAAGACCTTCGTGTACCTGAAGCGTCAGGTCGAGGCCGACGTCGCCGAGAAGGTCCGCGAGCTCGCGATCCCGGGCATCCACCAGCGCCGCGAGTACAAGCGCTACTACCCGGAGGGCGAGGCGCTGGCCCATGTCGTGGGCTTCACCAACGTCGAGGACGCCGGCCAGGAAGGCATCGAGCTCGCGCGCGAGCAGGAGCTTGCCGGCCGTCCCGGCAGCCGGCGGGTGCTGCGCAACAACTTCGGTCAGGTGATCGAGGACGTGGGCACGCTGCGCGAGCCGATGGACGGACGCGATCTGCAGCTGTCGATCGACGCGAAGATCCAGTTCCACGCCCACTCGGCGCTGCGCGACGCGATCCGCGAGCACCGGGCCCGCGCCGGCGCGGTGGTGGTGCTCGACGTGCGCTCGGGCGAGGTGCTCGCGCTCGCCAATCTGCCCACCTACAACCCCAACGAGCGCGGCCAGCTGTCGGGCGCGCAACTGCGCAACCGCGTCATCACCGACACCTTCGAGCCGGGCTCGACGATGAAGCCGTTCACGACCGCGCTCGCGCTCGAGTCGGGCCGCTTCACGCCCCAGACCGTGATCCAGACCGCGCCCGGCAGGATGACCATAGGCACGGCCACCATCGGCGATGTCCACGCCTACGGTGCGCTCACGGTCGAGGAGGTGCTGCAGAAGTCCTCCAACGTCGGCACGGTCAAGATGGCGCTCGCCATCGCGCCCGAGACGATGTGGAACCTGTTCACCGCGGTGGGCTTCGGCTCGGCGCCCGACCTGGGCTTCCCGGGGGCCGTCGCCGGCCGCGTGATGCCGCCCAAGCAGTGGCGGCCGATCAATCAGGCGACCATGGCCTACGGGCACGGCATCTCGGTGTCGCTGATCCAGATGGCCCGTGCGTATACCGTCTTCGCCCGCGACGGCGATATGGTGCCGCTGACCATGCTGCGGGTCGACGAGCCGGCCGCCGGCGTCAAGGTGATCGAGCCCGCGACGGCCCAGGCGGTGCGCCGCATGCTCGAGATGGCCGCCGGCCCCGGCGGGACCGCGCCCAAGGCGCAGGTCGCGGGCTACCGGGTCGCCGGCAAGACCGGCACCGCGCACAAGATCGAGAACGGCCGCTACGTCAGCAAGTACGTGGCCTCGTTCGTCGGCTTCGCGCCGGTCTCCGATCCGCGCATCGTGATCGCCGTGATGATCGACGAACCCTCCGCGGGCCAGCACTACGGCGGGCAGGTGGCGGCGCCGATCTTCTCGCGCATCGCCGGCGATGCGCTGCGGGCGCTGCGGGTGGCGCCCGACGCGCCCAAGGCCAATCGCGTGATTCCAGCCGAGCCGGTCGCGGAGGAAACATGAGCGCCTTGCCCGCCTTCCTCGATCCGGTGATCGAGACCCGCTGGGACGAGGCTCTCGCCGGCGCCCTCGGGCAGTGGCTGCGCGCCCGACTGCGCCCCGAGGCCGCGCTGATCGCCGACAGCCGGGAGGTTCGCCCGGGCGACGCCTTCCTCGCCTGGCCCGGACGCCAGACGGACGGCCGCGCCTACATCGCCGATGCGATCGCCCGCGGGGCGGTTGCCGTTCTGCATGAGGCCGGCGATGCCGTGCCCTCGCTGGCCGACGGCGTCATCGCGTTGCCGGTTCGCGACCTGGCCGCGCTCGCCGGACCGATTGCCGCCGTCTTCCATCGACGCGCGGTCGACCGCCTGAGGGTGATCGCGGTCACCGGCACCAACGGCAAGACCAGCGTATCCCACTGGGTGGCCCGCGGCCTTGCCGCTCCCGGCAGGCCCTCGGGGGTCGTCGGGACTCTGGGTGCCGGGCTGCAGGTCGATGGCCGTCCCATCGAGCCCGACAGCGGCGGCCTGACCACGCCCGACGCGCTGGCTCTGCAGCGCGCGCTCGCCGGCTTCGTCGCGAAGGGCGCGCGCAGCGTCGCGATGGAAGCCTCGTCGATCGGTCTCGATCAGCTGCGCCTGAACGGCACGCCGATCGAGGTCGCCGCGTTCACCAACCTCAGCCGCGACCACCTCGACTACCACGGTTCGATGGAAGCGTACGCGGTGGCCAAGGCCCGGCTGTTCGCCTGGCCGACGCTGCGCGCGGTCGCCGTCAATGGTGACGATCCGGCAAGCCCGCAGTTCCTGGCGGCGCTCGACTCGGTGCACCGTCCGGCGCCGGTGCTGCGCATCGTGCACGGTGAATCGCCGGGCAGCCACGGTGCCCGCGGCGATGCCGTGCTGATCGCCGAGCGCGTCGTCGAGGACGCGTCGGGCATCGCGCTGTCGCTGGGCGGCGATTTCGGCCGGGCCGATCTGCGTCTGGCGCTGCTCGGCCGCTTCAACGTCGCCAACGCGCTGTCAACCGCGGCCTGCTGGCTGGGGCTCGGCATGGCTTTCAGCGACGTGGTCGCGCGGCTCTCCCGCCTCGAGCCGGTCGTCGGGCGGATGCAGCGCCTGGGGCATCCGGGCGGACCGCTGGCGGTCATCGACTACGCGCACACCCCTGACGCGCTGGCCGGCGCCCTCGAGGCGCTGCGACCGGTCGCGATGGCGCGCGGCGGCGCGCTGTGGTGCGTGTTCGGCGCCGGCGGCGACCGCGATGCCGGCAAGCGCCCGCTGATGGGTCACGTCGCGCAGCGCGGAGCCGACCGGCTGGTCATCACATCGGACAATCCGCGCTCCGAGGAGCCGTTCCGGATCGTCTCCGACATCCGGGCCGGCCTGATTCGCGAGCCCTACGCGACCGAACTCGACCGGGCGCGGGCGATCGAGCTGGCGCTTGCCGGCGCTGGTCGTGACGACGTGATCCTGATCGCCGGCAAGGGGCACGAGAGCACGCAGGAGGTGCGCGGGCAGCGGCTGCCGTTCAGCGACCTCGAGCATGCTGCGCGCGCCCTCGATCGTCGGGCGCGCGAGGAGACCGTCCTGCGCGATGCCGAACTCGCCTCGAGGATTCCCGATGTTTGAGCTCGACGAGGCGCTCGCCTGGCTGTCGGCGGGCCGCCTGCTCGGCAACGGCGCGACGCGGATCACCTCGGTGTGCACCGACAGCCGCGCCGTCGTGCCCGGGTGTCTGTTCGTGGCACTGCGCGGCGAGCGCTTCGACGGCCACGGTTTCGTGGCCGCGGCCTTTCAGGCCGGTGCGGCCGCGGTGCTCGTCGAGCGGCCGGTCGCGGGTCTGCGCGAGCCCGCTCTGCTGGTCGGCGACACCCGGCGCGCCTACGGCGAGATCGCGGCCGGCTGGCGGCGCCGGTTCTCGCTGCCGGTCATCGCGGTCACGGGCAGCAACGGCAAGACCACGGTCAAGGAGATGCTCGCCGCCATCCTCGCGCAGGCCTGCGGCGAGCCGGCGCGCCTGGCCACCGAGGGCAACCTCAACAACGAGATCGGCGTACCGGCCACCGTACTGCGGCTGTCGGCAGCCCACCGCGCCGCGGTGATCGAGCTCGGCATGAACCATCCTGGCGAGATCGCCTGGATCGCCGGCATCGCCGCGCCCACCGTCGCGCTGGTCAACAACGCGCAGCGCGAGCATCAGGAGTTCCTCGGGACGGTACGGGCCACCGCGATCGAGAACGGCGCGGCGATCACGGCGCTGCCGGCCGACGGGGTGGCGGTGTTTCCTGCCGACGATCCGCACGCCCCGTTGTGGCGCGACCTCGCCGGTGGCCGGCGCTGCATCGGGTTCGGACAGACCGCCGAATGCGACGTGGCGGCTGCGCCGGATGCCATTCCCGGGGGCTTCGTGATCCGGGTCGGCGGCCGTGAGATCCCGGTCGCGCTGGCGATCGACGGCGCGCACAACGTGCGCAACGCCCTGGCCGCCGCGGCCTGCGCGCTGGCCGCCGGCATCGAGCCCGACGTGATCGCCGCGGGGCTGGCGGCCTTCCGGCCGGTTGGCGGCCGGATGGCCCGGGTGCCGTGCGCGAGCGGCGCGACCCTGATCGACGACAGCTACAACGCGAATCCCGATTCGGTGCGCGCCGCAATCGACGTGCTCGCGGCCGCGCCGCGGCCGCGGGTGCTGGTGCTGGGCGACATGGGCGAGGTCGGCGAGCACGGCGAGCGCTATCACGACGAGGTGATCGGCTATGCCGCGCAGCGCGGCGTCGATCACCTGCTCGGGCTGGGCGCAGCCACCACGCGCGCCATCCGGGCCGCCGGCGCGGCCGGCTTCGAGGCCTACGATGCGATCGAGCCGCTGCTCGCGCGGGTCGCCGCCCTCGCACGTCCGGGCGTGACGCTGCTGGTCAAGGGCTCGCGCTTCATGCGGATGGAGCGGGTGGTCGCGGCGCTTGCCCCGGCCGGCGCCGCGGCGGGAGGGCACTAGGTGCTGCTCGAACTCGCCCAGTGGCTGGCGCGCGACGTGCGCGGCTTCTCGGTCTTCAACTACATCACGCTGCGCGCGGTGCTGGCCACCCTGACCGCGCTGGCGATCGGCCTGCTCGCCGGGCCGATGCTGATCCGCAAGCTCGCCGAGCTCAAGATCGGCCAGGCGGTGCGCGACGACGGTCCGCGCACGCACCTGGCCAAGACGGGTACGCCGACCATGGGTGGCGCACTGATCCTGGTGGCCATCGGCACGGCCACGCTGCTGTGGGCCGACCTGTCGAACCGATTCGTGTGGGTAGTGCTGATCGTCACCCTGGGCTTTGGCGCGATCGGCTGGGTCGATGACTGGCGCAAGGTCGTGCACCGCGACCCCCGCGGCATGCCCGCGCGCGAGAAGTTCTTCTGGCAGTCGCTGATCGGACTGGCCGCGGCGCTCTGGCTGGCCTTCGCCGTGCCGGCGCAGTCCAACGCGCAGGCGCTCGAGTTCTTCCGGCAGTGGATCGATGCCGGGTTCGCCCTCGACCTGCCGCAGCGGGCCGACCTGATCGTGCCGTTCTTCAAGGATGTCGCCTACCCGCTGGGCGTGTTCGGCTTCATCGTCCTGTCGTTCCTCGTCATCGTCGGCACCAGCAACGCGGTCAACCTGACCGACGGCGCCGACGGGCTGGCGATCATGCCGGCCGTGCTGGTCGGCTCGGCGCTCGGCGTCTTCGCCTACGTGACCGGCAACTCGGTGTTCGCGAAGTATCTGCTGATCCCCTACGTGCCCGGCGCGGGCGAACTTACCGTGTTCTGCGGCGCGATCGCCGGCGCCGGCCTGGCCTTCCTCTGGTTCAACGCCTACCCGGCGCAGGTCTTCATGGGCGACGTCGGCGCGCTGGCGCTCGGTGGCGCGCTCGGGACGGTGGCGGTGGTGGTGCGCCAGGAGATCGTGCTGTTCATCATGGGCGGCGTCTTCGTGGCCGAGACCGTGTCGGTGATGCTGCAGGTCGGCTGGTTCAAGTACACGAAGCGCCGCTACGGCGAGGGCCGGCGGATCTTCCGGATGGCCCCGCTGCACCACCACTTCGAGGTCGGCGGCGTCAAGGAGAGCCAGGTCGTCGTGCGGTTCTGGATCGTCACGATGATGCTGGTGCTGTTCGGCCTGTCCACCCTGAAGCTGCGGTGAGCGCGATGCCCGACCAGCTCCAGCTCTTCGACCTCGCCGGCCGCCATGTGCGCGTCGTCGGCCTGGGCGAGTCCGGGCTGGCCATGGTGCGCTGGGCGCAGTTTCGCGGCGCCACGGTCAGCGTCGCCGACAGCCGCGCGGCGCCGCCACGGCTGGCCGAGCTGCGTCGTGATCTGCCCGCTGTCGAGTTCGTCAGCTGCCCGCTCCCCGAGGTGCCGCTCGAGGGCGTCGACCTGCTCGCCTGGAGCCCCGGCCTGTCGATCGAGCTCGGCGAGAGCGCCGCCCTGTACAGCGCGGCCGCCGCCCGCGGCGTGCCGGTCGCCGGCGAGATCGAACTCTTCGCGCAGGCGCTGGCCGACCTGCGTGGTCAGGGCTACGCGCCGCAGGTGGCGGCGATCACCGGCACCAACGGCAAGACCACCACCACGCGCCTGGTGGGTCACCTGTGCGAGGAGGCCGGCCTGCGGGTCGCGGTCGCCGGGAACATCGCGCCCGCCGCGCTCGACGCGTTGCGCGCAGCGCTCGTGGCGTGCGGCGAACTGCCCGACCCGGCCCGCCTGCCCCAGGTCTGGGTGCTCGAACTCTCGAGCTTCCAGCTGGCGCTGACCGACAGTCTCGTGCCCGACGTGGCCGCCTTTCTGAACATCAGCCAGGACCATCTCGACTGGCACGCCACGATGGCGAGCTATGCCGCCGCCAAGCGGCGGATCTGGCGGGGCGCCGGCGCGATCGTCTGGAACCGTGACGATCCCCTGACCGAGCCTCCGGCGGCGATTGCCGCGCACCTGAGCTTCGGCATGGCGCCCCCCGAGGCGGCTGGCGACTTCGGCATCGTCCACGAGGGCGGGCTGCGCTGGCTCTCGGCCGCCGTTCCCGGCGAGGAGCCGCCCGGAAGCCCGCGGCGTCGCCGCGCGCCGGCCCCGCCGAGGCTGACCCGGCTGATGCCGGCCGACGCGCTGCGCATCCGGGGTGCGCACAACCACGGCAATGCGCTCGCCGCGCTGGCGATCGCCGGCGCCCTTGGCCTGCCGATGGCCCGCCTGCTCCACGGGCTGCGCGCCTTCGAGGGCGAGCCTCATCGCTGCCAGCTGGTCGCGGTGATCCAGGACGTCGAGTACTACGACGACAGCAAGGGCACCAATGTCGGCGCCACGGTGGCAGCGCTCTCGGGTCTGGGCAAGCGCTGCCTGCTGATCGCGGGCGGCGATGGCAAGGGTCAGGACTTCTCGCCGCTGGCCGCAGCGGTGCGCGCGCACGCCCGTGCCGTGTTCCTGATCGGGCGCGATGGCGCGCTGCTGCGTGCGGCGCTCGCCGACACCGGGGTGCCGCTGCACGACTGCGTCTCGCTCGAGGACGCCGTGGCGCAGGCGCATGCCCAGGCGCGGCTCGGCGACGCGGTGCTGCTGTCGCCCGCCTGCGCGAGCTGGGACATGTTCCGCGACTACGCGCATCGCGCCGAGGTCTTCGCCGCCGCGGTGCGCGCCATCGCCGACGAGACGGGTGTGCCGTGCTGAGCCTGCGCCTGCCGTGGCGGCGGCGCGCGCCGGCGCGAGCCGCCGACGGCGCCCCGCCGTCCATCGTCGATCACGCGCTGCTCTGGGTGGTGGCCTCGTTGCTCGCCCTGGGCCTGGTCATGGTCTATTCCGCCTCGATCGCGCTGCCCGAGTCGCCGCGCTTCGCGGCCTACAAGGCGACGCACTTCGTCACGCGGCACGCGCTCTTCATGTGCGTGGGCATCGGTGCGGCGCTGATCGCCTTCGCCACGCCGCTGCGCGTCTGGGAGCGGCTGGCGCCCTACATGTTCATCGGCGGTCTGGTGCTGCTCGTGATCGTCCTGATCCCCGGCATCGGCAAGGTGGTGCTCGGCGCGCGCCGCTGGCTGAGCCTCGGGCCGATCAGCGTGCAGCCCTCGGAGCTGATGAAGCTCTTCGTGGTGCTGTACGCGGCCAACTACATCGTCCGAAGGCAGGACCGCATGCGGATGGTCTCGCGCGGGTTCGGCCCCATCGGCTCGGTGATGTCGCTGATCGGCGTGCTGCTGCTGCTCGAACCCGACCTCGGCGCCTTCGTCGTGATCTGCGCGATCGCGATGGGGATGCTGTTCCTGGGCGGGGTCAGCGGGCGGCTGTTCGTCGGCCTCATCGGCGTGCTCGGCCTGACCTTCGGCATGCTGATCGCGCTCTCGCCCTGGCGGCGCGAGCGCATCTTCGCCTACCTCGATCCGTTCGCCGATCCACTGGGCAAGGGCTACCAGCTCACGCACTCGCTGATCGCCTTCGGCCGCGGCGAGATCTTCGGCGTGGGCCTGGGCGGCTCGATCGAGAAGCTGCACTACCTGCCCGAGGCGCATACCGACTTCCTGCTGGCCGTCATCGGCGAGGAACTGGGTCTGGTCGGCGTGATGGTGGTGATCGTCCTCTTCTACTGGATCGTGCGCCGCGCCTTCGAGATCGGCCGTCAGGCGATCGCGCTCGACCGGGTCTTCGCCGGCCTGGTCGCCAAGGGCATCGCCCTGTGGCTGGGCATCCAGGCCTTCATCAACATGGGCGTGAACCTCGGCCTGCTGCCGACCAAGGGCCTGACCCTGCCGCTGATGAGCTACGGCGGCACCGGCCTGCTGGTCAACTGCGTGGCCATCGCGCTGCTCGCGCGGGTCGACTTCGAGAATCGCCGCCTGATGCGGGGGGCCAAGTGAGCCGCACCATCCTGATCATGGCCGGCGGCACGGGCGGCCACGTGATGCCGGGCCTGGCGGTCGCCCACGAGATGCGCCGTCGCGGCTGGCAGGCCGTCTGGATGGGCAACCCCGCCGGCATGGAAGCCACGCTGGTGCCGCGCCACGGCATCGCGATGCGCCCGGTGCGTTTCGGCGGACTG
>JBILUW010000252.1:0-5663 GCA_044370795.1 Burkholderiaceae bacterium
ACGCGCAGGCTGGCGCGGCCCAGCATCGCGGAGTTGGCCGCGACACCCCGTGGCAGCAGCACGGCTGCGCCGGGCCGGGCCAGCCGGGCAATCGCCTGGATCCGGCCTTCAAGGGCCGGGATGGATCGGTCGGGGGCGGTGGCCAGGATCAGCAGGTCGGCCCGCACATCGAGGCGCGCGAGCATGGTGACGGTATCGCCACAGGCGATCAGGATTCGCAGGCGGGCTGGCGGGACGAGTTCGGCCGGGCCGGCGTCCCGATCGGAAGGCGCCGCGAAGACCCGGCGATGAAGCCCGGGCAGGGCGGTTGGCCACTGGGCCGCGAGGCGGGCGGCGTCGCCGTTACCGGTAGCCCGCGCATGGTCGGCGAGGCGGCGCAGCGCCGCGGCGTCGGGCCAGGGGTCGGGCACGATGACGCAGTCTTCGACCCCGCACTCCGGTTCCCGCATGGCCAGGAGCAGCGCTGGCAACAGCGGCCCGTCGATCGGGGAGCAGAGCAGCCAGCAAGGCGTCTGGTGCGGTGCACCGCCAGCCATCCGGGCACGAGCCTGCGCGCTGGCCCGGGTGAGCAGGCGGGCCAGTGCGGCGGCGGAGGGGGGCTCGAAATCGGACAACGGAGACAGAGGAGATGCCTGTCGCAGAGGATATCTGCAATAATACGACGTATTATCAAGGAATTTTATGAAACCCGATGATACCGCTGCGCTGCAACAAGAGATCGCCGACCTGAAGCAACGCATCGGCGACACGCGCGAACTGTATCGTGAGGTTTGCGCGCTGCTGTTCTTCCGGCACGGCGTGACGCCCACTGCCAATCGTCTCTATCAGCTGGTGCGTCGCGGAAGCATGGGCACTCCGGCCGAGGTGCTGCGGGGGTTCTGGCAGGACCTGCGCGACCGCTCGCGGGTCCGCCTTTCTCATCCCGGCATTCCATCCGAGTTCGTCGATCTCGGCGGCGAACTGCTGGCCGAACTCTGGAAGCGCGCGTCCGACCGGGCCGAAGCCGAACTGGAAAGCCTGCGCGCCGAAGCGCGCGCAGCGGCAGATGCGGCCGCCGAGGCGGCCGAGCGGTCGCGCCGCGATGCCGATGCCATGCGCGCCGAGCTCGAGAGCCTGCGGCAGCGCGTGCCCGCGCTCGAGCAATCGCTCGCCACCGCGATGGTGCGCGACCGCGAATCGACGCGCGAGCTCGCGACCACCCAGGGCCGTTTCGCATCGATGTCCGAGATGCTGCGCGAGAGCGGGCAGGCGATGCAGGAGATGCGGGCCGAACTCGCGGCCGCCCAGCGCGACACCGCGCGCGCCATCGGCGAGGCCAATGCCCTGCGTGTCCAGCTCGGCCTGCTCCACAGCCGCGGGCGGCGACCGCCGCCAGGCGTGCCGGGTTCGGGTCCGGCCGAGCAGGAGGATCTCGGTCTCGACCCATCGGCCTGAATCCGGCCAGCCCGATCGCCGCTCCGACTGAGGCGGCGCACACCCGCGCCGTCGGATGCGCGCTAGCCTGATCTCGTGCGCCGATGTCCGGCGGGCGGCGTTTCAGGGCGGCTCAAGCGCCCGGCGAGAATGCGGGATGATCGGCAGCCTGAGGCACGCCCCGGCGGCACGGCCCCCCCGCTGCCGGCGCCCAGCCTGGCGCGCCGCGGATTGCCGGCGCGATGCGCCGTCCGCGGTCGGCGCCACTTCGCATGGTCACGCCGCTCGCGATGGATGCTGCCCGACGCCGGCTCGCTGCGGCCGAAGCGCTGGCGGCGCGGATGGCCCACCTCGCCCAGCACGATGCCCTCACGGGTCTGCCCAACCGGCTGCTGCTCTTCGATCGCCTGCAGCAGGCGCTGCGCGGGCCGCGCGGCACGCGGGGCCGGCTGGCGCTGCTTTTCATCGATCTCGATCGGTTCAAGGCGGTCAATGACGATCACGGCCACGCCACCGGCGACGCGCTGCTGCGGGCGGTGGCCGGGCGGCTGGCCGAGCGGGTACGGGCGAGCGATACGGTGTGCCGCCTCGGCGGCGACGAGTTCGTGGTGCTGCTCTCGCCGGTGGCCGACCGCGCCGCCGCTGCCGAGGTCGGAGCCGAGCTGAGCGAGGCGCTCGCGCGGCCGTACCGGATCGACGGACGCGAATTCACGCTCACAGCCAGCGTCGGGCTCGCGCTGGCGCCCGAGGACGGGGCGACGGCCGAAGCTCTGCTGGCCTGCGCCGACGCGCTGATGTTCGAGGCCAAGCGCGGCCGGCGCGAGACCGCGCCTCAGCGGCCGGTGAATCTGGGGGCGCGCTTTTCCATGAAGGCGCGGGCGCCTTCCCGGTAGTCCTGGCTGGTGCCGCAGGCGGCGATGGCCGAGCGGGCAGCCGCAAAGCGTCGCTCGAGCGACTCGGCCGATGCCGGCGCGCCACGCGCGGCCAGCAGAGCCTCCAGCGAGCGCTTGGTGGCTTCGAGGGTGAGGGGCGCGTTGCCGGCGATGGCCTCGGCCAGCCCCGCCACCGTGGCGTCGAGTTCGGCCGCGGGCGTCACCTGCAGGACGAAGCCCATGGCCAGGGCGTCGGCCGCGCCGAAGATGCGCGCGGTGTAGAACAGTTCGAATGTGCGTTGCGGACCCAGCAGCGCCAGAAAGCGGGCGGTGCCGGCCGTGCCATAGCCCAGCCCCAGCCGGGCGGCCGGCATGCGAAAGCGCGCGTCGTCACTGCATACCCGGATATCGCAGGCGGCTGCCAGCCCCAGCCCGCCGCCCATGCAGATGCCGCGGATCTTGGCGATGGTCGGCTTGCGGTTCTCGACCGGGGCGCGGTAGCCGGCATCGACCGCCGCCTCGTAGACGGCCCGGCCGTCCTGGTCGCTGCGCGCGGTCTCGAACTGCGAGATGTCGGCTCCCGACACGAAGGCGCGCTCGCCGTCGCCCTCGAGCACGATGACCCGGATCTGCGGGTCGGCATCGAGTTCGGCGATCGCCGCGGGCAGCGACTGCCACATCGAGAGGCTCATCGCGTTGAACTTCGCCGGGTTCGACAGCACGAC
Source organism: Burkholderiaceae bacterium (assembly GCA_044370795.1). Taxonomy (GTDB): domain Bacteria; phylum Pseudomonadota; class Gammaproteobacteria; order Burkholderiales; family Burkholderiaceae_E; genus Quisquiliibacterium. The sequence goes on from JBILUW010000252.1 coordinate 3,011, forward strand.
GCTGCCGATGGCGCCCTGGCGGCGGACGATGACTTCGGGCATGGTTGATCGGGCTTGAGCTGGGGATCGGCGGATTCTGGCACGAGCGGCGCGCCGCCTTCGGCGCGCCACCGAGCCGGGGTCCATAATGACATCGGCCCCGTCCGGTCGGCCCGCGGGCATGTTCCTTGCCTTACTCCCAGCCGTTTCCAGCTCTCGGAGGCATCCTTGCCCGCGCAGTCGTCTTCCGGCCCGCGATCCTGCGGGTCTCGGCCATGAAGCGGGCGGCGATCTTCCGGCCTTCGGCGCGTGGCACGCACGCGGGCGCCCGGGGGGCGCCGCCCGCGACCGCGCCTGGAGTGGCCCGCGCCCACATCGCGGCCATCAGGCCGGCCGTGCCGGGCCGCGCCCTCGGGCCCGGCGCGGGCGAGGGCGCCGGAACGAACGCCTCGGCGCCGGCGCCACCGGCCCTTGCGCGCCCATCGTGGTGGCGGGTGCTGGCCAGACGCATCGGCGTGCCGGGCGCGGCCCTCCTTGTCGCCCTGCTGGCGCTGGTGGTGGCGCTGCGCTCGGCGCTGCAGCCGTTGCCGGCGCCCGGCCTTGCGCGCGAGGCCTTCACCGCCGAGGTCGAGCGCAGCCTCGAAAACCTGGTCATCCCGTCACAGGCCAGCCGCGCCCATGCGGCGATCAGCCCCTCGGTGGTGCTCGTCGAGGCGGGTTCCGACGCTGCCGCCGCCGGAACCGACCCGGCGGCCCCGGGCTCGGGCGTGCCGCGTGCCGGCGGCACCGACAGGATCCAGGGCATAGGCAGCGGCGTGGTCATCGTCGACAAGGGCATCATCCTCACCAACCTGCATGTGGTCGAGGGCGCCACGAGCATCCGCATCACGTTCGCCGACGGCACCCGGTCGGCGGCGCGGGTGATCGGCACGCAGCCCGAGAACGACCTTGCCGTGCTGCAGGCGCTCACCGTGCCCGACGACCTGGTGGCCGCGTCGCTGGGCAGCAGTGCCGACCTGCGCTCCGGCGATCTGGTGGTGGCGGTGGGCTTTCCCTTCGGCGTCGGTCCTTCGACCTCGGCCGGGGTGGTCTCCGGCCTGAAGCGCGAGTACGCCGGCGCCGACGGACGCCGCCTGATCGGCAACCTCATCCAGTTCGACGCGGCGGCCAACCCGGGCAACTCGGGCGGACCGCTGGTCAACGCCGAAGGCGAGGTCGTCGGCATCGTCACCGGCATCCTGAGCCCCGGGACGCAGCGCACCTTCATCGGGATCGGCTTCGCCGTGCCCATCGAAGGCGCGGCGTCGGCGGTCGGCGTTCCACCGTTCTGACGCGCGCCCGCCGCGCCGCCACGAGGCCCCCCCCATGGACGATCGCACCGGTCACGCAGCAGCCAGCGCCCCCCTGCTCGAGCGCATTCTTTACGAGGTCAAGAAGATCGTCGTGGGGCAGGACCACTTCCTCGAGCGCATGATGGTGGCGCTGCTTGCCCAGGGCCACCTGCTGGTCGAGGGGGTACCGGGTCTGGCCAAGACGCTGACCGTGAAGACGCTGGCCGCGGCGATCCGCGGCGAGTTCAGGCGCATCCAGTTCACGCCCGATCTGGTGCCCGCCGATCTGATCGGCACGCGCATCTTCAACCAGCGCACCGGCGAGTTCGCCACCACCCTGGGCCCCGTCTTCACCAACCTGCTGCTCGCCGACGAGATCAACCGCGCCCCGGCCAAGGTGCAGAGCGCGCTGCTCGAGGTCATGCAGGAGCGGCAGGTCACGATCGCGGGCCAGACCCATCGGCTGGCCGAGCCCTTCCTCGTGATGGCCACCCAGAATCCGATCGAGAGCGAAGGTACCTACCCCCTGCCCGAGGCGCAGGTCGATCGCTTTCTGATGAAGGTGCTGGTCGGCTACCCGCGCGAGGAGGAGGAGTTCGTGATCGTCGAACGGGTGTCGGGCGCCCCGGTCACCATCGCTCCAGTCGCCGACACCACCGAGCTTGCCCGGCTGCAGGCCCTGTGCCGCCGAGGCTTCGTCGATCCCGTGCTGATGCAGTACGCGGTCCGGCTGGTGGGCGCCACCCGCGATCCGGCGCGCTGCGGGCTGGAGTCGCTGCGGCCCTACATCACCTTCGGCGCCAGCCCGCGCGCCTCCATCGGCCTGGTCGAGGCGGCCCGGGCGCTGGCCTTCCTGCGCGGCCGGGACTATGTGTTTCCCCAGGACATCGTCGACGTGGCGCCCGACGTGCTGCGCCACCGCCTTGCCCTGTCCTACGAGGCGCTGGCCGAGGGCATCGATGCCGATCAGCTGATCGCCCGCATCCTCGCCAGGCTGCCCCCGCCCGACAAGCCGCTCGAAAGCCATGTCCGCGTCGCCGCCCCGACCTGAGCAGCGCCTGCAGCGGCTCACCTGGACGTCGCTGCGCCGCCTCGACGGCCTGCTGCAGGGCGACTACCGCACCCTGATGCGCGGGTCGGGCCTCGACCTCGCCGATCTGCGCGACTACCAGTGGGGCGACGACGTCCGGCGCATCGACTGGAATGCCACGGCCCGGCTCGACCAGACTCTGGTGCGCGACGATCATGAGGAGCGCGAGCTCACGGCCTGGTTCGTGGTCGATCTCAGCCCCTCGATCGACTTCGGCTCGGGCAGCGTGAGCAAGCGCGACCTCGCCTTGGCC
>JBILUW010000240.1:0-5918 GCA_044370795.1 Burkholderiaceae bacterium
TTCGGCGCGGTCTTTGGCGACGGCCACGCGCACGCCGTCCTGCCGCCCGGCGGCAGCCGCCGCCACCTGCTGCTGCTGTTGCAGCGGCTGGGCGGGCAGGTGTCCGGCCCGGCCGCGCCGCCGATGGCCGCTGCGTCGTCGACGGCGGCCGCGCCGCCGATGGCCGCTGCCGCATCGCCAGCGGCGGCTTCCTCGCCCGTAGCCGGAGCCGCTGCGGCGCAGCCCCCGCCCGATGGCGCAGCGACCGATCTTTCCTCCCTGCTGCGAGCAGCCGCCGGCGTTGCACGTCGGCGGGCCCTGGTGATCGTGGTCTCGGACTTCATCAGCGCGCCGGGCTGGGGCGATGCGCTCGCGCGCCTGGCCATGCGCCACGACGTGGTCGGCCTGCGCGTCATCGATCCCTTCGAGCGTGAGCTGCCCGACATCGGGCTGGTGCCGATGCGCGACGCCGAGACCGGCGAGCGGCTGATGGTCGACACCAGCGATCCGCGGCTGCGCGCGCGCCACCGCGCGCTCGCCGAGGCGGCGCAGGGGCAGGTCGCCGAAGGCTTCGCCGCTGCCGGCGTCGACGGACTGGAAGTCGGTTGCGACGAGGATCCGGTCGATGCGATCGTCGATTTCGTTCGCGTGCGGCGCCTGCAGGCGCGGCTGCGCGCGGGGGGCGCCTCGGCGATCGTCGCCGCCAACACCGCCGGAGGGGCGCGTGCGATTTCTTTGGCCTGAGGCGCTCGCGCTCGCGCTGCTGCTGCCGCTGGCGGTGCTTGCCTACCGCCTGCTGCTGCGCCGGCGGGGGGCGGCCGCCCTGCGGGTCGGCAGCCTGGCGCTGATCCGCGCGGCCATGGACGGGCGCCCGTCGTGGCGGCGGCACGTGCCGCCAGCGCTGCTGCTCGTCGGCATCACGGTAGCGCTGCTTGCCGTGGGCCGGCCGGTGGCGGTGTTCACGCTGCCCTCCAACGATCGCACCGTCATTCTCGCCATCGATGCCTCGGGCAGCATGCGGGCAACCGACGTCGCGCCCTCGCGCATCGAGGCCGCGCGGGCGGCCGCGCGCGTCTTCGTCGAGCGCCTGCCGCCGACCACCAAGGTAGGGCTGGTGACGTTTGCGGCCACCGCCTCGGTCGCCCAGGCGCCCACCGTGGCCCGCGACGAGGTGCTCGCGGCGCTCGAGCGCTTGCCGCTGCAGCGCGGCACGGCTGCCGGCAGCGCGATCGCGGTGTCGCTGCAACTGCTCTTCCCCGATCTCGACGTCGACCTCGCGGCGCCCGATCTGAAGCGCCGGCCGCGCGACGGCGACCCATCCGCCGCGCCGCGCCCGTCGCCTGCCGCGCCGCCGGCCGCCGAGCCAGGCTCCTACCCCAAGGCCACCATCGTCCTGCTCAGCGATGGCCAGAGCAACGTCGGCCCCGACCCGCAACTGGCAGCGCGCCTCGCGGCCGAGCGCGGCGTGCGCGTGCACACGGTGGCCGTGGGCACGCCGCAGGGTGAGACGCTCAGCGTCGAGGGCTGGTCGATGCGGGTGCGCCTGGACGAGACGGCGCTGCGCGGGGTGGCCGACATCACCCGTGGCACGCACTTCAGCACCGCCAGCGGCGAGCAGTTGCGCGCCGCCTACGACGCGCTGGCCGCACGGGTGGCCTTCGAGACGCGCGAAATGGAGATCGGCGGCCCGCTGCTGGGCCTGGCCGCGCTGCTGATGGTGCTGGCCGGCGCGCTGTCGCGCTGGTGGCTGGGGCGTTTCGGCTAGCGAAGCGCCGCGTTTGACATTGCCGCCGATCCTGCCAGCATCCGCTCGCGTCATGCGGCTTGGGCGGCATCGTGGCCGCGGCGCACCGCCAACCTCAGTTCCATTCGGAGACACGCATGAAACGCAACTCCCTGCGCCCCGCGCTCACGCGCGTTGCGCTTGCCGTCGGTCTGGCTGCTGGCGCCCTGGCCGGCGTCGCCACGGTGTCGGCCCAGAGCGCCGGCAAGGCCGCGCCGCCCAACATCCGGATCTCCGACAACGTCGTCAAGATCGGGCTGTTGCACGACATGAACAGCCTCTACGCCGACGTCGCCGGGCCGGGTTCGGTCGAGGCGGTGAAGATGGCGGTCGAGGACTTCGGGGGCAAGGTTCATGGCGCGCCCATCGAAATCCTGGTGGCCGATCACCAGAACAAGGCCGACCTGGCGGCCGCCAAGGCGCGCGAGTGGTTCGACTCGCAGAAGATGGACATCCTGGGCGACGTGGGCGCCTCGGCCACCGCACTGGCCGCCTCCGAAGTGGCCAGGCAGCGCAACAAGCTCGCGCTGCTGACCGGCCCCGGCGCCAGCCGGATCACCAACGAAGCCTGCAACGCCGTCACGATCCACTACGCCTGGGACACGTATGCGCTTGCCCAGGTGGTCGGCCGCGGCGTGGTCAAGACTGGCGGCGACACCTGGTTCTTCCTGACCGCCGACTACGCTTTCGGTCACGCCCTCGAGAAAGACACGGGGGATGTCGTGAAAGGCGAGGGCGGCAAGGTGCTGGGCAGCGTGCGCCATCCGCTGAACACCAATGACTTCTCGTCATTCATGCTGCAGGCGCAGTCGTCGAAGGCCAAGATCATCGGCCTGGCCAACGCCGGGGGCGACACGATCAATGCGATCAAGGCGGCCAACGAGTTCGGCCTGACCAAGAACCAGCGCCTGGCCGGCCTGCTGCTGTTCGACAACGACATCCACGCGATCGGTCTGCCGGTAGCCCAGGGCATGCTGCTGGCGTCGGCCTTCTACTGGGACATGAACGACGAGACCCGCAAGTGGTCGCGCCGCTTCTTCGAGCGCATGAAGAAGATGCCCAACATGCTGCAGGCGGGGGTCTACTCGTCGACGCTGCACTACCTGAAGGCGGTCCAGGCCACCGGCACCGACGACACCGACGCCGTCAACAAGTGGATGCGCGCCAACCCGATCAACGACATGTTCGTGAAGAACGGCCGCATCCGCGAGGACGGCCGGATGATGCGCGAGATGTACCTGTTCGAGGTGAAGACGCCTGCCGAATCGAAGTACCCCTGGGACTACTTCAAGCTGAGGGCCACCGTGCCAGCCGAGCAGGCCTTCCGCCCGCTCAGCCAGAGCGCGTGCCCGCTGGTCAAGAAGTAAGCGGCGGCTGGGTCGAGGTGCGCAGCTGCGGCATGGCGGCGGCGCGCTTGGCCAGCCACCAGCCGTAGGGGGCCGGCACCGAGGCGAACTCGGGGTCGACTCCCATCTTGATCGCGGCGTCCATGGCCCAGTTCGGGTTGTGGAGCATCTCGCGGGCGAGCGCCACCAGGTCGGCGTCGCCCGACTGCAGGATGGCCTCGGCTTGGTCGTGGTGCACGATCAGGCCCACCGCCATGCTGGCCATGCCGCCCTCGCGCCGGATGGCGCGCGCGAACGGTACCTGGTAGCCGTAGCCGATCGGCGCGCTGCTCACCGGGCGCGCCAGAATGCCGCCGGCGCTGCAGTCCACCACGTCGACCCCGCAGCCCTTCAGCTCGCGCGCGAGCGCCACGCTCTCGGCCGGCCCCCAGCCCGCGTCGTCGTCGACCGACAGGCGCATGAACAGCGGCTTGGTCGCAGGCCAGTTAGCCCGGACGCAGCGGGCCACTTCGAGGGCGAAGCGCATCCGGTTGGCCTGGCTGCCGCCGTAGGCGTCGGTGCGCTGATTGGCCACCGGCGACAGGAACTGGTGGATGAGAAAGCCGTGCGCGCCGTGGATCTCGAGCATGTCGAAACCGGCCCGATCGGCGCGGGCGGCGGCCGCGCCGAAGGCCTCGATGACCTCGGCGATCTCGGCGAGCGACAGGGCGCGCGGCACCGGGCTGCGCTCGTCGGCGGGCAGGGCGCTGGGCGCGACCAGCTCCCAGGCGTCCCAGTCGGCGATGCCGGGGTTGGCGGGCAGGGGCCGGCCGCCTTCCCAGGGGCGCGCAATGCGCGACTTGCGCCCGGAGTGACCGATCTGGATGCCGCAGGCCGCGCCGCACTGGCGCACCAGCGCCGCGATGCGGGCCAGCGGTTCGACGAAAGCGTCGTCCCACAGGCCCAGATCGCCAACCGTGCCGCAGCCGCGGCGTTCGACCTTGGTCGACTCCAGGATCACCAGCCCGGCGCCGCCGGCCGCGTAGCGGCCCGCGTTCATCAGGTGCCAGTCGGTCGGAAAACCGTTCACGGCCGAGTACTGGTGCATCGGCGCGACCACGATGCGGTTCTTCAGGGTGAGGCCGCGCAGGGTCATCGGGGTGAACAGGAGGGGCAGGCTCATGGGAGGCTCCAGGGCGGGGAGTCGGCCGGGCGACGGAGGGCGCCGGCCGCGGGGGATGCCGATTCTAGGACGCCGTCCGCCTCGCGAGGCGCGCATGCCGCCGCCTTCCGGAGCGCGGTGGCCCGCATTCCGGACCGCGCGCGCCGCACGGGCCGGCCCGGCGCGCGCGACACTTGCCGCCCCGAACGCCCACCGGAGCCGCCATGCAAGCCCTGATCGCCCAGGCCACCGCCATCGCCGAGCAGCTGAAGGCGGGAGGCCAGACCCTGTCCATCTCCGAATCGTCCACCGGCGGCCTGCTGTCGGCCAGCCTGCTGGCCGTGCCGGGGGCGTCGGCCTACTACCTGGGCGGAGCGATCGTCTACACGCGGCGGGCCCGCGCGCTGCTCAGCGGCATACCGTCGGAAGCCATGCAGGGCATACGCTCGGCGAGCGAGCCCTATGCGCTGCTGCTCGCACGGACGTCGCGCGAGCGTTTCCAGGGCACCTGGGCGCTGGCCGAGACCGGCGCCACCGGCCCGGCCGGCAACAGCTACGGCGATGCCGCGGGCCACTGCTGCCTGGCCGTCAGCGGTCCGATCGAGGAGGTGATCACGCTGGAGACCGGCAGCGCCGACCGGGTGGCCAACATGCACGCCTTCGCGGCGGCCGCGCTCGCGCTCCTGGCGCGGGCCATCGCGCGGGCGCGCTGAGCGACCGAGGCCTTGCCGTTGCGCCGGCCAGGGCGGCCGTGCGGCGCTGGTTGCCCGATTCCCCCGCTCAGTCCTGCCACCAGGGGTAGTTCGAGGGCATGTCGGTCGAGACCTTGCCCGGGAAGTTGGGCTTGCGCTTCTCGATGAAGGCCTTCACGCCCTCGGTGACGTCGGGGCTGCGCCCGAGCTCGCGCGACATCGGCACGTCGACCTCGCGGATGCGGCGCGGATCGGGTTCGGAGCTGAAGCGCCACAGCAGCTGGCGGGTGAGGGCGATCGACACCGGCGCGGTTTCCTCGACGATCTCGCGCGCGATCTCGCGCGCCCGGGCCAGCAGCGCCTCGGGCTCGAGCACCTCGCTCACCAGCCCGCCGCGCAGCACCTCGTCGGGGGTGAGCAGCCGCCCCGAATAGCACCAGCGCAGCGCCTGCTGCAGCCCCACCAGGCGCGGCAGGAACCACGCGCTGCCGGCCTCGGGCACCAGCCCTCGGCGCGCGAACACGAAGCCGATCTTGGCGTTGCTGGAAGCCAGCCGGATGTCCATGGGCAGCGTGACCGTGATGCCCACGCCCACCGCCGCGCCGTTGATCGCGGCAATCGAGGGCTTGCGGCAACGGTAGATGCTGTCGATGAAGCTCGGCTCCTCGGCCACCTTCTTGGTGTCGCCGAACATCACCGAGGCGCCGGCGCCGAAGCTCTCGGCTCCGCCGGAGATGTCGGCGCCGGCGCAGAAGGCCCGGCCGGCGCCGGTGACGATGACCACCCGCACGGCGTCATCCTGGTCGGCGCGATCGAAGGCGAGCGCGAGGTCGCGCCCCATCTGCGCCGTGTAGGCGTTGAGCTTGTCGGGGCGGTTCAGCGTGATGGTGAGGACGGAGTCTTCAAGGTCGCAGCGAATGGGTGATTCCACGATATCTCCTGAGATGGCACGGCAGCGTAGCGCAGCCACAGCGTCA
>JBILUW010000113.1:0-11595 GCA_044370795.1 Burkholderiaceae bacterium
CGCGCCCGCGCCCGCGCCCGCGGGCTACCCGGTGAGCGAACGCAACCGCGCGAGGCGCATGCACGAGCGCGCGCGCTACGACCATGCGACGGTTCATGGGCTGCTCGACGCGGCCGCGCTGTGCCATGTGGCCTACGTGATCGACGGCCAGCCCTTCTGCACGCCGACCCTCTTCTGGCGCGAGCACAGCCGCCTCTACTGGCACGGCAGCAGCGCGAGCAGAATGCTGCGCAACCTGTCGTCGGGCGAGCGCGCCTGCCTGACCGTCACGCATTTCGACAGCCTGGTGCTGGCCCGTTGCGGCTACAACCATTCGGCCGATTACCGCTCGGTCATGGCCTTCGGCACGGCGCGCCTGCTCGAGGATCCGGCCGAGAAGGAGCGCGCGCTCGTGATGATGGTCGACCGGCTGTTCCCGGACCGGACGGCGGGCTTGCGGCCCGCGACGGCGCAGGAACTCAAGGCGACATCCGTCGTGTGGATGGAGATCGAGGAAGCCTCCGCGAAGATCCGGGCCAAGGGGGTGGCGGACGACGAGGAGGACTACGCGCTGCCCATCTACGCCGAGCGTCTTCCGATCCATACCCTGATCGGCGAGCCGCAGCCCTGTCAGCGCCTGCTGCCGGGCGTGCAACGCCCGCAAGGGCTCAGCGACTACGCGCCCGGCCAGCTGCTCGAGGTGGCCCTGGCACGCGCCCACGCGCGGTCCGTCGCGGGCTGAGCGTTCCCCGGCGCTCCGGTCCGGGGCGTCGACTAGTGCCGATCCGTGCTGACGTAGGACGCCATCTCGCCGACGATGCGCCCGCATTCGATCGGCACGCAGTCGCGCGGGAAGTCCTGCACGAACGTCATCCCCTGGTCCTTCGCGCGCCGCACGAAGGTCTCCAGCCGGTCCATCGCGCCGGTGGGAAGGTCATGCACGACCAGCAGCGCATGCTCGAGCGCGCCGCACTGCGCGAGCGCGCGGTCGACCCATCCGGTCGGATGGGCCCAATCCCCCGGAACCGCATTCCAGAGCACGCAGGTGTGGCCGTTTTCCTGCAGGTGTGCGAGCGCCTCGCGGTTGAGCAACCGCCCATCGAGCAGGCCTCCGCCACCGAAGGGCCTGAAGAAGCGCCGCGCGTGGGCGAGGTCGGCGATCAGGGCCTGCGACCGCGCGATTTCGCGCACCGCGACGCCGGCCTCGACGGTCAGCCCCAGCGGCACGATGTGGTTGAAGGTGTGGTTGCCGATCCAGTGGCCCTCGGCGTGCGCGCGCTCGGCAAGATGGCGCCGGTCGCGCAGCTTGTCGCCCAGCGGGAAGAAGCTCGCGCGGATGTCGTGTCGGGCCAGCACCTCGAGGACCTGCGGGGTCACCTCGGGGTCCGGGCCGTTGTCGAAGGTCAGCGAGATGAGGCTCATCGGCGTTCAGTCCAGCCTGACGCCGGAAGCACGGATCACCGGCACCCACTGCGCCCTGAAGGCATCCACCGTGGCGCGGGTCCGGGCGACGTCCGCCGAGACCGGCTCCGACTTCATCTGGACGAACTTCTCGCGGACCTCGGGCTGCTGCATGATGGCCGCGATCTCGCGGGCGTAGAGGGCGACGCGGTCGGCCGGCATCGAGGACTTGGCGTAGGCGGCATTCCAGCCGGTCGCGCTCAGGTTGAGGCCGGCCTCCCTGAGCGTGGGCACGCCGTCGATCGCCCGGCGTTCGGCCGAGGTGGCCAGGATCCGCAGCTTGCCACCCTGGTGATGCACGACGAGGCTGTCGAGCGTATCGACCCCAATGGCCAGATGGCCGCCTATCAGGTCGGTGGCCAGGGGTGCCGAGCCCTTGTAGCCGACGACGGTGGCCTTGACCCGCGCCGCCTCGCCGATCATCAGCGCGAAGAAGTGCGGGATGCTGCCGTTGGCGGGCACCCCGAAGTTGCCCTTGTCGGGATTTGCCCGAATCCAGTCGAGCAGGCCGGCCACGCTCGTCGCGGGATGGCTCGCGGGCACGGCCAGGGCGAACTGATACTGGCTGATCTGCGAGACCGGCTGGAAGTCGGCCTCCGCGTCGTAGCCCGGCTGGCTGACCAGATTCGGCACCAGCGTCATGAGGGCCGGGTTCACGAAGACCAGGGCATCGGCATCGGGCGGTAGCCCGCGCATGTGCTGCATCGCGATCCGTCCGCCGGCGCCCACGCGGTTTTCGACCACCACCGGTCGCTTCAGGCGCGGGCCGAGTTCGGCGGCGAGGATGCGAGCCGAGGTGTCGGACGAGCCTCCCGGCGGATAGGGCACGACCAGCCGCAGCGTCGACTCCTGCGCTCGCGCAGTGCTGTGGGTGCCGGCGATCAGTGGCAGGGACAGGACGGTGAGAGCCTGGCGGCGATGCATGCGTATCTCCTGCGGTCGGATGGGCGCAGTATCGCCGATAGCCGGCGCCGAGGCGGTCTGCGTCCCCCCGGTTGCAGTCCGAAGCGCATGCCACGATCGTTCGCGGGTTTCAGGAGCCGCCCGTCTCCCGGCGATGCAGCGCTGCCCAGGCGCCGTCGGCGGCGAGCAGGCGCTCGGGCGGGCCCTGCTCGATCACCCGTCCCGCCTCGAAGACGACCACGTGGTCCGCGCGCGCGGCATCGCTCATCCTGTGCGTGACCAGCAGCACCGTGCGTCCGCCGGCGAGCTCGCGCAGTGTTGCCATTACCGCCTCAGCCGTCGGCGGGTCGAGCGCGCTCACTGGCTCATCGAGCGCAAGCAGGCGCGGGCCGCGCAGCAGCGCGCGCGCGATCGCGAGCCGCTGCCGCTGTCCTCCGGAGCAGGTGTCGCCCGCGACCATCGTCTCGTACCCCGCCGGCAGGCTGTCGATCCATGCGTCGATGCCTGCGGCGCGCGCCGCATCGCGCAGCGCGGCGTCGCTCGCGTCGGCGCAACCCGCGCGCAGGTTTTCGGCGATCGTCGCGTGAAACAGCAGGCTGTCCTGGAACACCACCGAGGTCTGCTGCCAGTAGGCCTGCCTCGAGACCGTCGCGAGATCCTCTCCGCCCAGCAGCACCCGCCCGGCGCGCGGGCGCTGCAGCCCGAGCGCGAGGGCCAGCGCGGTGCTCTTGCCCGAGCCGCTGCCGCCGACGAAGGCGGTGACCGCCCCCGCAGGAATGCTCAGGCTCGCGGCGCTCAGGGCATCGCGAGTCTCGCCATCGTGGCGGAAGCTCACGGCATCGAACGCGAGGCCGGCGCCGGCATCGACCGGCGAGACGCGCGATGTCGCGGGAGGCTCGGCCGGCTCGGTCGGCTGCGCGGTCAGTTCGGCGATGCGCCGCAGCCCCGCCGAGGCGTCGATCAGGCGTGGCAGCGAGGTGGTGAGGCTGTAGGTGTGCGAGGCAAGCCCCGAGAAGAGGAGGTAGAAGCCGACCAGCCCTCCGGGCGTCATCTCGCCCCGGATCACCAGCACGCTGCCCGCGGCCACGATCGCGAGCTCCACCAGCTCGATCGCGATCCACGGGACGCGGTGGCTGAAGTACGAGTACACGTTGTAGCGGGTGGACGCCTCGGTGATCCGCGCGTTGTGCGCGTCGAAGCGCGCCCGGGCCGTCGTTCCCATGCCGAACACCCGCAGCACGACCTGGTTGGCGAGGTTCTCGTGCAGGTAGGCGGCCAGCCGCCCCGTCGCCGTGCGCGCGGCGTAGCTTGCGGCCGCCGCGCGCGGGGTCAGGAACCGCGGCCCGATCAGCGCCAGCGGCATCAGGCCCAGTCCGAGCAGCGCCAGACGCCAGTCGGTCCACAGCAGCATCGCCGCGGAGATCAGCGCGCCGCACAGCGCGGTGGCGATGTAGCCCAGCGACCAGAGCGCGGGCTCGACGCTGCCAGCGTCGGAGGTCACGCGCGCCACCAGATCGCCATGTGTCGTCGTGCGCACCCGCGACAGCGGCAGCTGCTGCATCTGGTCGTACAGGGTGGACCGTACCTGCGCCGGTATGCGGGCGCACAGCCGCGCATGCAGGAATTCGTGTGCGAGGCCCGCCGCACCCGATACCACCGCGGCCATCGCCAGCCCGGCGAGGATCAACACCAGCAGCGGCACGTCGGTCTTGAGGATGGCCTCGTCGATCAGGATCCCGAAGGCCTTGCGCTGGCCGAGCTGCAGGCCGAGCTCGACCGCGATCAGCACGCCGATCAGCAGGAAAGTGCCGCGATGCGGCGCAAGCAGCGGCGCAAGCCGGCTGGCGAGGTCGGCCAGCCACGAGAAACCGCGCGGCTCGGCTTCACCGGCGTCGGCAGGCGACGATGCCGACCCGTGCGGGTCCGGCGTGGCGGGATCGGTCGGACTCACTGAACAGCCTCGTCTTTCGAGGCACAGGCGGCTTCCGGTGGCATGCCGGATGGTAGCGCCTCCAGTCAGCGCAGCACGAAGGTGTTGGCCTTCTGCGTGCCGCCCGCGACATCCAGGTAGTAGCGTCCACCGACCCCGGGAAACCGGTAGACGCGAGCGCAGTGCTCGGGGTCCGATTCGATGCGCGTGCACAGCCGGGCGCCGTCGGCGTCGATGCGCCACCGACCGGCGATTGCCTTGCGCGCGACGAACCGGCTGCGAACCTTCATCTGCCCGTCCAGCTGGAGGGTGAAGGTGAGTCCACCGTCGTAGCCGTCGTCGAAGGCGCGACCCTCCGCGGCTGCGCGCTCGATGACGCCGCGCAACTCTTCGACCGAGAGTACCTCGGCTTCGGGTGGGCGCACTCCTGCCGGTTCGAGGGCACATCCGGCGGTCAGGGCGACGAGCAGGGCAGCGGCGACGGTGCTTGCGAGTGGTGTGGGCATGAGCGGGTTCCTGAAGCTCCGGTGGGATCGGGCGAGAGCGCCCGGCCGCGCATGGCAGTGCGCGACACCATCGTCGGTGGCGATCGTCACGGCGCGATGCGACGACCGTTTCCGAACCGTGACGATCGTGTGGGCTTCCAGTCACGTGATGGTCACGGCTTGCCCGAACGCGCCCCGAAGGCGCGAGAATCCGGAGATGCCGCGCATCGCCGTGATCGAGGACTCCCCCGAAGTGGTCGCGCTCGTCTGCGACGAGCTGCGTCAGCTCGCCTACGAAGTTCGCGCCGCGGGTGACGGCGAGACGGGCATGGCGCTCTGCGCGAAATGGCAGCCCGATGTGGTGGTGCTCGACGTGATGCTCCCGGTGCTCAACGGCATCGAGGTCTTGCGCCGTCTGCGCGCGACGGGGTTCTCGGCGCCCGTCTTGCTGCTGACCGCCCGCGACGGCGAGGCCGACCGCGTGGCCGGACTGGAGCTGGGAGCAGACGACTACGTCGTCAAGCCGTTCAGCCTGCGCGAACTGAGCGCACGCATTGCCGCGCTGCTGCGTCGCGGCCCGCCGCTTGACGGGCCGCCGACGGCGGGCTCGTCACACGCTTCGGAGCCCGGCGTGCTGCGGCTGCTCGACTGCGAGCTCGACCCCGAGCGGCAGATCGTGCGTGTGGACGGAGTGCTGCGCACGTTGTCGACTCGCGAATTCGCGCTACTCCGATGCCTGGTTCACGCCAGCGGCAGGGTCCTGACGCGCGAGTGGTTGCTGCAGCAGGTGTGGGGGCGGGAGTACGACGGCGAGGACCGCTCGGTCGATACCTGCGTGATGCGCCTGCGTGAACGTCTCGGGCGCGAAAGCGCTGTGGCCCAGGCGATCGAGGCCGTTCGGGGCGTGGGCTATCGCCTGCATCCGCGAGGCCCCTGACGATGTCGCCATCCGATCATGAAGCGCGCGCGCGGCGCCGCCACCCCAGCCTGCGCGACGAGGTACTGCGCTCGCAGCTCGAACCGGTGTGGGCGCTTGCGCTGGCCGCGGCGACCCTGATCGGCCTGCTGATCATCGGCCAGTACGCCTGGCTGCGCATGCATTCGACCAACCCGCTCGATCGAATCGAAACCGAGGAGCTCACGCAGGTGCTGTCCGCCGCGACGCCCGAACAGTGGCCGGTCCTCGCGCGATGGATCGCCGTCTATGGCCTGGGCATGACGATCGGCGAGGAGATGGGCGTCCCCTCTGGACGGGCAAGGCTGGCCGAGGGTCGCGAGGTGCCGATCACCGAGGTGGTGAGCCTGATCATTGACGGACGGCGGATCGACGCGCAGAGCGGCCGGTCGCTGGGCCCGGCGCCGCCTTTCCTGCAAACGGCGATCGGGCAGCTGCCGGAGCGAGGCCCGCTGCGCCTGGCGGCAGGCGCCGGTGGCGATTCACCCGGCGGTCCGTGGCTCGACGGGTCGATGATGCTGATCCGGCTCGACGCGCAGCGCGTGGTGGTCCTTGTCAGTCCCGACGAAACGATCGCGGCCAGCGACCTCGCGCGGGTGGTCGCGGTCGCGTTCGGCCTCACCGGGGTGGCGACCGCGGTCTTCGTCTCGCTCTTTCTCCTTGCGTTCCGGGGGAGGTTCGCGGCGCGAAGCGCGCGGCGGCTCAGCGATCCGATCGAGCGTCTGGCGGCGGCGGTGCGGCTGGCCGCGTCCGCGCGCGACGCCGCGAGCCGTGTGCGGATCGAGGCGCCCGCGGAGGTAGCCCAGCTCGCCGAGGACTTCAACCGGACCCAGGAGCAGCTGTCGCTGGCCCTCCACGAGCGCGAGCGGGTCATCGCCGGCCAGCTCGATCTCGTGATGTCGCTGTCGCATGAACTGCGTACGCCGCTGACGGTACTAAGCGGGCACGCCGAAGTGCTCTCGCGTGACGAAACGACGGCCGATCGGGGCCGCATCATGCTGCGCCAGATCGAGGATCTGCATCGCCTGCTGAGCGACCTGCTGGATCTGGCGCGGCTCGAGTCCATCGAAGCCACGCTGGCCACGGAAGACGTCCGCATGGCTAGCGTCGTGGCGGAGATGCTCGAGCGCTTCGCGGCGCCGGCCTGGCGACAGGGCGTGTTGTTGAAGCCGGCGGGCCCGGTGGATCCGGATCTTGCAGCGCGCGCGGACCCGCGTTGGCTGCGTCAGATCGTCGCCAACCTTCTCGGCAATGCCATTCGGCATACGCCCGCGGGCGGCCTGGTGACTCTGGATGCGCGACGCCACGACGGATGGGTCCGGATGGTCATCGAGGACACGGGGGTAGGGCTGGGTGCGTCGCTCGCCGGGTACGACGTCGGCAGCCGTTCGGCGGGCGTCGGCCTGCGTGTCGTGCGGCGCATCGTGGTCGCGATGCGAGGATCGCTGCGTCTGGAGGCGACCGACGAGGGCGGGGCGCGCGCCGTCATCCTGATTCCGGCACTCATGCTGCCGCCGCTTCGGAGTTCCGATCGTGGATCCGGGCACGATCGGGCTACTTCGGTCGATCGGACAGAGCCGCGAGATGGGTAATCCCCCTTGAACCCGGCGGAGTCGGAAGTAGAGCATTTCCGACGGAAAGGGTGCCGCCTGACCGAGGCCGGTCGCGTCCCGAGGCGTGGTGTAGAAACTGAGCGGTGAAGGCGGGCCCCGGCGAGCGCAGCGAGACTCGCGAGAACTGGCGCAACGGCTACCGCGACAGGGTCTGGCACACGCGCGCCGGCACGGTGCCGCTGCAGATCCCGAAGCTGCGTTCGGGCAGCTGCTTTCCGGGGTTCCTGGAGCCGCGCCGCTTTTTCGGAGAAGGCGATGGCAGCGGTGATCCAGGAGGCGTACGTGCAGGGTGTGAGCACGCGCTCGGTGGACGAGCGGGTCGATGCCTTCCTGAGTCGGCCGATCGAGGGCGACTGACCGTACCTGTGGATCGATGCGACCTACGTGAAGGTCAGGCAGTCGGGGCGGATCGTATCGGTGGCCACGATAATCGCCGTGGCGGTCAACACGGAGGGCCGGCGCGAGGTGCTGAGGCTGGGGCTGGCGTCGATGATGGACGGGGCCGAGCAGGAGGTGCTCTCCTTCATGGACTTCCCCAAGGAGCATCGGGTGAATATCCACAGCACCAACGTGCTCGAGCAGAACGACGAGTACGCCATCCAGAAGCGCTACATGAGCGTGGAATACGGAGCTGCCCGATCGGGATCCTGCGAATCCCACGATGATCGCGTGGCCCGAGCACAACGCCGCGATCAGTACGGTTCGAGGCGCAGGGTCCGAGCGGATCGCATGCGTGCCCGTGGCAACTCACCAGACCGTTGCATCGCTTTACTGCGCGGGGTCGCGGCCTGCAGAATCGCCGGCCCAAGCCGCCCCGCTGCGGGGAGCGACCCCCGGGCCCCTGGAGGGCGGTCGGATCGGAGATGCTTGCCGTGCTCGCCCTGTTCTTCGAAGTCTGCCCGCGCGCGGGCCAGATGCAGCAATACCTCGACATCGCCGCCTCGATGCGCCCGCTGCTCGATCAGTCGGGCGGATGCCTGTTCATCGACCGCTTCAGGAGCCTCGACCGCGACGGCTGGCTGCTCTCGTACCAGATCTGGCGCGACGAGGCATCGATGGTGCGCTGGCGCGTGCATGCCGGGCACCACCGTGCGCAGAACCTGGGGCGTGAGGAGGTGTTCGCCGACTACCGCCTGCGGGTGGCGCAGGTGGTCCGCGAAGACCTGCCGGGCAGGCCGGCATGGCGGCCATGTCGGCTCAACGCCTACAACGATCCAGGCACCCGAACGCCACGCCACATGATCGTGGCCGATTCGAGCGCGCCTCTCGGCGATATCGGCCAGGCCGAGGTGGCGCGCTACGAGAGCCTCTATCGGCCGGGCAGGTTCGCGCAGATCGCCACCCTCGGCTCGCTGCCCGAGACGCGCGACGAGGCGCCGCCGCACCCGCTCGAACCCGCGATGGACTGCCTGAGAATCTGCGAGATCGAGCGCGACTACGGCATGCACGATCGCGCCGAGGCGCCGCAGTACATGTGCCCTGTCTCGCGGCCAGCATTCTGAGGGGGTGAACCGCCCCGGGATTTGTGGAGGCTTTTTGTGTGAGTCAGGCCGTGATGGCCTGCCCGGCGAATTGGCGATAGCAGGTGTCCTCGAACTCCGCCGGCGGCACATGACCGATGGACTCGAGTAGCCGGTGATGGTTGAACCAGGAGACCCATTCCAGGGTTGCCAGTTCGACCGCCTCCTGGGTCTTACACGGCGCCCGGCGGGGGATCAGCTCGGCCTTGTACGGCCCATTGATCGTCTCGGCCAGCGCGTTGTCGTAGCTGTCGCCTCTGCTGCCGACCGACGGCTCGATGCCGGCCTCGGCCAGTCGTTCGCTGTAGCGGATCGAGACGTACTGGCTGCCGCGGTCGGAGTGGTGGACGAGGCTGCTGTCGCGCTCGGGCTGCCGGGCATACAGCGCCTGTTCCAGCGCGTCGAGCACGAAGTCGGTGTGCATCGAGCTGCTGACGCGCCAGCCGACGATGCGCCGGGCGAAAACGTCGACGACGAAGGCCACGTACAGCCAGCCCTGCCAGGTCGAGACGTAGGTGAAGTCCGAGACCCAGAGCTGGTTCGGCCTGTCGGCCTCGAATTGCCGGTTGACCTTGTCCAACGGGCACCGCGCCTGCGGGTCGGCAACCGTGGTGCGCACGACCTTGCCGCGGATCACACCGCGCAGCCCCTGGCGGCGCATCAGCCGCTCGACCGTGCAGCGGGCCACCGCATGGCCCTCCTCCCGGTGGAGTTGCCGCCAGACCTTCTTGGCGCCATAGACCTGAAGGTTGGCTCGCCACACGCGCTCGATGTGCGGCATCAACGCCGCATCGCGCTGGGCGCGTGGGCTGCACAACGCGGACGTGCGCTGCCGCGCGGCATGGCGTCTGTAGCCCGAGGGGGCGATCTGCAGCACCCGGCAGGTCGGCTCGACCCCGTGGACATCGCGATGCTGGTCAACGAAGGTCCTCATCACTTCAACCGGCGGTCGAGCTCCGCCTGGGCGAAAAACGCGCTGGCCAGCCTCAGGATCTCGTTGGCCTTGCGCAGTTCACGGTTCTCGCGCTCCAGATCCTTGATGCGCTGGGCCTCGGCGGTGGTCAGGCCCTCACGCTGGCCGGTGTCGCACTCATGCTGGCGAACCCAGCGGCGCAGCGTCTCGGCCGTGCAGCCGATCTTGCCCGCAATGGACTCGATGGCTGCCCACTGCGAGTCGTGCTGGCCCTGCGCCTCCACGACCATCCGCACGGCTCGCTCCTGGACCTCGGGCGAAAACTTGCTTGCTCTCTTCATGGCTCCATCCTCTCAAAGGTTGGAGCCCCCCCAAAACCCGGGGCGGTTCATCCTGACCACCTGCCGCCGGCTGCACCTGCCGGTGCCGGCACGACATCTCTGGCCACGGATCGCCACGGGTGAGCGTTTCCAGCTGCCGCCGCTCAGGAGCGCCAGCAGCCCATCACCGTCCCGGACCGACTGCTGGACCCTCACCCCCTCGCCAAAGCTAGTCAGCCCTCACGGCGCGAAACGGCCAGCTTCAAGGCGAGGCCGAGCATGATCAGACCGCTTGAGCGATACAGCCACAGTAGAGCCTGTGGGCGTTGCCCAAACCAGGATGACAACGCTCCTGCGAATAACGCCACCGGCCCCTTGATGCAGAACGTCAGGAGCGCGAACAGCGCGCCCAGAACGAAGACGGTAAGTGTGGGGTGCGCAGCGCTCGGCGCTACAAACTGCGGCAGGAAGGCGAAGAAGAAGATGGCAATCTTGGGGTTGCTGATGTTCGACGCCGCCCCCGTGAGGAATAGTTGCCAATGCGAGTGGCGGTAAAGCGCGGCGGCCGTGAGAGCTGCGTTACGCGTCCCCAGCAGTTGCACGCCGAGATAGACGAGGTAGGCTGCACCAACGAACTTGAGGGCCACGAAAAGCCACTCCGACGTTCGAATCAGTGCCCCCAAGCCCACCGTCGCCAGTAGCGTGTGACCAAGCAGCCCGACGCTTACACCAGCGGCCGTAGTCACACCGGCACGGGTACCCTGACCGAGCGCCTTTGACATGACTAGGATCATGTCCTGCCCTGGCGTGGCGATGACGACGATGGAGGCGAAGAAAAACAGCTGCCAATGGACTTCGATCATGATCCGGAGGAGGAAGTGGGTGGCGCAGTATCAGTCGCGGATCTCACGAACACGCGCGGGCGGGCGGAAACACACTCGGTGGTCTTTGGGGAGTCGAGCGCCAGCTACGGGTGGCGTCCCGGGACGCCACCCAGCTACGCGGCGGATCATTTGGCCACGGGAAGGACGGCATCGGGTCGATAGTGCCAGTTCGCCGCCAGTAACAGTGGTCCTTCGGCCGCGACAGCGCCAGCAACATCCGTTGGCTGGCCGGTCACGAATGCGAAGCGGCATCGCGTCTGCCGACCCGTGTGAGACCGCTTGCGGCCAGAGCCGTCGCTCAACCGAAGAGCCCGAGTGGCCGCACCCAGTCTGCAGCCGTCACTCGGGCGTCTCGGTAGTCCCAACGCGATCGACGCTCATCCACCGCGAACGGCCTCGCCCAATGGTAATCCCCCCATTTTCCAGAGGGCGCAGAAGTAGATGCTTCAAGCGGCCATGGCCAGCCGCTGTTCCGGGGTGACACCGCCTAGCAGGCTGCTGAAAAACTGGCCCACGGCGCGCCTCGGGCAGCCGAAGGCAGGATAATCCGATCCTCCCGACCTGAGTGACCTCCATGCGCGGCACCGACACCTTCACCGCGAGCTTGTTCACGATGCGCGAGCTGGAGGACT
>JBILUW010000356.1:0-3140 GCA_044370795.1 Burkholderiaceae bacterium
TCAGGGGATGATAGTTGCGACGCCGCACGCAAGGATCGGGGCAACGGCAAAGTCCCCGTCGTGCGAGCGGCCCATGCCCAGGGAAGAACCTTGCCGGACATCTCAGCCCCGACACGCCTGCGCGCGGGTGGCTGCCTGATCGATCTCGATGCCGGGGTGCTGCTCGACGAGAGCGGCCAGCCGCTGGCGCTACGCCCGCGCGCCTGGCAGGTGCTGCGTCATCTCGCCGAGCGCGCCGGCCGGCTCGTGTCCAAGGACGAGCTGATCGCCGCGATCTGGCCTGGCGGCATCATCACCGACAACTCGCTGGTGCAGGCCGTCGCCGATGCGCGTCGAGCGCTGGGCGCCCTCGGCGGGCAGGCGCTGCGCACGGTGCCGCGCCGCGGCTACCTGCTCGTGGCCACGGCCGAGGAAGCCGGGCCGGCAGGCGCGGCGCAAGTCATCGGGACCCTGGGCGACCGCCTGCGCGAGCAGGCCGCGCGCCGCTTCGTCGGCCGCGAGGCCGAGCTCGAACTGCTGCGCCCCGCCGTGGGCCGGGAGATGCCCGCGCAGGCGCTCTCCTTCGTCCACGGCCCCGGCGGCATGGGCAAGTCCATGCTGCTCGAGCGCCTGCGGCGGATGGCCGAGCCCGGTGTGGCCGTGGTCAGCGTCGACGGCGCCGAGCTGCTGCCCACGCCCCAGGGCATCGTCGAAGGGATAGGCATCGCCCTGGGCCTCACCGAACGCTCGATCACCGCCGACGGCGTGGCGGCCGCCTGGGCGGCGCGCGGCCGCTGCGTGCTGCTGCTCGACACCTTCGAGGCGCTCGACCCGGTGCAGGGCTGGATGCGCGACACCTGGCTGCCGGCCTTGCCCGCCGGCGTGACCGTGGTGCTGGCAGGCCGGCGCGCGCCCGACTCGCGCTGGAGCGCGCATCCCCTGTGGGTCAGCGCCATGCGGGCCGTGGCTCTGGGCATGCTCGAGACGAGCGCCTGCGCGCGGCTGGCGCGGGCCCACGGGGTCCCGGCCGCGCTGTGCGGGGAGCTCGCCGAGCGATCCCACGGGCTGCCCCTGGCTGCGGTGATGCTGGCGGTCGAGGCGAACCGCACGGGACGGCTGCCCGACGAACTGGGCGGGGAGGTGGTGCGTGCGCTCACGCGCCGCTGCCTCGACCAGGCCCCCTCGCCGGCGCATCGCGAGGCCCTGCTCGCCTGCGCGCTGGCTCGCCGCGCCACCCGCGCGCTGCTCGCCCACCTCTTCGGCCGGGAGCCCGCCGAGGCCCTGTTCGACTGGCTCGCCGCCCAGGGCTACGTCGGCGCCTCGCGCGACGGGCTGCGGCTGCACGACCTCATGCGCGAGGCCCTGCTCGCCGACACCACATGGTGCGATCGCGAACGCCTGCGCGCGCTGCGCCGCGCGGTCATTCGCTTCCTCGCCGCCCGCCTGGGCCCGGGGCGCGACGCCTGGGATGCGACGGTCGACTTCTTCTACGCCCGCCGTCACTCCGAGGGCTTTCGCCGCTTCCACGATGTCGAGGGACTCGCACGCGTCGGCACCAGCGTCGGTACCGAGGTCGACCTGCCCGAGGTGCTCGCCTTCGGACGGCAGCACCTGCCCGCAGCGGAACACGATGCCTTCGCGCGGTGGACCGTACACCCGGCCGCCACCGTGGTGGTAGCAAGAACCGAGGGCGGCGCGATCTGCGGCATCGCGATCGAGCTGCGCATGGGCGCGCTGGGCAACGACGACATCGCCAGCGACCCCGTCATCAGCAGCGCGCGACAGGCGATCGGCGCCGCATGGAACGAGCCGTCGAAGGACAGCTACTCGCTGTTCGTGCGGCACTGGGTCGCCAGCGGCGACACGTCCCGACCCAATCCCGGCCTCACCGCGCTGATGGCGCATACCAATCCGATCTTCGCCGACCCGGATCTGCGGCTGTTCTGCCTCTGGGCGCCGATCCCGCCCTATCTCGCGCCGATGTGGCCGGAACTCGGGTTTCGCATCGAGCCGGACTGCGCCCGCCTACGCGACGGTATCGGTCACGAACTGCTGGTACGCGACTGGCGGGCGGAGCCCTGGGCGGCGTGGATACGGCGGGTGGTCGGCCCGGCCCCGGAGCAGGCCGAGACCGCGGCGGCGCCCGACGGCGTCATGGCCTGAGCCGGGCCGCGCGGCCAAGGCCGGCGCCTCCGCCCGCCCTCGATGGCCTGGCCTCAGTGCCGGCCGCGCTGGGCATCGCGATCGCGCAGCAGCCGGCGCAGCAGCTTGCCCGAGGGATTCTTCGGGATCGCATCGATGAAGACGACAGCGGCAAGCTGCTTGTGCGGGGCCACCCGCTCGGCGAGCCACGTGCGGATGGCGTCGGGATCGGGCGTTCCCCGAGCGACGAGATATGCAACCGGAACCTCGCCGGCGCGCTCGTCCGGGCGGCCGATCACGGCGGCGTCGGCCACGTCGGGATGCGTGAGGAGCAGCGCCTCGAGCTCGGCCGGGGCGACCTGCATGCCCTTGAACTTGATGAGCTCCTTGAGGCGGTCGGTGATGAAGACGAACCCGTCGGCATCGACCAGGCCGAGGTCGCCCGAGCGCACCCAGCCGTCCGGGGTCTTCAGCCCCGCGGTGGCCTGGGGGTTGTTCAGGTAGCCCTCGAGCACCTGCGGTCCCCGGAACCAGAGCTCGCCCTCCTGCCCGCGGCCGAGATCGCGACCGCTTGCAGGATCGACCACCCGCAGCTGCGCGCCCGGCACCACCTTGCCGACCGATCCGGGCCGCATCGTCGCCGGCGTCAGGCCCAGCGCGACGGCCGCCGTGACCTCGGTCATGCCGTAGCCCTGGCTGCAGTGGCAACCCAGCCTCGCCGCAACCCTGGCCTCGAGGGCGGCCGACATCGGGGCGCCGCCGGCGCCGGTGAGCCGCAGCGAGCTCAGGTCGAACTGCCCGACCAGGGGGTGCGCAGCCATGAACTGCATCACCGGCGGTACGGCGATGAGGTCGGTGACCCGGTGGGTGGCGATCGCGGCGAGAAACGACTGAGGCTCGAAGCGCGGCAGGGTCACCAGCCTGCCGCCGCGGGCAAGCGTGCACAGGCTCGTGAGGGAGAAGCCCATCGCGTGGAACATGGGCAGAAAGCCCAGGGCGACCATGTCCTCGGTCCAGCT
>JBILUW010000114.1:0-11560 GCA_044370795.1 Burkholderiaceae bacterium
CCTTCGATCTCCTCCAGCCGCGAGGTGTTGCGCGCCTTGGCCCGCCGCGCGCGCATGCCGGTGATCGCGAACCGGTGCGCCTCGTCGCGGATCTGGGCAATCAGCATCAGCGCCGCGGAATCGCGGCCGAGCGCCAGCGGCGCTCGGCCGTCGGCGAAGATCAGGGTCTCGAGCCCCACCTTGCGGCCCTCGCCCTTGGCCACGCCGACGAGGCCAGCGACATCGAGGCCGAGCTCATCGAAGACCTGCCGCGCGACCTCGACCTGGCCCTTGCCGCCGTCGATCAGGACGACATCGGGCATGGGCGAGGGCTCGCGCGCCTGGCCATCGCCATCGGGGCGCCCGTAACGGCGCTCGAGCGCCTGGCGCATCGCGGCGTAGTCGTCACCCGGTTCGATGCCGTCGATGTTGAAGCGCCGGTACTGAGCGCGGCGCATCTCATGGGCCTCGTAGACCACGCACGAGGCCTGGGTGGCCTCGCCCATCGTGTGGCTGACGTCGAAGCATTCGATGCGCAGCGCCGCGCCGTCGTCATCGGCACCCAGACCGAGCGTGCGCGCGAGCTCGACGGTGCGAGCCCGCTGCGAGCCCTCTTCGGCCAGCGCGCGGGCAAGCGCGAGACGGGCGTTCTGGCGGGCCATCTCGAGCCACTGCCGGCGCTGCGCCTGCGGCCTGGCGAGCCACTGCACCGGCTGCCCGGAGCGCTCGGCCAGCCACTCGAGCAGCGCCGTCGAGCCGGGCTCGTCGTGGGTCACGATGACCGGCGGCACGAAGGCTTCGCCGTAGTGCTGCAGCGCGAACGCCTCGAGGATCTCGGCGACAGGGTCGTCGGGGTGCGCATGCAGCGGGAAGCTGGCCCGATCACCGAGGTGGCGCCCGCCGCGCACCATCGCGAGGTTGACGCAGACCTTGCCGCCCTGGGCCTCCACCGCAACGATGTCGACATCGATGTCGGAACCGGTGTCCATCGCCTGCTGGTGCAGCACCCGCGACAGCGCCGTCATCCGGTTGCGCAGCACAGCGGCATCCTCGAAGCGCAGCTCGGCGGCGGCCGCGTGCATCTGCTTCTCGAGCTGCGCGAGCACCTCGCGGTGCCCGCCGCGCAGAAAGCGCGTCGCATCCTCGACGTCGCGGGCGTAGTCCGGCGCCGAGATCTCGCCGACGCACGGCGCCGTGCACCGCCCGATCTGATGCTGCAGGCAGGGCCGGGAACGGTTGGCGAAGATCGAGTCCTCGCAGGTGCGCAGCTGGAACACCTTCTGCAGCACCTGGATGCTCTCCTTGACCGCCCAGGCGCTCGGGTAAGGCCCGAAGTAACGGCTGCCGCGATCGACGCTGCCCCGGTAGTAGGCGATTCGCGGAAACGCGTGACCGCTGATCTTGAGATACGGATAAGTCTTGTCGTCGCGAAACAGGATGTTGTAGCGCGGCAGACCGGTCTTGATCAGGTTGCTCTCGAGCAGCAGGGCCTCGGCCTCGGAGCGCGTGACCGTGGTCTCGACGGCACTCACCTGCGACACCATGTGCGCGATGCGCGGGCTGGCCAGCGTTTTCTGGAAGTAGGACGACACCCGCTTGCGCAGGTCGCGCGCCTTGCCCACGTAGAGCAGCGCTCCGGCCGCATCGAGCATGCGATAGACGCCCGGCAGGTTGGGCAGGCTCGCGATCAGGGCCTTCGCATCGAAGGCCGGTGGCGAGTCGGTCACAGCGACAGCTCCGTCGGGCCCGGCGCCCGGCGCGTCAGCGCCGCAGCAGCGGCGCGAGCCGCTTGTCGAAGGCCCGCCCCCGCCGCCAGCGCAGGCCGGCGAGCAGTTCGTCGGCGAGATCGGGGCGATTGCACACGAGCACCATGTCGCAACCGGCGCCCAACGCCGCATCGGCTCGCGCAGCGATCCCGCCGACGCTGGCGGCCGCCTCCATCGTGAGATCGTCGGAGAAGATCAGGCCCCGGAAACCGAGGCGTCGCCGCAGGATGTCCTGGAGCCAGCGCCGCGAAAAACCGGCGGGCCGGTCGTCGACCGCCGGATACAGGACGTGGGCCGGCATGACCGACAGCAGCGCACCACCCAGCCAGCGGTAAGGCGCCGCGTCGTCGGCAATGAGGGTGGCGAGGTCGCGCTCGTCGACCGGCAGTTCGTGGTGGGAGTCGGCATGCGCCCAGCCGTGCCCCGGAAAGTGCTTGCCGCAGTTGCCCATCCCGGCCAGCAGCAGGCCGTGCATCAGGCGCCCTGCGAGCAGCGCGACCACCCGTGGATCGCGATGAAAGGCGCGGTCGCCGATCACGCCCGAGGGCCCGTGATCGAGGTCGAGAACCGGCGTGAAGCTGAGGTCGATGCCAACCGCCCCGAGTTCGCGGCCGATCGTGATGCCGCACTCGAGAGCCATCCGGCAGGCGTCCATGGGATCGGCATCCCAGCGCAGCCCGAGCTCGCGCATCGGCGCGATCGGCGTGAAGCCTTCGCGAAAGCGCTGCACGCGACCGCCCTCGTGGTCGACGCAGATGAGGATGGGGCCGCCACGCGCCGCCCGGATGGCGGCCGTGAGTTCGGCGACCTGCGCCCGGTCGGTGAAGTTGCGCGCGAACAGGATCACGCCGCCGACCAGCGGATGGCGCAGCCGCTCGGACTCCGCGGCGCTCAGGTGCGCGCCGGCGACATCGACGACGACAGGACCGGGACGCTGGCTCATGGAAGCACCATCTGCGCCGCGCCGACGCCTTCGGCCGGCCGACTTTCGACGACGACGAAGGCGATCACGTTGTCGGCCTCGTCGGACACCGACACATGCGCGTGCAGCCCGCGCTCGCGCAGCCAGGGCTCGAGCGCCTTGCGCGGATGCGCGACCGGCTTGCCACGGCGATCGTTGAGCACCTGCAGCGACAGCAGCGTCATGGGCCCGCGCAGCCCCAGGCCGATCGCCTTGGAGAAGGCCTCCTTGGCGGCAAAGCGCTTGGCGAGATAACGCGCCGCGTAGCCGGGGCCGTGGTCGCCCCGGCCATGTCGGCGGCGGAACTCGGCGAGCTCCTCGGGCCCCAGCACGCGCCGTGCGAAGCGCTCGCCGTAGCGCGCGAGCAGGTCGCTGATGCGCCGGACCTCGACGATGTCGGTGCCGATGCCGTAGATCACGCGGCGGCTCCGGCGGCCTCGCGCATCAGGCGCTTCATCTCGCGCACGGCCTCGCGCAGACCGACGAACACCGCGCGCGAGACGATCGCATGCCCGATGTGCAGCTCGCGCACGCCGGGCATCGCGGCGATGGGCTGAACGTTGTAGTAGTTGAGCGCATGCCCGGCGTTGAAGCGCATGCCATGCCCGCGGATGCGCGCGCCGGCGGCGCGGATGCGCGCGAGCTCCTCGACCACGGCCGCGCTGTCGCGGTCGCGGCCACCCGCGTGGAAGGCGTGCGCGTAGGGGCCGGTGTGGATCTCGCAGACCCGCGCGCCAACCCGCGCCGCGGCGTCGATCTGCGCCGGATCGGCATCGATGAAGACGCTGGTGACGATGCCTGCATCGGTCAGGCGCGCGACGATCTGCGCGATGCGCGCCTCCTGCGAGACGATGTCGAGGCCCCCTTCGGTGGTGACCTCGTGGCGCCCCTCGGGAACCAGCATCGCGAGCTCGGGTTTCGTGCGGCAGGCGATGGCAACCATCTCGTCGGTGGCCGCCATCTCGAAGTTCAGCTTGATGTGGGTGTGTTCGCGCAGGCGGCGGACGTCGTCGTCCTGGATGTGCCGGCGGTCTTCGCGCAGATGCAGCGTGATCCCGTCGGCGCCGCCGAGGTGCGCCTCGACGGCCGCCCAGACCGGATCGGGCTCCCAGGTGCGCCGCGCCTGGCGGATCGTGGCCACGTGGTCGATGTTGACGCCGAGTTCGATCATAGCTTGTGCAGGTCGATGAGGATCTGGCGGGTGTTGAGGACCGTTCCCTCGAGGTGATGCGCGAGGATGACGCGAGTCAGGTATTTTGCCTGCTGGCGGGCGCGCTGCGTGCCCAGGCTGCCGCCGGCCAGCCCCTGCAGCGTCTCGCCGCTCACCACCGCTGCGCCGTGCTCGGCATGTGGCTCGGCAACCGCGAAGCCGTCGCCGGGCACCCAGCGGTAGGCGCGGTCGGCGCGGATGGGGCGCTCGTGCGCATCACGCATGAGATCGGGCGCGTAGCCCGACTCGCGCAGCAGTTGCCACTCGAAGCGCCGCAGCGCCTCGTCCAGGGGCTCGCCGCCGGCAAGCTCGGTCAGCGCCATCCGGTAAGCGTCGTAGAGGGTCGGGTGCGGATCCTCGCGCGCCAGCAGCTTGAGCAGCAGCTCGTTCAGGTAGAAGGCGCACAGCAGCGCATCGCCCTGGGGATTGGCCATGCCGCCCAGCCACTGCGCCTCGGTGAGCGTGCGCAGCTCGTTGCGCCCGCTCCAGCCGACCGTGAGCGGCTGGAACTGCAGCAGCACGCCGCGCAGCGACGAGTGCGGCCGCCGCGCGCCCTTGGCCACCGCCGCGATGCGCCCGTGCTCGCGGGTGAACAGCTCGACCACCAGGCTGGTCTCGCGGTAGGGCACGCTGTGCAGCAGGAACGCGGCCTGCTGGCCGATGCGCGCCCCGGCGCCGGGAGTGGTCGCCAAGGCGGCCGCCTACTCGTAACCGTAGGCGCGCAGGCTGGCCTCGTCGTCGGCCCAGCCGCCACGGATCTTGACGAAGAGCTCCAGGTAGACCTTCATGCCAAGCATGCGCTCGAGATCGAGGCGAGCCTCGGTGGCAATGCGCCGGATGCGCTCGCCGCCCGCGCCCAGCACGATGGGGCGGTGCGCCTCGCGCGCAACCACGATGGTCGCGTGGATGCGACGCAGCCGGGGCAGCTCCTCGTAGGTATCGACCACGACCGTGCTCTCGTAGGGCAGCTCGTCGCCGAGCAGGCGGAAGAGCTTCTCGCGGATCAGTTCGGCCGCGAAGAACCGTTCGCTGCGGTCGGTGAGCGCGTCCTCGCCGAGGATGGCCGGCCCCTCTGGCAGCCGGGCCGCGCACAGATCGGCCAGCAGCGCGACCTGCCGGCCGGTGCGCGCGCTCAGCGGCACCACCTCGTCGAAGCCGCGGTCGGCGGTCGCGGCATGCACGAGCCCGAGCAGCCGGGCGCGATCGCGGATCGCGTCGACCTTGTTGATCGCCAGGATGGTCGGACGATCGGGCGGCAGCTGCCGGACGAGCGCCCGGTCGGCATCGGTCCAGCCGTGCGCGTCGCAGACCATCACGACGACGTCGGCATCGATGGCGACCTGACGCGCGGTGCGGTTGAGCAGCCGGTCGAGGGCGGCGCCGGCGCGCACCTGATGCCCCGGGCTGTCGATGAAGAGCAGTTGCGCATCGGGGCGGGTCAGCACGCCCAGGATCCGGTGGCGCGTGGTCTGCGCCCGGCGCGAGGTGATCGAGAGCTTGTGGCCGATCAGCCGGTTGAGCAGCGTGGATTTCCCGACGTTGGGACGCCCCACGATGGCGACGTAGCCGCTGCGATGCGGCATCTGGGGGGCGTCGGTCATCTCCCGGCTGCCCTCACGGTCTCGGCGGCATGGGCCTTGGGCTGATCGTCGCCGGCCTCGGGCTGCGATCCGCCGGTGCCGCCCTGCCCTTCGCGCCGGCGCGATGCCGGCCCGCGGCGTTTGCGCTCGCCCTCGGCGGGCGCGGCCTCGCGCGCCTGCGCAAGCGCCCGGGTGGCGGCAGCCTGCTCGGCGGCGCGACGGCTCAGACCGGTGCCTCTCGAGCGCACGCTCAGGCTGTCGATGACGCAGTCGACCTCGAAGGTCTGGCTGTGAGCTGCGCCCGAGGTGCCGATCACGGCGTAAACCGGCAAGGGCAGCCGGCGGCCCTGCAGGTACTCCTGGAGCAGGGTCTTGGCATCCTTGGCGTGGCGGTCGGGATCGATGCCGGCGAGCAGCGGCACATAGAGACCGGAAATCAGGGCGCGAGCGCGCTCGAAACCGCCATCGAGGAACACCGCGCCGAGCAGCGCCTCGAGGGCGTCGGCGAGAATCGACGGTCGGTTGATGCCGCCGCTGCGCGCCTCGCCTTCACCCAGCATGAGACACGCACCGAGCTCGAGGCTCTCGGCGATCTCGCGCAGCCGCTCCTGGCGAACGAGGTCGGCGCGTATCCGCGACAGCTCGCCTTCATTGCCGCCGCCGAACCGCGCGTAGAGCAGCTCGGAGATCACGCAGTTCAGGACGCTGTCGCCGAGGAACTCGAGGCGCTCGTTGTGCGGCTGTCCGTGGCTGCGGTGGGTGAGCGCCTGACGCAGCAGCGCGGGCTGCCCGAACTGGTAGCCCAGGCGCCGCTGCAGGTCGTTGCTGGACATCGGCGCCGGCCGGGAGATCAGTCGGCGGAAGCCGTGCTGGCCTCGTAGACGATCAGCAGGCTCACGGGTCCGATGAGCGCGACCCGCTTCTCGTAGGAGAAGGAGATGGTCACGCCAGTGGCGCCGCGCTCGATGCGCAGGTCGCGTCCGGCGATCGATCCGATCTCGTCGATGGCGGCGAGCTGGTCGAAGGCCTTGATGATCTCGGGCGAGGTGCGGGCACGCGTCTCGGCTACCTTGTGGATGGCCCGCTTGGCGGCCAGGTACTCGACCACGGTAGGGGCCGTGCGCATGGCCAGGATCGCGACGCTCACGAGCAGGGCCACGGCCAGGACGGTGCTGAGCAGGCCCAGGCCGCGCTGCGCGGCGGCAGGCCGGGAGCCGGCATGCCGAGGGTGGCAAGCAGTCATTGGAAGCGTCCGATCCGGCCGAAATCGCCGAAGTTCATCCAGATGAAAAAAGCCCTCCCGACGAGGTTCGCTTCGGGCACGAAGCCCCAGAAACGGCTGTCGAGGCTGTTTTCGCGGTTGTCGCCCATGACGAAATAATGCTTCGGGGGCACCGTGCAACTGACGCCACCATCGGCGTAGCGGCACAGGTCCCGGAAGGGAAACGCGTCGATGGCCACGATGGAAGACGGCCTGTCGATGTCTGTCAGGACGCGGTGATCGACCGCAGCGAGCCGCTCCGAGTACTGACGCGCGTAGGTCAGGCGTTCGGAGTCGTAGAACTCACCGGCCGGCTTGAGCGGAACCTCGACGCCGTTGATGGTGAGACGCTTGTCGCGATAGCTGATCCGGTCGCCCGGCAGGCCGACCACCCTCTTGATGTAGTCGATCGACGGATCGCGGGGGAAGCGGAAGACGGCCACGTCGCCGCGCTGCGGTTGGCCGACGTCGATGATCTTGGTATGCACCAGCGGCAGCCTCACGCCGTAGCTGAACTTGTTGACCAGTATCAGGTCGCCGACGAGCAGCGTGGGGATCATCGAGCCGGAGGGAATCTTGAAGGGCTCGACCAGGAAGGAACGGAGAAAGAAGACCGCGAAGATCACCGGAAACAGTCCGGCGGAATACTCGAGCCACAGCGGCTGTCGCTGGGTTTCGCGATCGATCGCCGCCCGGGCCGCGGCGGCATCGGCCACCCTCTGATGAGCGGGTAGCCCGGCCTGCGCGGCATCGAACTCGGCCAGCCGCCGCAGTGCCTCACGACGGCGCTGGACGCGGAAGTGCAGCAGGTCGGCCAGCCAGGCTGCCAGGCACACGACCAGCAGGACGAACAGGATCAGCGAGAAGTTGAGCGAGGTGCTCGATTCGTTCACGAAAGGGTCTCCGTCGGGCAATCGCCACGGGTCAGCGCTCGTCGACCTGCAGGACCGCCAGGAAGGCCTCCTGCGGGATCTCGACGGTTCCCACCTGCTTCATCCGCTTCTTGCCGGCCTTCTGCTTCTCGAGCAGCTTCTTCTTGCGGGAGATGTCGCCGCCATAGCACTTGGCGAGCACGTTCTTGCGCAGTGCCTTGACGTTTTCGCGCGCCACGATGTTCGCGCCGATGGCCGCCTGGATCGCAACGTCGTACATCTGCCGGGGAATCAGTTCGCGCATCCGCGCGGCGACCTCGCGGCCGCGGCTCTGGGCGATCGAGCGATGGACGATCAGGCTCAGCGCATCGACGCGGTCGCCGTTGACCAGGATGTCCATCTTGACGACGTCGGAGGCCCGGTATTCCTTGAACTCGTAGTCCATGGAGGCGTAGCCGCGCGAGGTCGACTTCAGCTTGTCGAAGAAGTCGAGGACGATCTCGTTCATCGGCAGCTCGTAGCTGAGATGCACCTGGCGGCCGTGGTAGGCGAGATTGGTCTGCACGCCGCGCTTGGCCGTGCACAGCGAGATCACGTTGCCGACATAGTCCTGGGGCACGAAGATCGTCACGTCGACGATGGGCTCGCGGATTTCCTCGATCTTGCCCGGATCGGGCATCTTCGACGGGTTCTCGACCCGCAGCACCGTGCCGTCGCGCATCAGGATCTCGTAGATGACCGTGGGCGCGGTCGTGATGAGATCCATGTCGAACTCGCGCTCGAGCCGCTCCTGGACGATGTCCATGTGCAGCAGCCCCAGGAAGCCGCAGCGAAAGCCGAAGCCCAGCGCCTGCGAAACCTCGGGCTCGAACTGCAGCGAGGCGTCGTTGAGCTGCAGCTTCTCGAGCGCGTCGCGCATCGCCTCGTACTGGTTCGACTCGACCGGATACAACCCGGCGAACACCGATGGCTTGATCTCCTTGAAGCCCGGCAGCGGCTCCAGCGCCGGCTGCGACGCCAGCGTGACGGTGTCGCCGACCTTCGCGGCCTTGAGCTCCTTGATCCCCGAGATGATGAAGCCGACCTCACCCGCGGAAAGCGATTCGCGCGCGGCCGACTTCGGCGTGAACACACCCACCTGCTCGCAGGTGTAGGAAAGCTGGGTCGCCATCAGCCGGATGCGATCGCGCGGCCGCAACGTGCCATTGACGACCCGCACCAGCATCACCACGCCGACGTAGTTGTCGAACCAGGAGTCGATGATCAGGGCCTGCAGCGGCGCCGCGGGGTCGCCCGCCGGGGGCGGGATGCGCGCGACGATCGCCTCGAGGATTTCGTCGATGCCCATGCCGGTCTTGGCGCTGGCGCGGATCGCATCGGTGGCATCGATGCCGATGACGTCCTCGATCTCGGCGGCCGCGGTGTCGGGATCGGCCGAGGGCAGATCCATCTTGTTGAGCACCGGCACCACCTCGACGCCGAGATCGATCGCGGTATAGCAGTTGGCCACGGTCTGGGCTTCGACCCCCTGTGAGGCGTCGACCACCAGCAAGGCGCCCTCGCAGGCCGACAAGGACCGGCTGACCTCGTAGGAGAAGTCGACGTGGCCGGGCGTGTCGATGAGGTTGAACAGATATCGGCGACCATCGGCCGCGACATAGGAGAGTGCCGCGGTCTGGGCCTTGATCGTGATTCCGCGCTCGCGCTCGAGATCCATCGAGTCGAGGACCTGCGCCTCCATTTCGCGGTCGGAGAGGCCGCCGCAGCGCTGGATCAGACGGTCGGCAAGCGTCGACTTGCCGTGGTCGATGTGCGCGATGATCGAGAAATTGCGGATGTGCTCCATGAGCCCGGGACCGGAGCGCCACCGTGGCGGCGCGAGAAGACGCGCGACTCGCCGGCCGCGCGGATCGCGAATTCTAGCAGCGGGCGCGCGCCGGGCTCTGGAGCGGGCGCGGCACGCAGGGGCAAGCAGCCGGCCGGTTCAGCGGGCCGGCGCCGACGACGGGACGGGCCGGATCGGGACGAAGCTCGCGCTCTCGCCGCGGCGGATCAGCAGCACGTGGGTGCGGGTCTTGTCGAGCTTGGCGGCTATCTCGTTGAACTGCCTGGCGCTGGTGACGTCCTGATTGTTCAACGAAAGGATCAGGTCGCCCGGGCGCAACCCTGCGCGCGCGCCCAGACCGTCGACGGTCTCGACCAGCACCCCGCCGCGTACCCGCAGTTGCGCGCGACGCTCGTCGGTAAGGTCGGCGACGCCCAGCCCCAGGGGATTCAGAGCTGCCGGCGTCGCTGCGCCCGGGGTGCCCGGGGCGCCCGGCGCCGCCGGCCCGCCAGGACGAACGGCCCGCGCCGTGCGGTCGGGCTCGCTCTCGGCCACCGTGACCTGCAGGTCGCGCAGGCTGCCCTTGCGCCACACCTGGAGCGTGACCTTGGTGCCGGGACGGGTGCCTCCGACAAGTCGGGGCAGGTCGCTCGAGCGCTCGATGGAGCGGCCCTCGAAGCGCACGATGATGTCGCCCTCCTCGACACCGCCGCGAGCCGCCGGGCCATTGGGCTCGACGCTGCGCACCAGCGCGCCCCCAGCCTTGGGCAGGCCGAGCGGCTCGGCGATCTCCTTGGTGACCTCGGCGATCCCGACCCCGATGCGCCCGCGGATCACGCGACCGGAGGTCTTGAGCTGATCGGCCACCCGCATGGCTTCGTCGATGGGGATGGCAAAGGAAATGCCCATGAAACCGCCGGTGCGGCTGTAGATCTGGGAATTGATTCCGATGACCTCGCCACGCAGGTTGAGCAGCGGCCCGCCGGAGTTGCCCGGATTGACCGCCACGTCGGTCTGGATGAAGGGGAGGAAGTCGCCGGTCTCGCGCCCCTTGGCGGAAACGATGCCTGCGGTGACGGTGTTCTCGAGGCCGAAGGGCGATCCGATGGCGACCACCCATTCGCCCACCCGCAGACGCGTGGAATCGCCGATGGGCAGGCGCGGCAGACCGGTGGCATCGATCTTGACCAGCGCGACGTCGGTGCGCCGATCGGAGCCAACGACCCTGCCCTTGAACTCGCGCTTGTCGGTCAGGGTGACGTAGATCTCGTCGGCACCATCGACGACGTGATGATTGGTCAGCAGGAAACCGTCGGCCGAGATGAAGAACCCCGAGCCTACCCCCCGCGGAACCTCCTCGCCGCCGCGGCCGCCCCTGGGGCCCTGGCCGGGCGAGGGCGACTGCCGGGGCGGGAAGAAACGCCGGAAGAATTCGTAGAAGGGATCGTTCTCGTCGATGCCTTCGGGCATTTGCGGCCCGGCGTTGGGCGACGCGCCACTGCGCGCCCGCTCGGTGGTGCGGATGTTCACCACCGCCGGTCCGGTCTTCTCGACGAGATCGGCGAAATCGGGGAGATCGCGGCTCTGCGCCAAGGCATTCGGCGTGGCAAGCAGGCTCGAGAGGCCGATGACGGCGGCGGCAAGCAGCGTTCGGAGGGCGATCATGGCTGGACGGCTCTGCGGGTCTGACGACAGGGGAAGATGGGGGCGAAACGAGCCCGATGCAAGAGGGCCCGATGAGCGGCGGAGGTCGATTGCCGGCGCAGGATCAGCGACCGCGAGCCCGGCGCAGCCAGACCAGCCATGCGGCCAGGCCCGCCGCACTGCGATCGTCGCGGGCGGCCGGGCTCCCTGACAGGTCGGTATCGGGCTCGGACAAGGACGCGACCCCGACCCAGGCCCCTCCGATCCGACGATGGAAGGCGGCAACCTCGACCTCGAGCGGAGCCTGCTGCGGCGGGTGCAGGCAGGCGCCCCCCGCCTCGTCGACGACGAGCAGGGTACCGTCGGGGAAGCGGCGCCGCCCGCGCCGGCGCGCAATCAGGGCCGCGCAGGCCGCGCAGAGCACCACGACCAGCGCGAGCCAGGAACCCGCATAACCGGGCG
>JBILUW010000372.1:0-2972 GCA_044370795.1 Burkholderiaceae bacterium
GTTCGCTTCGGCAAGCGATGTGCCCGGCTGCAGGCTCAGGCTCAGCACCAGCGAACCCTCGTTGAAGGCGGGCAGGAAGGTGCGCGGCAACCACGGCACGCTGGCCGCAGCCGCCGCCACCAGCAGCGCGGCGCCGACGATCAGTGCTCGGGCGTTGCCGAAGGACCAGTGCAGCAGCACCGTGTCGCGTGCCTTGAGCCACCGCACGAGGGGGCTGTCGCCGTGATCGAGGCGCTTCATCGCGGGCAGCAGGAAGCTGCACATCACCGGCGTCACCGTCATCGATACCAGCATCGACGCCCCGATGGACACGATGTAGGCGATGCCCAGCGGCGTGAACAGTCGCCCTTCGATGCCGGGCAGCGCGAACAGCGGGACGAACACCAGCACGACGATGGCCGTTGCGTGGACGATGCCCGAGCGCACCTCGACGCTTGCCCGGCGCACGACCTCGAGTACCGGTACCGGGCTACCCGCGGCGCGGTTCTGGCGTAGCCGGCGCAGCACGTTCTCCATGTCGACCACGGCGTCGTCGACCAGTTCGCCGATGGCCACCGCGAGCCCGCCCAGGGTCATCACGTTGATCGACAGGCCCATGGCCTGGAACACCAGGGCGGTCACCGCGAGCGACAGCGGGATGGCGGTGAGCGAGATCAGCGTCGTGCGCGCCGACAGCAGGAAGGCAAGCAGCACGATGGCGACCATGAAGGCCCCGTCGCGCAACGCCTGCGCGACATTGCCGATCGACGCCTGGATGAAATCGGCCTGCCGGAACAGCACGCGGGGGCTGGCAAGGCCAGGCGGCAGACCCGCCCCGAGTTCGGCGAGTGCCGCTTCGATGCGCGCGGTGAGCGCCACGGTGTCGGCCTGCGGCTGCTTCTGCACGCTCACGATGACCGCCGGCTGGCCGTTGTAGCCGCCGTCGCCGCGTTTCAGGCCGGCGGCGAAAGACACCTGGGCGACCTGCTCGAGCAGCAGCGGGCGGCCGTCCTTCCAGGCCACCGCCACCCCCGCGAGATCCTCGATGCGGTGGGTGCGGGCGACGTGCCGGATCAGGTACTCGCGGTTGTTCAGGTCGATGAAGCCGCCGCCGGCGTTGCCCGCGTAGCCACGCAGCGCCTGCTCGATCTGGTTGAGCGAGACGCCGAATTGCGCCATGCGGGCGGTGTCGGGGGCGACCCGCAGTGTGCGCACCTCGCCGCCGATCGGGATCACCTGGGCGACGCCCGGGATCGAGAGCAGACGCGGCCGAAGCACGAAGTCGGCATACTCCCGCGCCTGCATCGGTGTCGCGGCCTGCGGTGCGCCAGCCTGGGGCGTCAGCGGCAGCGCGACCAGCATGATCTCGCCCATGATCGAGGAGACTGGCCCCATCGCCGGCGTGATCCCGATCGGCAGCTGCTCGCGCACCTGGGCGAGGCGCTCGGCGACCAGCTGACGGTTGCGATAGATGTCGGTGCCCCAGTCGAACTCGGCGTGGACGATCGAGAGGCCCACGCCCGATGTGCTGCGCACCCGCGTGACACCCGGCATGCCGTTGAGCGCGGTCTCCAGCGGGAAGGTGACGAGCTGTTCGACCTCCTGAGGCGCCATGCCGCCTGCTTCGGTCATGACCGTGACCAGCGGTTTGTCGAGGGCCGGCAGCACGTCGACCGGCGTGCGCGAAGCCGACAGGCCGCCGTAGGCGACCATCAGCATGGCGAGCGCAAGCACCAGGAGTCGGTTGCGCAGACTGAGCCGGACGATGCTGTCGAACACCGTGATCTCCCGGTCAGCGGATCTGCGCGATCAGCGAGGCACCGTGGATGACGACGCGGGCGTCTGCCGCCAGCCCCTCGGTGACCACGATGGTGGCGGCGTCCAGCAGCCGGTACTGCACCGGCCTGGCCACGAAACGCTCGGCACCGGTCTTGATCCACACCACCGGCTCATTCGAGGCGTTGCGCACGAGGGCCTGGGCAGGCAGCGCGATGCCGTGCACCCGGGATCGTGAGCGCGCGACGACCGTGACCGGCTGGCCGATGGCCAGCGGTAGCGCGTCGCTCGCCTCGCCCGTGCCGCGGGTCGGGCTGGCGGCGAAGATGATCGGCAGCATCCCTTCGCGCAACGTGCGCGAGGCGCCGACCAGACGCAGCGCGACTTGCGGCATCCCCACGAGCGACGCCCCCTCCAGGCGGGTCGCCAGCGCCGGATCGGCCGTGACGGCCTCCACCAGCAGGCGCGTGGGGTCGACCACGTCGATCAGGACATCGCGAGGCTCGATCACCTGACCCGCGACCAGGTCCACCCGGGCGACCACGCCGCTGACCGGCGCCGTCAGGGGCTCCCGGGTATCGAGACTGGCGCCGATGCTTCGCTCGCGTTCGGCGAGGCCAGCGGCGTCGGCCCGTGCAGCCTCGATATCCTTGCGAGGCACCGTGCCTTCGAGACTCTCGAGGCGTTGCACGCGCTGCTCGGCCACCCGGCGCTGGGCCCGCAGTTCGGCCAGCTGCGCCTTCTGGGCGCCCAGCGCATAGGGGTCGGCGTGGTGGCGGACATAGGCCAGCACCTCCCCTTGTCGCACGGCCTGTCCGGTCACCGGTATGCCGCGAGGGCCGGCCTCGATGCGGCCGCCGTGCATGGTCTGCACCCGGCCGCTGCCATTCGGATCGGGGATCACCCTTCCGGTGAGCTCGATCGTGGCGGACATGTCGCTCGGGCGTGAAATCGTGGTGCGCACGCCCATCCTGCGCTGAGCCGCCTTGGGCAGATTGACGCTTCCGTCCGGCAGGCGCGCCAGGCCCTGGGGGCTGACGGTTGCCGGCGATCCGTCGAGATGCTCGCCATTCGGACCATGGGCGCCGGGCCCGGCCCGGGTCTCCGCGGGCACGCACAGCGAGAGCGCGAGCACGAGCGCCAGCCCCGAGGGCGGCAACCCCCTCGCGCGGCGGCGTGACCGGCGCAGGAGCAGCCCGGCCGTGAGGATCGCCGCT
>JBILUW010000166.1:0-8570 GCA_044370795.1 Burkholderiaceae bacterium
TCATCATGATCGTGTGCCGCACGGGGGGTCGCTGAGCTGACGAGCTTGCCCTCGAGCAGGTCGCTCTCGCGCCCGGCGATCAGCGTCATGACCAGAGGGTGCTCGCCCGGCGCCCGCAGGGCAGCCAGCATCGCGGCGTCGGTCACCACGTAATCGCCGTCGGCGGGCCGGAAGACGGCCTTGGCCTTGAGCGCGCCGCTTTCGATCTCGAGCGAAGCGCCGAGGACCGGTTCGTTGGTCGCGTAGCGGTCGACCACGATCACCAGTTCGGTCGCCCGAAGCTCGGCCACCAGCTCGAAAGCCTCGGAGGCGGTTTCGATCCTGGGCCAGGCCGCTGCCGCACGGCTTGCCGCCGGGAGGCCGTGGTCGTGCGCGCCGTCCGGACCGTGGGCCGCCGATGGCGGTCCGAGGGTGGCGATGCCGACAAGAACCCCGGCGGCCAGGAGCAGCGGCAGCCCATGCCGACGCGCAGCATGAAGACGAGGCAAGGTCATGGCATGACTCCGAGAGCTTGCTGCAGTCGCGCGTGGGCAAGCCCCAGCGCGGCATCCTGACGCGCGACGGCGCTGTCGGCCTGCGCTGCCGCGGCCAGAGCACGCAGCAGCTCCGGCAGTGGCGACTCGCCGGCCTGGAAGGAGCGTTCGATCAGCGTGGCGCGCTGGCGAAGCAGGCGGGCTCGCGCAGACTCGGCTTCGCGCTGCATCCGTGACGCCCGCTGCGCCTCGCGAGCTGACGCGATGTCGCGTTCGATGCGCTCGAGCGTCCGCGCCTCGTGATTACGCGCCACCTCGAGCTCGGCCAGGGCGGCTGTTTCAAGCGGGTGGTTGCGTGCCACGGTATCCAGCGGCACGCGCAACCCGACCAGCACGCTGCCCTGGGCCGCGGCGCCCAGGCCCGGTGTTTCCTGACGCACGCCGAGCGTCAGCTGCGGGGGGTCGCGGCGCGACAAGCGAACCAGCTCGAGCCGGCGCCTGGCGACCTCCAGCGACTCCCGGGCAAGCTGCCATTCGGGATGGGAGCCTGCGTCGGCGGGTGATGCGGCATCTTCCGCGGGATCGAAGGCGCCGGGGTCCGGATCCGCGGTGCGGCCGGTGAGCAGCGCCCAGCGAGCCCGCGCTGCCGCCAGCCGCTGCCGCACCTCGATGACGACCGCGCTTGCCGCGAGATGCTCGGCGCGTGCCGCCAGCGCGTCGGCGCGCGCGAGGTCCCCCGCCCGAACCCGGCGATCGACGTCCTCGGCCAGCCGCTCCAGCAGTTGGGCCTGCGCATCGGCCTGCGCCAGCTCGGCGTGCAGACCGACGAGCTGCCAGGCGGCCTCGCGCAGGGTGCCGGCCAGTTGCAGGCGCGCCCATTGTTCGGCTGCCTCGGTCCGCGTGGATGCGGCCGTCAGCGCATCGGCCCGCGCGGCGCGCTGGCCGGGCAGCCACAGCGGCAATGCCACGGCAAGGTCGGTCGTGCGCTTGCCGGCCGCGCTCTGCATCCTGTCGTCGCGATGGCTCAGCTCCAGGGATGGGGGGCCTGCGAGGGCGGTGCCCGCTGCAAGGCGCTCGGCCTGCGCGCGGCGTCGGGCGCCTTCACTCTCGCGCGCGGCGGTGCTGCGCTGCCATGCGGCCTCGAGCGCCATGCGCAGGCTGATGCGCGAGCTCTGGTCGCCTCGGTTGTCGGGCCCGCCGTGAGAACCCGCCGGACCGGGCGCTGCTGCCGCGGGCGGCCCCAGGATGTGCGAGCCGCTGACCGGCTGGGCGCGCACGGGCGTGTCGGAAACGAGACCTGCGAGCGCGCAGGCTCCAAGCAATGGGTAAAGGCGCATTCCGTTCCTGGCGACCGGTAGACCGCGGTAGGTGGCGCGCAGGGCTTGGCGTCCGGGGGACGCGTTCGCCGTGTTGCATGGCCGCGGTGTCAACGGGCAACCCGCGAGGGTGCCCGGCCGATGGGGATGTCAGGCGGCAAGCCGCGGGGGCTTGAGCGGGCCTTCGAGGAAGGGTGGCGGCCCCGCATCCGCAGGCAGGCCGCGAGGCGCGGTGGAGGCGACAGGCTCGAGGGCGCGGGGCTGCGCGGCGTGCAGGCCGGCAATCCCGCCCGCGTGGTCGGTCAGGACATGCCGGGAAGCATCGGGAGACTCGTCGAGCTGGACGCTGCCATCGTCATGGTGGTGATGGCCGATGCCATGCCAGTGAAGCGCCGCATGAGCGGCATCGAGCAGCACGTTGATCGAGGACCCCGCGCGGCCGAGCGCCAGCGACTGCCAGGCAAGGGCAAGCGCCAGAATCAGGGGGACGATGCGGTGTCGAGACACCCTCCCATGATAGCCGCGGCGCGCGAGGAGCGCGGCGCCGCCCCTATCATGCGAACTCCCGATCACGCCCCCGGAGCGATCCGTGTCCGCCAGTGCGCCAGGCCAGCCTTCCCACCGCCGCGACCGCGGCGTGACCCTCTCGGGGCTGCGCACCTTCGTCGCGGTGGTGCAGGCCCGCGGCCTGTCGGGCGCGGCCCGCGTGCTCGGCGTCACGCAGCCCAGCGTGTCGGTGCAGCTTGCCGCGCTCGAGCGGGCCTGCGGCGTGCTGCTGTGCCATCGCAAGCCGGAGTTCGTCCTGACCGACGCGGGCGCGGATGTCTTCGTGCGCGCCCGCCTGATCCTGTCGCGCGTCGACGAGTTCGAGAGCGCGCTCGACCATCTGCAGCAGGCGGCCGGGCGGGTCAGCGTGGGCCTGTCCACCCCGCATGTCGCGATGCCGCTGCTCGCGGCCTTCCGGGCGGCGCATCCCGACATCGGCCTGCAGGTGAGCATGGGCAACACCAGCACGCTGCTCGAGGATGTGGCGCGCTGCCGCGTCGACGTGGGTGTCATGACGCTGCGCGAGCCGCCTGCCCACCTGATGTGCCTGAAGGTGGCCAGTCCGCGCCTCGCGGTCTGCCTGCGCGCCGACGACCCGCTCGCGCGGCGCCGCGGGCTGCGGCCCGCCGACCTCGCCGGCCTGGACCTCATCGCCCGGGAGCCGGGGTCGCAGACCCGTGCGCTCTTCGACGAGACCCTGGCGCGCGCCGGGGTGACGCCCCGCGCGGTGATGGAGGTGGGCAACCGCGAGGCGATGCGCGAGGCCGTGGCGGCGGGCCTGGGCGTGGGCATGCTGTTCGACAACGAGAACGGCGATGACCGCCGCTTCGCGCTGGTGCCGCTGCAGGGCGTGCCCCACGCCCCGGCGGTCTATGCGGTGGCCCTCAACGAATCGCTGGGCATCCCCGGCGTGCAGGCGCTCATCGAGCACCTGCGGGCGCACGCCGGGCGCCCGCGCGCTCCCGGTTCCCGCGCTCGCGGCACACCCTGAAGGGGTCGGGTTCCCGCGGCCCGCGCTTTCATTCGCTCGTAACATAAGCTTCGTATATTGGAGAGGCGATCACATAATGGCTTTCAATGACATGGCCGTTCGCCGTGATCGCGCCCCGCGAGGAAGCTCCCCGATGACCCAGCCCGCCGCCCACGCCGCCCTCGAGGCGATCCGCCGTCTCTTCGACGAGAAGGGCGCGCTCGTCTACGGCGAGGCCGTCAATCAGGTCGAGCATGCGCTGCAGTGCGGCGCGCTTGCCGAGGCCGAGGGCGCGCCGCCCAGCCTGGTGGTGGCCGCGGTGCTGCACGACGTTGGCCACATGCTCCACCGGGATGCGGCCGGCGCCGTGCAGGCCGGCGACGACGACCGCCACGAACTGCTCGGCGCGAAGTTCCTGCTGCGCTGGTTCGGGCCCGAGGTGGCCGAGCCGGTGCGCCTGCATGTCGAGGCCAAGCGCTATCTGTGCGCGCGCGAGCCCGGGTACTGGGAGAGCCTGTCGCCGCTGTCGCGGCGCACGCTCGAGATCCAGGGCGGGCCCTTCACCGACGCGCAGGCCCGCGACTTCGAGCGGCTGCCGCACGCGCAGGCCGCGGTCAGCCTGCGTCGCTGGGACGACATCGGCAAGCAGGCCGGGGTGCGAACCCCCGGTCTCGAGCACTACCTCGCGCTCGCCGCCGACTGCGCGAGCGGTTCCTGAGCGCCCGACCCGCTCGCCGGAAACGCCGCATCGCCAGTGCCATCCATCGTAGGAGTCAGCGCATGACCTTGTCCCGACGCGATCTGATCGCTTATTCCGTTCAGAGCCTTGCACTTGCCGGCCTGGCCGGCGTCTTCCCCGGGCTGGCGCAGGCCCAGCCGGCGCCGCGGCGTGGCGGCACGCTGGTCTACGCGAACTGTTCGGCCAACCGGCGCGGCGGCGATGTCACCAACAGCCGGCACCCCTATTTCATGGTCGACCTGATCACCCGCAGCGCCTACAACTCGCTGCTCTGGGTCGACACCCGCCTGCAGCTGCAGGGCGAGCTAGCCAAGGCCTGGGGCGCGCTCGACGACCGGCTCGACACCTGGGAGTTCGTGCTGCACGAGGGGGTGCGCTTTCACGACGGGCGCGAGCTGACCGCGGCCGACGTGGTCTCGTCCTTCGCGCTGCACAAGGCGAAGCACTGGGCCTCGGCCCAGATCGCCGAGGTCGTCGCCAGCGGCCGGCACAAGGTGCAGTTCCGCCTGAAGAAGGGCAACGCCGAGTTCCCGTACGTGGTGGCCGAGTACGACACCATGATCATGCCGGCCGACGAGAACGTCGATCGCATCGGCCTGAGCGGCATCGGCACCGGGCCCTTCCGGATCGTCTCGGTCGACCCGCAGCGCCGCATGGTGCTCGAGCGCAACGAGAAGTACTGGCGCGAGGGGCCGTGGCTCGACCGCCTGGAGGTGGTCAACCGCGAGGGCCAGATGGAGGCCGCCATCAACGGCTTTCGCGCGAAGCAGTTCGACGCGGTCCTCAACATCGATCCGCGGCTGGTGCGCCAGCTCGAGAAGGAGGCCGACACCGAGGTCGTCGGCGCCTCCAGCGGCGACCATGCCGTGATCGTCCTGCCCAAGCACCCGGGTTCGCCCTTCAACGACCGGCGCATCCGGCAGGCGCTGGCGCTGGCGGTCGACCGCGAGGCGATCGTGCGGGTCGTCTACGGCCGCAACGCCGGCTGGGTGGGCAACGACAGCCACCTCGTGGCGGCCGACGACAACTTCGTCGCGCGTCCGGTGCGCCGCGACATCGCGCGCGCCCGCAAGCTGCTGGCCGAGGCCGGCCACCCCAACGGCATCACCCTGCCCACGCTGTACTACGCGCCGCAGTGGCCCGAGATGGCGCGCTACTTCCAGGTGATGCAGCAGACCGTCAAGGAAGCCGGCATCACGCTGCCGATCGAGGAGCGCCCGAGCGACGGCTACCAGAAGTTCCGCCAGGGCGATGCCGACGTCGCCAAGGGCAACCACCACAAGTTCGCCTACACCGCGGTGGGGCCGCGCAACCCCGGCATCAGCCTGTTCCGCATGCGCCAGGCCAACAACGAGAGCGGCTACTGGAGCGGCCCGCCGGCCGACGAGTACATGAAGCTCTACGACCAGGCGATGGTCACGCGCGACGCCGGCCGGCGCAAGGCGATCTACGCGCAGATGCAGGCCATCCTGCACGAGGAGGTGCCGGCGCTGCTGCCCGCCGGCCGCAACAACCTGCTGGTCAAGCGCCCCGCCGTGCGCGGCCTGGAGAACCACCCGCAGCACTGGTCGATCCGCTGGGATGACGTGTGGAAGGCCTGATCGCCACCATCGCGCGCCGGGTGGCGCTGTCGCTGCTCACGCTGCTCGCGCTCGCGGTCTTCATCTTCTTGGCCACCGAGATCATGCCGGGCGATGCGCTCGATGTGATCCTGTCCTCCGACGAGATCGCCAGCATCCCGCCCGAGCGCCTCGCGCAGATGAAGCGCGACCTCGGGCTCGATCGGCCGGCGCACGAGCGCCTGGGTTCCTTCCTCGCCGGCGCGGTGCAGGGTGACTTCGGCCGCACCCTGATCTCGAAGGCGCCGGTCTCGGAGGTCATCGCCTGGCCGATGCGCAACTCGCTCGCGCTCGCGGCCGTCGTGCTGCTGATCGCGCTGCCGCTGGCCGTGCTGATCGGCGTGGCCGGTGCGGTCTGGCACCGTCGCCTCGCCGACCACCTGATCGCGACCGCCACCATCGTCGGCTACTCGATCCCGGAGTTCGTCATCGGCACGCTGCTGGTGATCGCCTTCGCGGTGGTGCTGCCCTGGTTCCCGGCCACCATCACCGTGGACACGCGCGCGCCGGTGATCGAGCTGCTGCAGGTCAGCGCGCTGCCGGTGGCCACGATCGTGATCGGCTCGGTGGCCTACCTGAGCCGACTGCTGCGCGTGGGCATGATCGAGGCGCTGGGCGCCGACAACATCGAGCGGCTGCGCATGACCGGCGTGCCCGAGTGGCGGGTGGTCTTCCGCCACGCGCTGCCGGCCGCCGTCATCCCCTGCCTGACCGCGATGGCGCTGTACGCGGCCGCGCTTGTCTCGGGCATCGTGGTGGTCGAGCTGGTGTTCTCGATCCCGGGCCTGGGCCAGGAGCTGGTGCGCGGCGTGGTGCGGCGCGAGGTGCATGTGGTGCAGGCGATCGCGCTCGCCTCGGCGCTGGTGGTGGTCGTGCTCAACCTGCTCGCCGACCTGTCCATCCTCGCGCTCGATCCGCGCACCCGTGGCGGCTGAGGCCGGCGCTGCCATGCCTCGCGCCGCCATCCCCCTGACGCACCGCGCCCCATGAGCGATCGTCTGAGACTC
The DNA here is from genome assembly GCA_044370795.1 of Burkholderiaceae bacterium. Classification (GTDB taxonomy): domain Bacteria; phylum Pseudomonadota; class Gammaproteobacteria; order Burkholderiales; family Burkholderiaceae_E; genus Quisquiliibacterium. The sequence continues at coordinate 6,671 of JBILUW010000166.1, forward strand.
GTCGCGCGTCGACCCCTCGCGCTCATGGGCATCGCGCTCGTGCTCGCCCACCTGCTGATGGCGATCACGGCGCCGTGGTGGATTCCGCACGACCCCACCGAGCTGGTCGGGCCGGCCCTCGAGCCGCCGGACGAGACCTTCGTCTTCGGCACCGACGAGCTCGGTCGCGACTTCCTGTCGCGGGTGGCGATGGGCGGCCGGCTGGCGATCCTGGTGGCTTTCAGCGCAGGCCTGATCGCCGCGATCGGTGGTGGCCTGGTGGGCCTGGCCGCCGCGTACTGGCGGGGCTGGTTCGACGATGTCGTCTCGCGGCTGGTCGAGCTCAAGCTGGCGATCCCGTCCATCCTCTTCGTGTCGCTCTTCGTCACCGGTTTCGGGCAGTCGATCGGCGTGCTGATCGCGGTGATCGCGGTCATCAAGATGATGGGCGCCATCCGCACCTCGCGCGCCGCCGGGATGCAGCTGATGGCGCTGGGCTACGTGAAGGCGGCGCAGCTGCGCGGCGAGCGCGGCCCGGCGATCATCGTGCGCGAGATGCTGCCCAGCGTGATCGACCTGCTGCTGGTGGAGTTCGCGTTGCGCAGCTCGAGCGCGCTGCTGCTGGTGAGCGCGCTCTCCTTCCTGGGCCTGGGCCTGTCGCCGCCCACGCCCGACTGGGGCCTGATGATCCACGCCGGGCTGTCGGCCATCCACTCCGAACCCTGGCTCATCCTGATCCCGGCGGTGTGCATCTCCACGCTCGTCATCGGCATCAACTTCGCCACCGAGGGCATCGCCGACGCCTGGGGCCTGGACGCCGCCCGGGGAGGCGCGCATGGCTGAAGGCGCATCGGGCGCGCCGCCGCTGCTGCGGGTCGAGGGCTTGTCGATCGGCTATCGCGACGCGATGGGCAGGGTCGCGGCGGCGGTGCGCGATCTGAGCTTCGAGCTCGCCGAGGGCGGCTCGCTGGGCATCGTCGGCGAGAGCGGCAGCGGCAAGAGCACCGCGGCGCGCGCCCTGCTGGGGCACTACCGGGGCGCGGGCGAGCGCACCGGCGGGCGCATCCTGATCCGCGGCAAGGTCCTGGACGAACGCGACCCCGGCAGCCTGGCCCGCCTGCGCGGCATCGACGTGGCCTTCGTGCCGCAGAACCCGCTGTCCTCGCTGACCTACCACCTGAAGGTGGGCGCCCAGCTGGTCGAGATCCTGCGCACCCGCGTCGGCCTGGATGCCGGGGCGGCCCGCCGCCGCGCGCTCGAGCTGATGGCCCGGACCCGCCTGCCCGATCCGGACGCGCTCTTCGAGCGCTACCCGCACCAGCTCTCGGGCGGGCAGCGGCAGCGTGTGGTCATCGCCTGCGCGCTGGCCTGCCAGCCGCGCCTGCTGGTGCTCGACGAGCCCACCACCGCGCTCGACAAGTCCACCGAGGTCCAGGTGCTCGAGCTGGTGCGCGAGCTGCGCCGCAGCCTGGGGGTGGGGCTGGTGCTGGTCACCCACGACCTGAACGTGGTGGCACAGATGTGCGACGAGGTGCTGGTGATGAAGGACGGCGCCCGCGTCGAGCACGGCCCCACCGCGGCCACCTTCGCGCAGCCAGCCACCGCCTACACCCGCGAGCTGGTCGCATCGGTGCTGCGGCTCGACGCGGCGCCGCCCGCCGACCGCGCGCAGCATGCGCAGCCGCCGCTCGTCGAGGCCCAGGATCTCGGGCATGTCTACCGGACGGGCGGCTGGTGGCGCGGACGCGCGGCCGACGCGGCGCCGGCGCTGCGCGGCGTCGACCTGATGCTGCGCCCCGGCGAGGTGCTCGGCGTGATCGGCGAATCGGGGTCGGGCAAGAGCACGCTGGGCGGCGCGCTGGCCGGTCTGCTCGCGCCGTCCGAGGGGCGCATGCGCTTCCAGGGCGAGCCGCTGCCGGGC
>JBILUW010000357.1:0-3128 GCA_044370795.1 Burkholderiaceae bacterium
CGAGAACGCCGTGGCCGCGGCCATCGGGCTTGCCCCGCATGCCAGCGGCTGGACGGCCTGGCTGGGGCCTGCCATCGGCCAGTCGGCCTACGAGGTGGGTGACGATGTTCGCGAGGCCTTCGTCGCAAGCGATGCGGGGGCGGCCTCGTGCTTTGCGCCCGGACGGCGCGCGGGCAAGTGGCAGTGCGATCTGGCGGCGCTGGCGAGGCGGCGTCTGGCGAGGGCCGGCGTCGAATGCCTGCCGGACCCCGCCTGGTGCACCCATGATGAGCCGCGGCGCTTCTATTCGTTTCGGCGCGACGCAACCACCGGGCGCATGGGCAGCTTCATCTGGATTGATGCTGATCGCTGACGGGTGGTGGCCCGGCGGCATCGGCAGTCGCGCCAGGAGCGGGTGCTGACGCCATGGGCTCTTCCGGCGTGGACTCTCCCGGCGCGGCGCGCTCGCGGTTGCGCCGGCGTTGCGGCGCGCCCAGCAGGTAGAGCAGCAGCAGCAGCGGCAGCAGGCCGACGCCTGCGAACGTGACGATGCCGCGAAACACGGTCGGCTGGGTGATCGAGACCAGGAGCGTGACGTAGAGCCAGGCGATGGCGACGATGTACATGAGGGGGCGGGATCCAACGTGAGCCTGCCAGTGTAGGGCCACAGCCCGGCGCGGCCGCCGATACTCCCCTGACGCCAAATCCAGGATGCGGCCGGGGTAGTTGCAGGCTAAGATTCGCACCTGCGACACGCGCGCGTCTCGAAAATCTGGAATTCGAAGGAGAAAAGTCCTATGGCGTCCGCTGAGAAGCCTGCAGGCCCGGGCAGGCGGGCCGCCGCAAGCGCGCGCGCCGCCGCCTCGCGCAAGCCTCGCCAGACACCTGACGCCGCAGGCGGGCCTTCCGCCGACCCGGGTTCACCGGCGGGCGGCGCGGCGTCTGGCTTCGCCATGCCCGAGCTGCGGCTGCCACCCGGCGTGCGCATCTCGCCGGCGCGGCTTGCCGAACTGCAGAGCGATTACCTCAAGCGTTGCCAGGAGCTCATCGGCTCGGGGCTGCAGCACGCCGGACCGGCGCTTTCCGACCGCCGCTTCGCCGGCGAGGCCTGGCGCGACGGTGGGCCCTACACCTGGACCGCTTCGCTCTACCTGCTCAACGCCGAGTTCCTGCGCAAGATGGCCGAGGCGGTCGAAGCCGACGAAAAGACCCACGACCGCATCCGCTTCGCGACCCAGCAGTGGGTCGACATGGTGTCGCCCGCGAACTTCCTGGTCACCAATCCCGAGGCCCAGAAGCGCCTGATCGACACCCGCGGCGAAAGCCTGAGGGTGGGCCTGGAGAATCTTTTCTCCGACCTCGAGAAGGGCCGCATCTCGCAGACCGACGAGGAAGCGTTCGAGGTGGGCCGCAATGTGGCTACCAGCCCGGGTTCGGTGGTCTTCCAGAACGAACTGATCCAGATCGTGCAGTACGCACCGAGCACGCCGCGGGTGGGCAGCCGGCCGTTGCTGATGGTGCCGCCGTGCATCAACAAGTTCTACATCATGGACCTGCAGCCCGACAATTCGCTGGTTGCATACGCCGTGTCGCAGGGTCACACGGTGTTCATGCTGAGTTGGCGCAACGTCGGGGCCGAACTGGGCCACCTCACCTGGGACGACTATCTCGAGCAGGGCGTCTTCGAGGCAATCCGCGTCGTGCGCGAGATCTCCGGCGCCGACCGGATCAACGCGCTGGGCTTCTGCGTCGGTGGCACCATCCTGGGCGCGGCGCTGGCGGCACTGGCGGCCCGCGGCGAGCGGCCGGTGGCCGCGCTCACCCTGATGACCACGCTGCTCGATTTCGCCGAGGCGGGCTCGCTGGGCCTGTTCATCGACGAGAACTTCGTGCGCTATCGCGAGCAGACGCTGGGTTCGGGCGGGATACTCAAGGGCAGCGAACTCGCAGCCACCTTCTCGTTCCTGCGTCCCAATGACCTCGTCTGGAACTATGTCGTCAGCAACTACCTGAAGGGCGACCGGCCGCCGGCTTTCGACCTGCTGTACTGGAATTCCGACAGCACCAACCTGCCGGGCCCCATGTACGCCTGGTACCTGCGGCACATGTATCTGCAGAACGAGTTGCGCATGCCCGATCGTCTCGTGTGTGCCGGACAGCCCATCGACCTCAGACGCATCGGCGTGCCCACCTACATCTTCGGAGCCCGCGAAGACCATATCGTCCTGTGGCGGGCGGCCTACGGATCCACCCAGCTGCTCGACGGTCCGGTGCGCTTCGTGCTCGGCGCCAGCGGCCATATCGCAGGCGCGATCAACCCGGTCTCCAAGAACAAGCGCAGCTACTGGACCGGGCCCGACCACTACCCCGCCGACCCGCAGGCCTGGCTCGACACCGCGGCCGAGCATCCCGGCAGCTGGTGGCAGGACTGGGCAGCGTGGCTCGCGCCGCACAAGGGCTCCGAGAAACCGGCGCCGGCCGTCCTCGGCAGCCGCCGCCACAAGCCTGTCGAACCGGCCCCTGGCAGTTACGTCAAGGCGCCAGCCCCCTGAGCATTCATCCCAGCCGACGCCAGGCGGTCGGTTTCCTCCGAACCCCATCAGGAGTTTTCGATGAGCAAGAAGATCGCGTACGTCACCGGCGGAATGGGCGGCATAGGCACGGCCATCTGCCGCAAGTTCCACGACCTGGGCTACCTGGTCATCGCCGGCTGCGGACCCACGCGCGACCATGCGCGCTGGCTCGCCGAACAGAAGGCCGACGGCTACCTGTTCCAGGCTTCGGTGGGCAACGTCGCCGACTGGGAGTCGACACGAGTCGCCTTCGAGAAGGTGCGCGCCGAGATCGGTTCGCCCGACATCCTGGTGAACAACGCCGGCATCACCCGCGACGGCGTCTTCCGCAAAATGTCGCTCGACGACTGGAACGCGGTGATCAGCACCAACCTCAACTCGCTCTTCAACGTCACCAAGCAGGTCATCGACGGCATGCTCGACAAGGGCTGGGGGCGCATCATCAACATCTCGTCGGTCAATGGCGAGAAGGGCCAGTTCGGCCAGACCAACTATTCGGCGGCCAAGGCCGGCATGCACGGCTTCACGATGGCACTGGCTCAGGAAGTGGCGAGCAAGGGCGTCACGGTCAACACG
>JBILUW010000358.1:0-3125 GCA_044370795.1 Burkholderiaceae bacterium
GCGGTGGTTGCGGCCGAGGAGCAGTTCGCGCGGCCAGCCGCTGATCTCGCAGAAGCGGTCGTTCGCGTACGTGATGCTGCCGGCCGGGTCGGTGATGCTGACGATCGCGTGCTGATCGAGGGCGAATTTCTGGTTGTCGAGGGCGCGTCGGCTTGCCTCGCGCTCGCGCATCAGGGCCGCGGTCCGGTTGAAGATCTCGACGACCTGGCGGATCTCGATCGGCGCATCGGCATCGACCCGAGCCGGCTCCGGCGGGCCGCCGGCGTCGAGCGCGCGCTCGAAATCGTGCAGCCGGCGCAGGCCGGCCAGCCAGCGCGCGACCAGCAGCCGCACGATCAGCAGGCCGACGGTCAGGCTGGCCAGGCTCGCTCCCAAGGCCAGCAGCGAGAGCTCCCAGAGGTCGGCGGCGACCGAGCGCGCGTCGAAGTGCAGGCGCAGCACACCGTAGTCGCGCCCGCCCACCGTCACCGCGCGGTTGACCTCGTAGAGCTGGCTCTCGACCCACGCGGTGAGTCGCGCTGGCGGATGACCGACGGGCGGGCTGCGGCTGACGACCCGGATCTGCCCGCCGCCGCGCTCGATGAAGATGGCCCAGGAGAACACCGAGTCCTGGACCGCCTTGTCGAGCGTCTTGCGGACCGTGTCGTAGTCGCCGATCACGACGCTGTCCTGGACCGCCTGCGCGACGACTTCGACCAGCATCACCGAGGCCTGCTGCGTGTTGATGACCTGATTGCGGAACTGATGCTGCAGGAACAGCCCCAGCCCGCCCACCAGCAGCACGAGCAGGATCGCGCCGTACAGCGCGAAGAGCCGATTGACCAGCGACCGGGGCAGCAGGCGGGCGATGCGCGGCATGAGGACCAGGCCGGGCTTGCGCGGGGTCACCGCAAACTGGCCGGCGCGGTCTGGTAGAAGGTCCGGTACGCGCCGTACTCGGAGCCGTTCGAGGCGATGAAGTGCGTGCCCGGCGGCAGCTTCACCACCTCGCTGGCGGCGGCGAGCACGCGCTGGCCGGCGGGGTCCTTGGCCATCTCGATGAACGCCCGGGCCACGGCCTGGACGTCGCGTTCGGGCACCTTGCGCGCTGCCATCAGCGCCAGATCGTGCAGCGGCTCCGACTGCCACAGGACGCGCAGTGCCTGATTCTCGCGCCGCGACCAGCCCTCGGCGAGTTGCGAGTGCGTGCCGGCGGCCCGGACCTTGCCGCTGAGCAGCTGGGCGAAGGCGCCGTCCATGTTGCCGCCGAACACCACCTGGACCGGAATGTTGCGCTTGAGCAGCTGGGCGTAGGCGAACTTGTAGGCGACCGTGGCCTCAGGCCCCGGAAAGGCGACCGACTGGCCTTCGAGATCCTCGAGCCGCTGGATCGGCGAGCCGGCCAGCACGACGATCTGGCTGTGGATCGGCGGGGTCTGCCGCCGGCCGAACACCCGCCAGCCCATCTGCTCGCGCTCCGGGCTGAACATGTGGTTGGTGAACAGGAACTCGACCTCGTTGGCGAGCACGAAGGCCGTGGTGTCGGCCGAGGTACGACCGAGCTTGAGCTGCAGCTTCACGCCGCTGCGCTGCGAGACGTGGTCGATGATGGGGTTCCAGTAGCGGGCGGTGAGCTCGATGCCGTACTGGTTGACGGGCGAGAACCGATAGACGCCCGCCTCCTGGGCGTGCAGCGGGCGGCCGGCCGCGAGCAGCCCCGCGCCGGCAAGCAGCAGCCGGCGTCGCGGCCCTGATGCCGCCCGCCGTGCGGCGGGGTTCGTGGCGGCCGGCACGGTCAGTCGCGGAAGTTCTCGAAGGCCAGCGGCACGTCGGTGACGTCCTTGCGCAGCACGGCGATCGCGGCCTGCAGGTCATCGCGCTTGGCGCCGGTGACGCGCACGGTGTCGCCCTGGATGCTCGCCTGGACCTTCAGCTTGCTGTCCTTGACGAGGCGCACGATCTTCTTGGCGAGATCGCCGCTCACGCCATGACGGATCGTGATCGGCTGCTTGACCTTGTCGCCGGAGATCTTCTGGATGCTGCCGTGATCGAGGAAGCGCACATCGACGCCGCGCTTGGCGAACTTGCCCACCAGCACGTCGCGGACCTGGCCGAGCTTGAAGTCGTCGTCGGCGAAGGCGGTGAGTTCGCGCTCCTTCAGTTCGACGCGGGCGTCGGAGCCCTTGAAGTCGAAGCGGTTGGCGATTTCCTTGTTGGCCTGGTCGAGCGCGTTGCGCACCTCGACCATGTTGGCCTCGGAGACGATGTCGAAGGAAGGCATGGCGTGGTTCTCCGTGATGATGGCGGCGGTTGCCCGGGCCCCTCAGTCGAGCGGTTTCTCGAGGAACATGGCGTTGCCCATGGCCGGGTCGAGCGCGTAGGCCCGGAAGCCGGCCTGCAGATAGGCCGCGATCGCGCCGCGGTTGCCTTCGAGCACCTCGAGGGTGAGCTTGCAGCAGCCGCGCCGGCGGGCCTCGGCCTCGGCCTCGGCCAGCAGCGCCCGCGCGATGCCCTGCCTCTGGAAGGGCGGCGACACCGCGATGTCGTGGACGTTGAGCAGCGGGCGCGCGCGGAAGGTGGAAACGCCCTCGAAGCAGTTGATGACCCCCACCGGCACGGCGCCCGCGAAGGCCAGCCAGCCGCAGAACTGCGGCCTGGACGCCAGCACTCCGGGCAGCGCGGCCCGCGCCTCGGGGTCGAGCCCGTAGCCACGGCCGGTGGGGCCTGCCGCGTACTCGTCGAGCAGATCGAGCAGCGCCGAGCAGTGCGCCGGATCGGCGAGGTTGGTTCGGGTCAGGCGGAAGGTGGGTGCGCTCGAGGCCATGGAGAGGGGTGCCTTCGGCATCTGCGGTCGAGTGTAACGCCTCGCAGCCGGGCGGTCAGGTGGCGCCGCCACGGCGGGCCTCGAGCGCCTCCCAGCGTTCGAGGCAGGCGAGGAGTTCCTCCTCGATCGCGGCGTGGCGCTCGTGCATGGCCTTCAGGGTGGCGGCCTCGCCGGCCTGGCCGGCGCGGTAGGTCTCGGGGTCGGCCAGACGTTCGCCGAGCCGCTTCTGCTCGGCTTCGAGGTCGGCGATGCGCTGTGGCAGCGCCTCGAGCTCGCGCGCCTCGCGCCAGCTGAGCTTGGTACGCTGAGGGGAGGGCGAGGC
>JBILUW010000359.1:0-3105 GCA_044370795.1 Burkholderiaceae bacterium
CCTCGTGCGCGGCCACGCAGGCCTCGACGGCCTCGGCGAGCGAGCCCTGGTGCCGATCGATCAGCGCCGCGATCAGCGCCGACTTGTTGGGGAAGTACTGGTACAGCGAGCCGACACTGACGCCGGCTACCTCGGCCACGCGGTTGGTGTTGAACCCCGCCAGCGACTCGCGCTCCAGAACGCGAGCAGCCGCGGCGAGGATGGTCTCCACGGTATCGGCCGAGCGCACCTGGCGCGGCGATTTCCTTGGGCGTAAGTCGATGCGCCGCATGGGGGCGGGCTCCTGGGGCGGGAACGCGAGTATGCATCATGAGCAATTGCTCGCATCATGACAACCGGCTGCCGACGCAGGTCCAGCCGCTGCGAAACCCCTTCCGAGGAGCCCACCATGCCCCCATCCGACCCCCGCGCCGAGCAACGCGGGCCACGCCGTCGCTTCCATGCCTTGCTGCTCGCCTCGGCCGCCACGGCCCTGGGCGCCGGCAGCCTGCTCGTCACGACGCGGGCAGGCGCGCAGCCCTTGCGCCCGACCTCAGGCGACTTCGAGGGCCCGTACCGGCCGCGGCAGGGCACGGCCTGGGGCGGCGTCGATCTGATGACCTCGCGCGATGCCGCCTCGCCCGGCAAGCAGCTGGTGCTCGCGGGCCGGCTGCTCGATGCCGACGGCCGCCCCCGACCGGGGCTGCAGATGCAGGTGTGGCAGGCCAACGCCACCGGACGCTACGACTACCACCCCGCCGAGACGCCAGGGCACGGCCGCCCCGACCCGGCCTTCCGCGGCCACGGGGCGTCGGACACCGACGCCGAGGGCTGGTTCGCCTTTCGCACGATCCGGCCGGGCGGGTACAAACGCACGCTGTTCGGCTTCCTGCCCTGGACCTTCGTGCCGCACATTCACGTCGCGGTGCGCGCGCGCGATCGCGACCTGCTGGTCACGCAGGCCGACCTGGATAAGATGGCGGCCCGGCGGCCCGCCACCGCACAGGCCGACCACGACACGCTGATGCGCTCGGAGGCGATGCGCCGGCTGGTCGCGGCCACCGGCAACGCGGCCGTCGCGGGCGCCGGCACCGCGGCCGGGGCCGAGCTGATCCGGTTCGATATCGTGCTGGCGTCGGACGCCTGAGCGGCATGAGGCCCGAGCGCCGCGGCCTGTTGCCGCGCTCGCGCCCGTCAGACCGTGTAATCGAGCCCGGTCTGGGCCAGCCCCACGAGGTCGACCGGCGCGAGCACCGAAACCGCCTGTGCGAAGGCCGCCTGGCTGTAGGCGCCGTTGGCGAGGAAGGCATCGACGAAGGCCTGCGCGGTGGCGGTGGGCGCTTCGACGTTGAGCAGGTTGCGAAACATCTGCTTCACGAACGCGAGGTGGTCGGTGCCGCCGGCGAGCTGGGCGAAGCGCGGCGCGGCGAGCGCGCTGGCGTAGACCTGCAGCGCCAGCAGGCCACCATCGAGCCCGTTGAGCACGAAGCCCGCCGCCGCAGGATCGCGCATGCCCGCCGCGCCGTAGACGGTGGTGGCAATGCGCGCCGCGTCGCCCGCGCGGCCGTCGATGTCGAGCGCGACGCGGCGGTCGCTGAAGTAGACCCGCGAGATGCCCAGCAGCGTGTCGGCTCCGTCGGCGCCGGCGGCGTCGGCGATCACCCAGGCGCCGGACCCGTCGGTGAGGCGCGAGACGATCTGGCTGGCGCGCGGCGCATCGCAGATCACGGTGTCGATGCCGCCCTTGCCCTCGATCCAGTCGTTGCCCCTGCCCGGCCAGAACAGGTTGGCCGCGCTGTTGCCCAACAGAACGTCGTCGAAGGGCGTGCCCACCGCGGCCTCGATGACCGAGCCGGGTTCGATGAGGAGGTTGTCGGTGCTGGCGGTGCCGCGCGGCGTGAGGCCCGCGGAGCAGTAAGCGCCGGGCTGAAGGTTCAGGTAAGCGCCGACCGACAGCGCCGAAGCATCGAGGGTGTCGAAGCCGGCGGTATCGCGCAGCGAGCTCAGCGAGCCGCCCTGCCCGTCAATCAGACGATGAACGTCGTTGCCGGCAGTGGCGCTCTGGGCGCGGGCACCGTACAGGCGCTGCAGCGCCTGCATGTCGAGCGGACCGAACCACGATTGCCACAGCCCGCTGGTCACGGTGTTGGGCGACATCACGGTGTAGCCGTTGTGGTTCCAGGTGTTGAGCAGCACCGTGGCCGGCGTGTCGGTGCCCTCGGCGATGGGATGCGAGAGCCCGAGCGCGTGGCCGAGCTCGTGCAGCAGCACCTGCCAGCCTTCCTGGCCGGGCTGCAGCACCGACAGCGTCTCGACGTCGAGCCAGACATCGCCGGCGCGGTCGTTGGCCACGGTCCCAGGCACGAAGGCGTAGCCCTTAGTGGCGGTCTGCTGGTTCGCGCCGAAGCGCAGCTGGCCATAGCCCGCGGCGCCGTCGGCCACCTCCGCAAAGCTCACGTTCAGCTGGGTGCCGAGCCTGGCGAGAACGGCGCGCACGGCATCCTGATAAGCGGCAGTGGGCGCCACGAACCCTGTACCGCCCTCGCCGCCGCCGTAGGTCGGAGCCGCCGTCATGAAGCTGTAGGTGATGCTGGCGCCCCAGGCGATCTGGCCGGGCGCGAGCAGGGTGTCGGCACCCACGCGGCTGAAGTCGATGAGGTCGATGACGCGGAAGTCGCGCTCGATGCGCTTGGCCCAGTCGTAATCCGGCGACAGTTCGATCAGGCGCAGATTCTCGACGTTGGCGAGCGTGACGGTGTAGTTCTTTGCCGAGATGGTGATGGAGCGGCCGTCGGAGGTGGTCGTGATGACAGCCTGCTGCGGCGCAAGGCCAGGGATCGTGACACGGTCGACGCCGCCGCGCAGATCGAGCGTGGCGCGGGCGGGCACGCCACGCTGGTCCCAGTTGAAGCCGTTGACGAAGATGTCGTCGTCTCGAGCACTGCCCAGCACGAGGTCACCATCGCGCCCGGGAGTATGGGCATGCGCGAAGCCACTGACGGTGTCGCGCCCACCCCATCCGTCGAGGGCGTACCCGGCTTCGAGATCCAGCGTGATCGCCCCGGGGCTATCCCAGTAGCCCAGCCCGCCGTGACCGCCGGGGGTCAGGTTGGTGATGACGTCGTC
>JBILUW010000115.1:0-11459 GCA_044370795.1 Burkholderiaceae bacterium
GCGCGGCGGAGCCCGCCGACGCCCCCGCCACGGCCAAGGTTGCCGAGCGGCGCGCACCAACCACCGGGCTGTGGATCGGCCTGGGCGTGCTGGTCGCCGGCCTGGCGGTCCTTTACGCGACGATGAGCCTGCAGCGCTTCGAAGTCTTCAAGATGCTGCTCTCGAGCTTCTTCCCGCTGCTCGTGCTCATCCTGGCGGTGCTCGGCTCCATCGTGCTCGGCCTGGCCACGCCCACCGAGGCGGCCGCGGTCGGCGCCTTCGGTGGCTATCTGTTGGCGGCCATCTACGCGGTCATGAACAGGAAGGAGGGCTCGCGCCGCCGGGTGTTCGGTCTGTGGCTGCTGCTGTGGTCGCCGGCGATGGCGGTGCTGACCTGGTTCATTCTGCACGAGGAGGGTTTCGGCGCCCCGTCGGTTCCGCCGGTGCTGGGGGCCGTCGCGGCGGTGGGCGTGCTGGCGTGGGTCTTCGCCGCCTACCGGCAGTCGGGGCTGCAGACCGAGGTCAAGGAATCGGTGCTGCTGACGGCCAAGACCAGCGCCATGGTGTGCTGGCTGTTCGTCGGCTCGGCGATCTTCTCGGCGGCCTTCGCGCTGCTCGGCGGCCAGGAGCTGGTCGAGAAGTGGGTCATGTCGATGAACCTGACCAAGATCGAGTTCCTCATCCTCAGCCAGGTGATCATCTTCCTGCTGGGCTGGCCGCTGGAGTGGACCGAGATCATCGTCATCTTCATGCCGATCTTCATCCCGCTGCTCGACAACTTCGGCGTCGACCCGCTGTTCTTCGGTCTGCTGGTGGCGCTCAACCTGCAGACGGCATTCCTTTCTCCTCCGGTGGCGATGGCGGCCTTCTACCTCAAGGGGGTGAGTCCGCCACACGTCACGCTCAACCAGATATTCGCCGGCATGCTGCCCTTCATGGGCATCCAGATCATCGCCATCGTGCTCCTCTACATCTTCCCGGAGATCGGCCTGTGGCTGCCTCAGGTGCTCTACAAGTGACGACGCACCCGGACTTGCCGGCGCGCCCGGCATGGACGGCGGCCTCCCGCAAGACCGGGAGCCGCCAGCCCATCGGCCCGCCCATCCGATGAACACCCACCTCGACCATCTCGTCGTCGCAGCCGCCAGCCTCGAGCAGGGCGTGGCCTGGTGCGAGGCCACGCTGGGCGTGAGCCCCGGCCCGGGCGGCAGCCATCCGCTGATGGGCACGCGCAACCGGCTCGCGAAGATCGCCACGCCCGAGTTCCCCGACGCCTACCTCGAGATCATCGCCATCGATCCGACGGCCGCGCCGCCCGCACGGGTGCGCTGGTTCGGCCTCGATGACCCCGGGCTGCAGGCGCGCGTGCGCGAGTCGGGCCCGCGGCTGGTCCATGCCGTGGCCCGGACCACCCAGCTCGACATGCAGCGCTGGGCGCTGATCACCATGGGCCTGAAGCCCGGCAACCCGGTGCGTGCGGGCCGCGATACCCCCGAGGGCCCGCTTGCCTGGCAGATCCTGGTGCGCGACGACGGCGCGCTCGATTGCGCCGGCGCGCTGCCCACGCTGATCCAGTGGGAAGGGCGCCACCCCGCGCAGGCGATGGCCGACAGCGGCCTGGCGCTGCGCTCGCTCGCGCTGCGCGGCGTGCCCGACGGCGCGCGCGAGGTGCTCAAGCTGCGCGGCGTCGACATCGCGTCCGACCCGGGCCCGGCGCTGTGCGCCGTGCTCGACACACCGCTGGGCAGCGTCACGCTCACATCCTGATCGGCGCAGCCGCGCGGCCGCGTGGGCGGCCGGGGCCGACGGCGGCAGGCAGCGGCCCGGCCGCTAGTCCTCGCGCATGCCCGCCGCCTTCACCACCTCGGCCAGCCGGGCCCGCTCGGCGGTCACGAACTCCGTGAACGCCGCACGGCTGCCGCCCACCGGCTCGATGCCCATCGGCACCAGCCGGTCGACGATCTCGCGGCTGCGCATCGGGGCATCGACCGCCGCCGCCATCCGCTCGAGGATGGGCGCCGGCACCCCCGCCGGCGCATGCAGCCCCGCCCAGTGCGCGATGCGCACCTGCGGATAGCCCTGTTCGATCGCGGTGGGCAGCTCGGGCGCCACCGGCATGCGCCGCAGCCAGGTGGTGGCCAGCGCCCGGAACTTGCCGCCCTCCTTCAGGTGGGGCAAGGCCACGATGCTCGCCTCGGAGGTGGCGGCCACATGCCCGCCGGCCACTGCGCCGGCCGCCTCGGCGCCGCTCTTGAAGGGCACGGGCAGCAGGCTGGCGCCGTGATGGGCGTTGAGCATGCCGGCCACGAAGTGCGGCGTGCTGCCGGTGCCCGCGGTGGCGAAGTGCAGGCCCTGGCCCTGGCGGCTGGCCTCGATCAATTCGGCGAGGCTGCGCCAGGGCGCCTGGCGGGCGACCACGATCACCGACGGCGACAGCGCGATCATCGCCACCGGCACGAGGTCGGCCTCGCGGTAGGGATTGCTGCGCCGGATCAGCGGGTTCGACAGCACGCCGGCGGCGCTCACCAGGAAGGTGTGCCCGTCGGGCGCCGCGCGCGCCACCTGCGCCGAGCCGACATTGCCTCCCGCCCCGGGGCGGTTCTCGACGATCACCGGATGGCCGAGGAACTTCGCCGCGCCCTCGGCGGCGGCCCGGCCCATCAGGTCGTTGGCGCCGCCGGGCGCAAAGGGCACGACGAAACGGATCGGCCGCTCGGGCCAGGACTGGGCGCGCGCGGGCAGCGCCCGCCAGGCCGGCAGCAGCGCGGCGGCAGCAAGAAAACCACGGCGCGAGCAGCCGGCCGGCACTGCGAAATGCGGAAGGATGGTGGGCAGCGACATGCGTAGACTCCAGGAAAGGCCAGGGCCATGCGGCGCGATCGCGGGCCCGCGGCCTGCACGCAGGCCTACGCTATCGCCGGCAGGCCGCCGGCAGCCACCCCGGAGTTCCGAATGACGATCCGAAGCCGACGCCGTGCCCTGCTCGCTGCCGCGGCCGGCACCGCGCTGGCCGCGGCCACGGCGCCCGCGCGCGCCCAGGGCACGAGCCCGGCGCCAACCGATGCCGGCGGCCCCTGGCCGAACCGACCGATCCGCCTCATCGTGCCCTACGCGCCGGGCGGCGCGACCGACCAGCTCGCGCGCGCGCTGGGCGAGCGGCTGAGCCCCGCACTGGGCCAGCCGGTGGTCATCGAGAATCGGCCGGGCGGCAACACCATCGTCGGGGCGTCGGCAGCGGCCAAGGCCGCGCCCGACGGCTACACGCTGTTCATGGGCAGCTCGGCCAGCCTGGCGCTGAACCGGCTGCTCTACGAGAAGCTGCCCTACGACCCCCGCCGCGATCTGGTCGGCGTGTCGATGCTCGCGCGCACGGCGCTGGTGATGGTGGTGCATCCGTCGGTGGCCGCGAAGTCGGTGGCCGAGTTCGTCGCGCTCGCGCGCGCCCAGCCCAGCGCCTACGCCTACGCGTCGGTGGGCAACGGCAATCCGCTGCACCTGGCGGGCGAGCTGCTCGATGCGCAGGCCGGCATCCAGACCACGCACGTGCCCTTCAACGGCAGCGCGCCGGCGCTCACCGCGCTGCTCGGTGGGCATGTGCAGCTGATGTACGACGCCATCCTGACCGCCACCCCGCACATCCGCGCCGGCCGACTGCGGGCGCTGGCCGTGACCGGCGCCACCCGGGCGCCCAGCCTGCCCGAGCTGCCCACGATCGCCGAATCGGGTTATCCGGGCTACGAAGCCGGCATCTGGTTCGCGCTGGTGGCGCCACGCGGCACGCCCGAGGCCATCGTGCAGCGGCTCAACACCGAAACGGTGAAGGCGCTGCGCCAGCCCGAGATGAAGAACCGCTTCGAGAGTCAGGCGCTCGAGCTGGTGCCGGGCGCGCCCGAGGACGTGCAGCGGCTGGCCGACCAGGAGGTGGCGCGCTGGGGCCGCGTGATCCGCGACCGCAACATCCGGCTGGAGCTCTAGCGCGGCGCAGCGTCGCGCCCGTAGAGCCGCACCCGGCGCGCGAGGCGCCGGGCGTGGTGCTCGTGCACCTGCGACCAGCGCAGCCGCCACGCCCAGCAACCGTCGATCTCGCCTGGCGTGTTCATGCGGTGGCCGGTGCCCAGCCCGAGCACGTCCTGCATCGGCACGATCGCGGTGTCGGCCACGCTGGCCAGTGCCGCCCGCACCATGCGCTCGACCACGTCATCGGCATCATCTCCCGCGCCGCCCAGATACTCGCGCAGATGCTCGCGCACGCCCGGCGGCGCCGCCGCCCACCAGCCGGCGGTGGTGTCGTTGTCGTGGGTGCCGGTGTAGACCACGCTGTCGGGCTCGTGGTGATGCGGCAGATAGGGATTGGCGGCGTCGCCACCGAAGGCGAACTGCAGGATGCGCATGCCGGGCAGGCCGAACCGCCGGCGCAGCGCGACCACATCGTCGGTTATCACGCCCAGGTCCTCGGCGATCAGGGGCAGCGGGCCCAGCGCCGCGCGCAGGGTCTCGAACAGCGCGGCGCCCGGCCCCGGCATCCAGCGGCCTTCGACGGCGGTGGCCGCCTGCGCCGGAATCTCCCAGTGGGCGGCGAAGCCGCGGAAGTGGTCGATGCGCACGATGTCGGCCAGCGCCAGGCTGCGCCGGGTGCGCGCGATCCACCACGCGTAGCCCTGGCGTGCGTGCTCGTCCCAGCGGTACAGGGGGTTGCCCCAGCGCTGGCCGGTCGCGCTGAAGAAGTCGGGCGGCACGCCGGCGACCACGCGCGGCCAGCCGCGCAGATCGAGATCGAACAGCGACTGGTTGGCCCAGACGTCGGCGCTGTGCCAGGCCACGAAGATCGGCAGATCGCCGACGATACGCACGCCGCGCTCGGCGGCATAGCCTCGCAGGGCCTGCCACTGCGCATCGAAGCACCACTGCGTGAAGCGCCAGAAACCGATGCGCTCGCCGTGCTCGCGCCGGGCCGCATCGAGCGCCGCCGGCCTGCGACCGGCAAGCGCCGCCGGCCAGTCGGCCCAGGCGCGCTGCGCGTGGGCATCGGCCAGCGCCATGAACAGCGCGAAGTCGTCGAGCCAGGCGGCCTCGCGCGCGCACCAGGCCTCGCAGGCGGCCCGATCGCCGGCGCTGGCGTGCCGCGCGTAACCGGCGTGCGCGCGCTCGAGCCGCGCCATGCGCCACGGGATCACGGCCTCGTGCACGACGCGGGCGTCGTCGAAGCGCGGGTCGGGCACGAGATCGTCGTCGGTGAGCCAGCCGCGCTCGCGCAAGGCCTGCAGGTCGATCAGCAGCGGATTGCCGGCGAAGGCCGAGGGGCTCATGTAGGGCGAGTGGCCCGGCCCCACGCAGCCGAGCGGCAGCACCTGCCACAGGCGCTGGCCCGCGACCGCGAGCCAGTCGACGAAGTGGCGCGCCGACGCACCGAGATCGCCGCTGCCATGGTCGCCGGGCAGCGAGGTGGGATGCAGCAGCACCCCGCTGGCACGCGGCAGCCTCATCGTCCGGCCTGCCGGGTGGCCGGCGGTGGAGCGGCTGCCTGATCAGGCTCGGGCTGCCCGCTCTCGCGCAGCAGCAGCAGCGCGTGCGCAGGCACCCGCGCGCGTGGCGCGAGCGGGCCCGGGGCATCGGGCGCGCCGTCGTCGGTGCTGCTGTCGAGCAGCACCTCCCAGCGGCCCGGGGGCAGCGCGAACGCGACGTCACCGGCGTCGGCGTTGATCAGCAGCAGCAGCGCCGCGTGCCGGCCGTCGGGCACCCGGCCGGGCTCGCCAATCAGCGCCCCCAGGCAGCGGCCATCGGGACGGTCCCAGGCATCGCCGGCCAGCGGCGAGCCGTCGGCGGCCACCCAGGCCAGATCGACGCGGCCCGAAGGTCCGGGCTGGCCGTGGTACCAGTGTTCGCCGAACGGCCGGTGCTCGCGCCGGATCCGCGCAACGCGCTCGACGAACGCGCACAGGCGCGCGTCGGCGTGCGACCAGTCGATCCAGGAGGTCTCGTTGTCCTGGCAGTAGGGGTTGTTGTTGCCCCGCTGGCTGTGGCCGAGCTCGTCGCCCGCGGCCAGCATCGGCGTACCCTGCGCGAGCAGCACCGTGGCCAGCATCGCGCGGCGCACCCGGGCACGCAGCGCGTGCACCGCGGCCGGCGCATCCTCGCCCTCGATGCCGAAGTTGCAGCCGTGGTTGCTCGCGTGGCCGTCGCGGTTCGATTCGCCGTTGGCGTGGTTGCGACGGTGCTCCCAGGTGACCAGGTCGCGCAGCGTGAAGCCGTCGTGCGAGACCACGTAGTTGAGCGAGTCGATCGGCTGCCGGTGGGTGCGGTGGAACAGGTCGGCCGAGGCGCACAGCCGGCGCGCGAACTCGCCGCGCGCGACGTGCCCGCGCAGCCACCAGCGGCGCATGGTGTCGCGAAAGCGGTCGTTCCACTCGAGCCAGCCGGCGGGAAAGCCGCCGAGCTGATAGCCGCCGGGCCCGAGATCCCAGGGCTCGGCAACGAGCCGCGCGCCGGCGAGCGCCGGGTCCTGGGCGATCGCGCGAAACAGCGGCGCGTGCGCGTCGAAGCCGTGATCGCCGCGCGCCAGCACCGTGGCCAGATCGAAGCGAAAACCGTCGATGCGCATCTCGCGCATCCACCAGCGCAGGCTGTCCATCACGAACTGCAGCACCCGCGGATGACGCAGGTCGAGCATGTTGCCGCAGCCCGTGTCGTTGACGTAGCGCTCCGGCCGCTCGTGGGTGTGCCGGTACCAGGTGCGATTGTCGAGTCCGCGCCAGCTCAGCGTGGGCCCGTGCTCGTCGCTCTCGGCGGTGTGATTGAAGACCACGTCGAGGATCACCTCGATGCCGGCGCGGTGCAGCGCCCGCACCATCGCGCGGAACTCGTCGCGCACCGCGCGCCCGCCCGCGGCGCGCGCCGCCGCGCTGGCCAGCCGCGGGTCGGGGCAGAAGTAGCCGATCGTGTTGTAGCCCCAGTAGTTGACCAGCCCCAGCCGCGCCAGCCGCTCCTCGTCGAGGTGCTGGTGCACGGGCAGCAGGCTGACCGCGGTGACGCCGAGCCGCAGCAGGTGGGCGATGGCCGCCGGATGCGCGAGCCCGGCATAGCTGCCGCGCAGCGCCTCGGGCACGTCGGGATGCAGCCGGGTGTAGCCCTTGACGTGCAGCTCGTAGATCAGGGTTTCGGCGGGGTCACGGTACGGGTGACGGTCATCGCCCCAGTCGGGGTCATCGTGGACGACGCGGGCCTTCAGCGCGTGCGCCGCGTTGTCGCGCGGGTCGGGCCGCAGGGGGTCGCCGGGATCGGTCGGGGCATGCTCGGGCACCCAGCGGAATTCGCCGACGATCTCGCGCGCCCAGGGATCGAGCAGCAGCTTGGCCGGATTGAAACGGTGGCCCTGATCGGGTCGCCACGGGCCGTGCGCACGCAGGCCGTAGACCAGACCCGGTTCGGCCTCGGGCAGCCAGCCGTGGAACACGTCGCGGCTGTGCGCCGGCAGCGGGATGCGGCGCAGTTCGCGCCCGCCGTCGGCATCGAACAGGCACAGCTCGATGCGCTGCGCGTGTGCCGAGAACACCGCGAAGTTGACGCCGCGCCCGTCCCAGTGAGCGCCCAGCGGAAAAGGCCGGCCGGGCAGCAGCACGGCATCGGCCGCGAAGCGCTCGAGCGCACCGGCCGGGGCGCGGGCGTTCACGGCGCATGCTCCAGGAACACCGCGGCCAGCGGCGGCAGCGTGAGGACGATCGACCAGCCGCGGCCGTGCGCGGGCACCGGCTGGGCATCGAGCACCCCCCAGGGGGCGCCGACGTTGCTGCCGCCGTAGTGCGCCGAATCGGTGTTGATGCGCTCGCGCCAGGCACCGGGCGCGGGCACGCCGATCCGGTAGCCATGGCGCACCACCGGCGTGAAGTTGCACACCACCGCCACCTGGCCCGCGCCACGGTCGCGGCGCACGAAGGCGATCACCGACCCGCCGGCGTCGTCGTGGGCCAGCCACTCGAAGCCGGCCGGCTCGGTGTCGAGCGCGTGCAGCGCCGGCAGCTCGCGGTACAGGCGGTTGAGGTCGCGCACGAGGCGCTGCACGCCGGCGTGCGCGGGGTCGTCGAGCAGCGCCCAGTCGAGTTCGCCATCGTGGTTCCACTCGCGCCATTGGCCGAACTCGCCGCCCATGAACAGCAGCTTCTTGCCCGGATGGCCGTACATGTAGCCGAGATAGGCGCGCAGGTTCGCGAAGCGCTGCCAGCGGTCGCCGGGCATGCGCCCGAGCAGCGAGCCCTTGCCGTGGACCACCTCGTCGTGCGAAAGGGGCAGCACGAAGCGTTCGTTGAAGGCGTACGTCAGGCCGAAGGTGAGCTCACGCTGGTGATGGCTGCGATGCACCGGATCGCGGCCGACGTAGGCGAGCGTGTCGTTCATCCAGCCCATGTTCCACTTGTAGTGAAAGCCCAGCCCGCCCTCGTGCACCGGGCGCGAGACGCCCGCGAAGGCGGTGCTCTCCTCGGCGATGGTCACGGCCTGCGGGCGCTCGGCGCCAAGCACGGTGTTGAGCCGCTGCAGGAAGTCGATCGCCTCGAGGTTCTCGCGCCCGCCGTGCACGTTGGGCAGCCACTGGCCCGCGGGCCGGCTGTAGTCGCGATAGAGCATCGAGGCGACGGCATCGACGCGCAGGCCGTCGACGCCGTAGCGCTCGAGCCAGTACAGCGCATTGCCGATCAGGAAGTTGCGCACCTCGGTGCGGCCGAAGTTGAAGACCACCGTGCCCCAGTCGGGATGGCGGCCCTCGCGCGGGTCGGCGTGCTCGTAGAGCGCGCTGCCGTCGAAGCGGGCAAGCCCGTGCGCATCGTCGGGGAAGTGCGCCGGCACCCAGTCGAGCAGCACGCCCAGGCCCAGCGCGTGGGCGCGCTCGACGAAGCGACGCAGGCCCGCGGGCTCGCCGAAGCGTGCGCTCGGCGCGTACATGCCGGTGGGCTGGTAACCCCAGGAACCGTCGAACGGATGCTCGCTGATCGGCAGCAGCTCGACGTGGGTGAAGCCCAGGTCGGCCACGTAGGGCAGCAGCGCGTCGGCGAGCGCGTTCCAGTCGAGAAAGCCGCCGGGGTCGCCCGCCGGCCGGCGCCAGGAGCCCGCGTGCACCTCGTAGATGCTGATCGGGGCGTCGGCCGCATTGGCCCGCCGACGCGTCTCGTCGGGCGGCAGGCGCGCCGGCAGGCCCGACACGATGCTGGCGGTGGCCGGGCGCAGCTCGGCGCGCAGCGCGCACGGATCGGCCTTCAGCGGCAGCAGCGTGCCGTCGCGAGCCCGGATCTCGTAGCGGTAGAGCGCGCCCTCGCCCACGCCCGGCAGAAAGAGTTCCCAGACCCCGCACTCGCGGCGCAGGCGCATCGGATGCCGGCGCCCGTCCCAGGCGTTGAACTCGCCCACCACGCTGACGCGCGCGGCGCTGGGCGCCCACACCGCGAAGCGCGTGCCGGCCACGCCGGCGTGCACGCAGGGCGCCGCGCCCAGCGCCTCGATGGGCCGCAGGTGCGTGCCCTCGGCGAGCAGCCACACGTCGAGCTCGCCGAGCACCGGCGGGAAGCGGTACGGGTCGTCGATCAGCGTGCGCGTGCCGTCGGACCAGTCGATGCGCAGGCGGTAGGCATCGCGGCTGCCCGCCGGCAGCTCGCCCTCGAAGAAGCCGCGCGCATCGCGCGCGCCAAGCTCGGCAAGCTCGCGCTCGCCGGCCGGGTCGGTGGCCCGCACGGCGCGCGCGCCCGGCGCGAGCACCCGCAGAGCCAGGCTCCCCGCGGCGTCGGCGTGCGGGCCGAGGACCGCGAACGGATCGTCGTGCGCGGCGCCGAGCAGACGCTCGACGTCGGCCGGCGCGGCCGGGGTCACCGGGTGGGCTCGATCCGCCATATCCGGCGAGCGTACTCCCGGATGCTGCGATCGGCCGAGAAGCTGCCCATCGCCGCGACGTTGGCGATCGCGCGGCGCGCCCACGCCTGCTCGTCGCGATACAGCGTATCGACGCGCGCCTGCGCCTCGGCATAGGAGGCGAAGTCGGCGAGCAGCAGATAGTGGTCTCCGCCCCACAGCAGCGCATCGACGATCGCGCGGTGCCGCCCGGGCTCGCCCGGCGAGAACTCGCCACCGGCGATCGCATCGAGCACCGCGCGCAGTCGCGGATCGGCCTCGTACAGCCGCATCGGCTGGTAGCCGCCGGCGCGCAGCGCCTGCACCTCGGGCGTGCCCAGCCCGAAGATGAAGATGTTGTCGTCGCCCACCCGCTCGCGGATCTCGATGTTGGCGCCATCGTCGGTGCCGATGGTGATCGCGCCGTTGAGCGCGAGCTTCATGTTGCCGGTGCCCGAGGCCTCGGTGCCGGCTGTGGAGATCTGCTGGGACAGATCGGCGCCAGGCATCACCACCTCGGCGATCGACACGCCGTAGTTGGGCACGAAGGCCACCCGCAGCCGCCCGGCCACGCGCGGATCGCGGTTGATCGTGTCGGCGACATCGTGAATGAGCCGGATGATCGCCTTGGCCATCGCGTACGAAGAGGCCGCCTTGCCGGCGAACAGCACGGTGCGCGGCGTGCACTCGGCGCCCGGATCGGCCAGGATGGCCTGGTAGCGGTGGATCACGTGCAGCAGGTTGAGCAGCTGCCGCTTGTACTCGTGGATGCGCTTGACCTGCACGTCGAACAGGCTCGCCGGATCGACGACGACGCCCGCGGTGCGCGCCACCAGCGCGGCCAGGCGCCGCTTGTTGGCCTGCTTGACGGCGACGAACTCGGCCCGGAAGGCGGCGTCGTCGGCCAGCGGCGCGAGCGCCGACAGGCGGTCGAGGTCGAGCCGCCACGACTCGCCGATCGCGCGGTCGAGCAGGCCGGCCAGGCCCGGGTTGGCCTGCGCGAGCCAGCGCCGCGGCGTCACGCCATTGGTGACGTTGGTGAAGCGGCGCGGCCACAGCGCGGCGAAGTCGGCGAAGATGGTGCGCACCAGCAGATCGGAATGCAGCGCCGACACGCCATTGACCGTGTGGCTGCCGACGATCGACAGATGCGCCATGCGCACGCGCCGCTCGCCGGTCTCGTCGATCAGCGACAGCCGCGCGAGAAAACCCACGTCGCCGGGCCGCGCGTGCGCGGCCATGTCGAGGAACTCCTGGTTGATGCGGAAGATGATCTCGAGGTGGCGCGGCAGCACGTGCTGCACCAGTGCCACCGGCCAGGTCTCGAGCGCCTCGGGCATCAGCGTGTGGTTGGTGTACGAGAACACTTGCCCGCAGATCGCCCAGGCGCGCTCCCAGGCCATCGCGTGCTCGTCGCACAGCAGCCGCATCAGCTCGGGCACGGCGATCGCCGGGTGCGTGTCGTTCAGGTGGATCGCGACGTACTCGTGCAGATTGGCGAGCGTGCCGTGCTCCTCGAGATGGCGCGCGACGATGTCCTGCACCGAGGCGGCCACGAAGAAGTACTCCTGGCGCAGCCGCAGCTCGCGGCCGGCCGGCGTGCTGTCGTTGGG
>JBILUW010000139.1:0-10051 GCA_044370795.1 Burkholderiaceae bacterium
GCCAGCCGCGGGCAGCGGCGCCAGGCAGCACACGCTCCAGCGCCGTGCGCAGCAGCGTCACCAGGCGGCCGAGCGCCATCCCGAGTCCGGCCCAGGCCGGTCGCGCACGCGGGTTTGCGCTGCCCGAGCGGCCGGCGGGGGCGCCGTACGGGTCGTCGTGGCGCGGGTTGCCCGGCGCGGGCGCGGGCGCGGCGGGTGGTCCGTCGTCGAGGAGTCGGAAAGGGGGGGCGATGATGGTGTCGGCCTCGATGACCGGCGCCGGTTCGGGCGTGACGTAATCAACGAGGGCGAGCGGGTCGGCGTCGGCCAGTGCGGATGCCACGTCGGGCACCGGCGCATGGTTTTCGTTCGATCCCTGGACGCGGCCGGAGGGCCCCGCGGGGTGATCATCGGCCTCGAGCGGGGCATCGAGTGACAGATGCACCTGACGTACCGCCAGCGGATCGGAGAGGGCGGCGTCGATGTAGACGTAGGCGCAGAGCTCGCGCAGCGTGCCGATCTCCTGGTCGCGGTCGATCAGGAATCCCTGCAGCAGGAACGGGGTGTCCAGCCACGGACGGTCGAGGTCGCTCACGAACAGCCCCACCCGCAGGTGACGGGTCGCCAGCCGCGGATGCCGGGTGATCGGTCCGGTCCAGGGAACCGTGGTCAATCGGTCCTGCGCGCCCATCCTGTCGAGTGTCGGTGCTGCCCCTGAGGGGTCGGGCTTGTCCGTTCGGCGGCCCGCACTCCCGCGCGAGGGCCAGGCCGGCAACCCATGGCGTACGGGCCGGATCTGGAGCGCAGTCTAGTGGCGTGGCTGCGGCCGCGCCGAGGGCGGTCCGCCCAGCGGCGGCGCGGCCCGCGCTAGCGGCGGCACGCGGCCCACAGCGCCAGGCTGGGGGCCGACTGGTTCATCGTGTAGAAATGCAGCGCCGGCGCGCCGCCGGCAAGCAGCCGCTCGCACATCGCGGCCACCACGTCGTGGCCGAAGCCGCGGATCGATTCGAGATCGTCGCCGTAGGCGGCCAGGCGCGCGCGGATCCAGCGCGGGATCTCGGCGCCGCAGGCATCGGAGAAGCGCACGAGCTGTGCGTGGTTGGTGATCGGCATGATGCCGGGCACCAGCGGCGCATGCTCGCCGGCGGCGGCGAGCTCGTCGCGCAGCCGGAAGTAGGCATCGGCGTTGTAGAAGTACTGGGTGATCGCGCGATCGGCGCCTGCCCGCAGCTTGACCACGAGGGCGCGCAGGTCGTCGGCCGGCGAGCGCGCCTGCGGATGCATCTCGGGGTAGGCGGCTACTTCGATGTGGAACCACGTGCCGGTCCGCTCGCGGATGAACGCGACCAGATCGGAGGCGTAGCGGAACTCGCCGTGATCGACCATGCCCGAGGGCAGATCGCCGCGCAGCGCCACCAGACGGCGGATGCCGTGCGACCGGTACAGCGCGAGGAGTTCGTCGATCGAGGCGCGGGTGGCGCCGATGCACGACATGTGCGGTGCCACCGGCAGGCCCGCGTCGGCGATCTCGGTCACGGTGGCCAGCGTCTTGTCGCGGGTGGCGCCGCCAGCGCCGTACGTGACGCTGAAGTATTCCGGGCCGACCGCCTGAAGCGCCGCGCGCGTTGCGCGCAGGCGGGTCATGCCCTCGGGGGTGTTGGGGGGAAAGAACTCGAAACTGACGCTCGCGGTCATCGCGCTGTCATCCTGTCGGGCGAATCGGGCCGGCCGGCCGTCGATGGCCAGCGGGCGATGAGTAGGCTCTCGCGGTTGCCGTCGCCGCCGGCGATCGGGCTGTCGAGCTGGCCGACGCACGTCCAGCCCAGCGCCTCGGCGCCGGCGCGCACGGCAGCCAGCGCGCGGGCCGGTGCCTGCGGGTCGCGCACGACGCCATGCCGGTCGAGCGCCTGGGCACCGAGTTCGAACTGCGGCTTGACCAGCGCCACCAGCGCGGCGCCCGGGGCGCTCAGCGGGCCCAGCGCGGGCAGCACCAGCGAAAGGGAGATGAACGACACATCGACCACGACGACCTCGAAGCCGCCGGCTGGCATGGCCGCCCCCAGCGATGCCGGGGTGAGCGCGCGGGCGTTGATGCCCTCGATGCACATGACGCGCGGGTCGGCCCGCAGTCGCGCATCGAGCTGCCCGTGGCCCACGTCGATGCCGACGACCCGCCGCGCCCCCGCGCTCAGCAGGCAGTCGGTGAAGCCGCCGGTCGACTGACCCACGTCGAGGCAGGTCCGGCCCGCGACATCGATGGTGGCCGAGGCCAGCGCCGCCTCCAGCTTGAGCCCGCCGCGCGACGCGTAGCGGCCCTCGCCGCCCGGCGCCACCTGCAGTGTGGCATCGGGGGGCAGGGGCTCGGAGGGCTTGCGCACGGGCTGCTCGCCGGCGCGAACCCGGCCGGCAGCGATCAGCCGCTGCGCCAGCGTGCGCGATGCGGCCAGCCCGCGCGCCACCAGCAGCTGGTCGGCGCGCATCGGCAGCGGGGTGTCCGGCGGTTCAGTACCGGTAGGTGTCGGGCTTGAAGGGCCCTTCGACCGGCACGCCGATGTAGGCGGCCTGCTCGCCGCTCAGCTCGGTGATCATCGCGCCGATCTTGCGCAGGTGCAGCCGCGCGACCTTCTCGTCGAGATGCTTGGGCAGCACGTAGACCTTGCCGTTCTCGTAGTGGTCCTTGTGGGTCCAGAGCTCGATCTGCGCGATGGTCTGGTTGGCGAACGAGGAGCTCATCACGAACGACGGGTGGCCGGTGCCGCAGCCGAGGTTCACCAGCCGGCCTTCGGCGAGCATGATGATCCGCTTGCCGTCGGGGAAGATGACATGGTCGACCTGCGGCTTGATGTTCTCCCAGGTGCAATGCTTCAGCGACGCGATATCGATCTCGTTGTCGAAGTGACCGATGTTGCAGACGATGGCCTGGTCCTTCATGGCCTTCATGTGCGCGAACGTGATCACGTCCTTGTTGCCGGTGGCGGTCACGAAGATGTCGGCCTTGTCGGCGGCGTAGTCCATCGTGACCACGCGATAGCCTTCCATGGCGGCCTGCAGCGCGCAGATCGGGTCGCACTCGGTGACCCACACCTGCGCCGACAGCGCGCGCAGCGCCTGGGCGCTGCCCTTGCCGACGTCGCCGTAGCCGGCCACCACCGCCACCTTGCCGGCGATCATGACGTCGGTGGCGCGCTTGATGCCATCGACCAGCGACTCGCGGCAGCCGTAGAGGTTGTCGAACTTGCTCTTGGTGACCGAGTCGTTGACGTTGATCGCGCGGAAGGCGAGCTCGCCGCGGGCCGACATCTGATACAGGCGCTTGACGCCGGTGGTGGTTTCCTCGGTGACGCCGACGATCGCCTTGAGGTTGCGCTCGTAGAAGCCGGGGTCGATCGAGAGCTGGCGGCGGATCGAGTTGAACAGGCAGACCTCTTCCTCGCTGCCGGGGTTGGCCAGCACGCTGGCGTCCTTGGCGGCCTTGGTGCCCAGGTGCAGCAGCAGCGTGGCGTCGCCGCCGTCATCGAGGATCATGTTCGAGGGCTGGCCGTCGGCCCACTGGAAGATGCGGTGGGTGTAGTCCCAGTACTCGTCCAGGTTCTCGCCCTTGTAGGCGAACACCGGGATGCCGGCGGCGGCGATGGCGGCCGCGGCGTGATCCTGGGTGGAGAAGATGTTGCACGAGGCCCAGCGCACGTCTGCGCCGAGCGCGGTGAGCGTCTCGATGAGCACCGCGGTCTGGATGGTCATGTGCAGCGAGCCGGTGATGCGCGCGCCCTTCAGCGGCTGGCTGGCGGCCATCAGGCCGGGCATCTCGGTTTCGGCGATGCGGATTTCCTTGCGGCCCCAGGCGGCAAGGCCAAGGTCGGCAACCTTGAAATCGGAAAAAACGGCAGGCTTGAGAACGGCGGACATGGTTCGCTCCGGTTGGGTGACCGGCACACGCCTCGACCGAACGGACTGCCTTCGCATGAGCCCCGGGAGGGGTGCGGCAGGATGCTCGCGGGCCGTGACCGGATCACGGTTCAGCGAGCGCCGTTGGATGACATCGGGTTCCGAGCCTGGCGGGCTACCGTGCGGCGGCCGTTGCAGCGCTCCTCGGAACAGGTGTGATTATAACTGCCGGCCCTTCCCGCGTTCCGATTCCCGTCGGATTCGCGGGGCCGTCCGTCGCGCGCGCCCCACGCGCAAGCGCTCAGGTGCCGGGGTCGTGCGCCAGCGGTGAATGGAAGTCGGGCAGGCGCACGCCGAAGGCGCCGACCGGCAGGCCGCGCGCGATCTTCAGCGCGGCGCCGCGCCGGATGTCCGGCGGAGGCGGGGCGCTCGGCCTGCCCCGGTTCCGTCCGTCCGGGCGATCGTTGCGCCGGCTGGCCGGTTTGCCGTCGGCCCCGGTGAGCACCAGAGCACGCGGACTGAAGCCGCGATCCTGTTCCACCTCGATCACCATGGCCAGGCCGCCGTCGGCCAGTTCGACCGCGCTGCCCACGGGGAACATGCCGATCGACAGTGCGAACTGCTCGACCAGCGCCGGATCGAATTCCTTGTCCGACCAGCCGATCAGCGCGGCGAGCGCGTCCTCGGGCGAAAGCGGATTGGCGTATGCGCGCGCCGAAATCAGCGCGGTGTAGGTGTCGACGATGCCCGCGCAGGCGCCATGCAGCCCGATGGCAGCCCCGGCGAGCCGGCGCGGATAACCCGATCCGTCGCGCCGTTCGTGGTGCTCGGCAACCGCGCGAATGACCTCGGGAGGCACCCCCGGCGTGCGCCGCAGCAGCGACAGCGAGGCCTCGACGTGCATCTTCATGCGCTCGAACTGCTCGTGGCCGTACGGACCGGCGAGGTTCATCAGCTCGCGCGGCAGCTTCGACTTGCCGATGTCCATGGTCATGCCGACGGCGCCGAAGGCGATGATGACCTCCCGGGCCATGCCGAGGTGCCGCGCGAAGCGTGCCATGAGCACCGCAGTGGTGGCCGGCGGGCGGTTGCCCAGCGAGCGCTGCTCATGTATGCGGTCGCACCACAGCACCGAGTCGGGATGCTCGATCACGCTGTCGGCGAGGCCGCCGAGCGCCTGCTCGATCGTATCCCAGGGCAGAGCGGTCTCCTGCCGCGCGGCGGTCAGCGCCTGCGCCTGCGCCGCCAGCAGCCGGGCGTAGACGGTTCGGCCCCGGCGGATCGTGTCGTCGATCGGGCACTCGGCCACGTACCGGGACCGGCCCACCGGTTCTCCGTAGTTGGCCCCGAGGGCGGCGAGCGCCTTGGCCGGTTCGGCGATCGGGATCCGCGGCGCGGTGAACAGGGCGCGCGCCTTGGCAAGCAGGCCGCGCTCCTCGCCGGTACGCACGACCACGCGGCCGTTCTCGGCCATCAGGTCGTGGAGGCGAAGACGCCAGGGCTTGATGACGCGCACATCGCGCGGAGGACCGCTGCGGCTGCCGTCGTCGACCGGCGCGAAGTCGGGGATCACCGGCAATGGCAGCGGCGCGGCTTCGTTCCGCCCCGGCTCCGGCGCACCTCGCCAGGCGTCCTGGGGGTCGATCCGCGTGGCCGCGGCGATGGTTCGGTTCGACTGCAAGCCTGCCAGGTCGTCATGACGCCGGCTGTGCGAGGTCTCGTAGCGCACAGGAGCCGGGGCGGGCTGGCCGGGCGGGATGCGGCCCGGGCCGAAGCTGGGCTGAGCCTGTCTGAACGGGGACGGCGCGAGCCCGCGGCTCGGCACCGGGGATTCGAGCTCGGACCCGAAGAGTTGCGCCGCGATGCGGATTGCCGTGTGGCGGCCGGTGTCGGAGCGCTCGATGTCGACTACCGCGCTCTCGGAGGTGTTGCGCAGATTCGCCAACTGGTGCGGATCGGAAAGCAGCAGCCCGCCGCGCGGGAGGTTGGTGCCTGTCCAGGCGCCTTCGAGCGCGACCACGTACATGCCCGTCTCGAGGCGTTTCGAAGCGATTCGGAATGTGGTCGCATCCTGGCCGCCCAGCGATGGGAACTGGATCTCCTCGAGTTCGGTCTGATGTCGCTTGATCATGGTGAACCTGGAGTCGGCTCTGTGGCTGCCGGCGAGCGGGAACGGGTGCGACACGCGTTTTCCGCTTGGCTGCGGGCGCGAGTGCCGTAAACTTAGCCATGGCCGATCTGCGCGACCTACGCAAATCCTACGAAAGGGACACCCTGACCGACGACCGGGCCTGCTCCGACCCGCTCGATCAGTTCGGTCAGTGGATGCAAGACGCCCTGGGCGCCGACGTGCCCGAACCCAACGCCATGACGCTGGCCACCGTCGGGACCGACGGCCGGCCTTCGAGCCGGGTCGTGCTGATCAAGGGCTACGACGCCCAGGGCATCGTCTGGTACACCAACTACGACAGCCGCAAGGGGCGCGAACTCGCCGCCAACCCGTACGCGGCGCTGCAGTTCCACTGGGTCGAGCTCGAGCGCGTGGTGCGCATCGAAGGGCAGGTCGAACGCGTTGCGCCCGCCGAGTCCGATGCCTACTTCGCCAGCCGGCCCCTGGCCTCGCGGATCGGCGCCTGGGCTTCCGACCAGAGCCAGCCCATCGCCGGTCGAGCGGTGCTGGTCGCGCGCGCCGCCGAGTACGGCCTGAAGCACGGCCTGAATCCGCCTCGCCCGCCCCATTGGGGCGGGTACCGCCTGCGCCCCGACCGCTGGGAGTTCTGGCAGGGGCGGCCATCGCGGCTGCACGATCGCCTGCGCTACCGCCTGCAGCCCGACGGCGCCTGGCTGCGCGACCGCCTCTCGCCCTGACCATGCTCGAGCCCGTCGGGTTCATCGGCATCGGCCGCATGGGCCGGCCCATGGCGGGCCACCTGGCCGCGGCCGGCCATCCCCTGATCGTTCACGACCGCCTGCCGCAGGCGACCGAGGCGCTGGCCGGCACGCCCGGATTGCGCATCGCAGCCTCGGCGGCCGACGTCGGTCGCGCCTGCCCGGTGGTGTTCGTGATGCTGCCCGACAGCGCCGCGGTCGACGCGCTGCTGTGGCAGGAGGGCCTGGCCGCGGCGCTCGCCCCGGGATCGCTGCTCATCGACATGGGCTCCTCCGACCCCCATTGCACGCGCGAAAACCACCGGCGCCTGGGCGAAGCCGGCGTGGCCATGCTCGATGCGCCGGTGTCGGGGGGCGTGCGGCGCGCGCTCGACGCCTCGCTCGCGATCATGGTCGGGGGCGCGGCTGCCGATCTCGAGCGGGCGCATCCGCTGCTCGTGCGGCTGGGCGCCAAGGTCGCGCACGTCGGGCCGCCCGGCGCCGGCCACGCCCTCAAGGCACTCAACAATTACGTCTCGGCCAGCGGCCTGCTGGCGGTGTCCGAGGCGCTGGTCGCGGCGCGCCGTTTCGGCATCGACCCGTCCACGGCCAATGCGCTGTTCAACGCATCGAGCGGACGCAACAACACCACCGAGACCAAGGTCGAGGCCTTCATGCTCTCGGGCAGCTACGGCTCCGGGTTCGCGCTGTCGCTGATGCGCAAGGACATCGACACGGCCCGCGCCCTCATGAGCGCCCTCGAGGCGCCGCACCGGTTCGCCGACGCCTGCGCGGCGTTATGGGCGCAAGCCGAGGGCGCGCTGCCCGCCGGCGCCGACCACACCGAGATGTACCGGCACCTGCTGGCCGTGGCCGCCGCGTCGTCCGGCGCCGCCGAGGGCGTACCGCCTGCCGGCGATGCGGCTGCTGCCGCGCAGACCGGCCCCGGCTCCCGATGAACGGCGAAGCCGGCCAGCCGTCGGCGCGTGCGCCGGTGCCCGACTGGCGCTCCATCCTGTTCGTCCCCGCCGACAAGCCCCGCTTCATCGAGCGTGCCCACGAGCGCGGCGCCGATGCCATTCAGCTCGATCTCGAGGATGCGGTGGCGCCAGCCGACAAGCCGCCGGCGCGCGCCGCGCTGCCGGCGGCGATCGCACGGCTCGCCGCTCATGAGCAGCCGGTGGTCGTGCGCATCAATCGCGCCTGGCGCGATGCCTGGGCCGACCTCGACGCGGCGGTGCGCCCCGGCGTGCGCGCGATCACGCTGCCCAAGGTCGAGGAGCCCGGCCACGTGCGGACGGTGGCCGAGATGATCGGCGAACTCGAGCACGAGCGCGGCCTGCCTCCCGGGCGTATCGGGCTGCTGCTGCTGATCGAGAGCCCGGCGGCGCTGCCGCGGCTGCCGCGCCTTGCCGCCTGCTCGCCACGCGTGATCGCCATGACGCTGGGCCCCGAAGACTACTGTCTGGCAGCGGGCTGCGAGCCCACGCCCGAGGCGCTGCTCGGGCCCAGCCTGGCGGTGGCGCAGGCCTGCGCCACCGCCGGCCTGCTGCCCCTGGGCTTCGTCGGTTCCATCGCCGCGTTCGACGATCTCGACGCTTTCCGGGGCCTGGTCGCGCAGGCGCGCCGCCTCGGCTTTCGGGGGGCCGCCGTCGTGCATCCGTCGCAGGTGCCCATCCTGAATGCCGGTTTCGGTCCCACGCCCGACGAGCTCGCCTGGGCCGCTCGCGTGGTCGAGGCGGCTGCCGCGGCCGGCGAAGGCGCCTTCCGCCTCGATGGGCGCATGGTCGACCGACCGGTGCTGCTGCGGGCTCGGCGATGGCTGGCCCAGACGTCACGCTGATCGGCGCGCCCACCGACGTCGGCGCCGGCGCGCGCGGCGCGAGCATGGGCCCGGAGGCGCTGCGGGTCGCGGGTCTGGCGCAGCGACTCGGCGCGCTGGGGGTGGTGGCCACCGACGCCGGCAACCTTGCCGGGCCGGCCAATCCCTGGCTGCCGCCGGTGCGCGGCTACCGCCATCTCGGGCAGGTGCAGGCCTGGTGCCGCGCGGTTCGGACGGCCGTCGGGCAGGTGCTTGCGGATGGTCGCCTGCCGCTGCTGATGGGCGGCGATCACAGCCTCGCGGTGGGCTCGGTGAGCGCGGTGGCGCGGCACTGCCGTGCCGCGGGTCGCCGCCTGCGGGTGCTCTGGCTCGATGCGCATGCCGACTTCAATACCCCGGCCCTCACCCCGAGCGGCAACCTGCATGGCATGCCGCTGGCCGTGCTGTGCGGGCTGGGGCCGCCTGGCTTGGTGCGCCTGGCCGGGCCCGAGCCTGCGCTGGCCGCCGCCCAGGTTCGGCTGATCGGCGTACGCAGCGTCGATGCGGGCGAAAAGCACCTCGTGCTCGACGCCGGCCTGCCGGTGCGCGACATGCGGGCGATCGATGAGCAGGGCATGCGCGCCGTGATGGCCTGGGCGCTGCACGACCTCGCACCCGACGAGCACCTGCACCTGAGCTTCGATCTCGACTTCCTCGATCCGGCGATCGCCCCGGGCGTGGGCACGCCGGTGCGTGGCGGCCCCGGCTACCGAGAGGCGCAGTTGTGCATGGAGATGATCGCCGACACCGGACGGTTGGGCTCGATCGATCTGGTCGAGCTCAACCCCGCCCAGGACGAGCGCAATCGAAGCGCCGATCTGGCGGTCGAACTCGTCGAGTCACTGTTCGGGCGCAGCACGCTGCTGCGCCGTTGAGGGGGCCGGCCGAGGTGGCGCGGGCCGCCCGCGCCGGTCAGTCGATCTCGATGACCAGCTTGCCCAGCGCGCCGCGCGCCGCCAGCCGGGCGATCGCCTCGGGGGCGCGCTCGAGCGGATAGGTGGCCGAGACACGCGGCCGGATGCGCCCGTCGCGCCACAGCCCCACCAGCGCCTCGACGTTGCGGGCGTTGCGCTCGGGCTGCTGCTCGGTGAAGTCGCGCCAGTCGACGCCCACCACCTGGCAGACCTTGAGCAGCACCAGATTGGTGGGGATGCGCGGGATGCCCGCGGTGAAGCCCATGACCAGCAGTCGGCCGTCGCGGCCGGTCGCGCGCAGCGCGGGCTCGGTGTAGGGGCCGCCCACCGGGTCGGCGACGATGTCGGCGCCGCGCGGGCCGACCAGCGCCTTCAGGCGGTCGGTGAGCGCGCGCTGCGCGTCCTTGTCGTCGAGGTTGGCCGGGTAGACGATGCCATCGCGGGCGCCGCACGACAGGGCGAAGTCGAGCTTCTCGCGGCTGGACGCGGCAGCAACCACCCGCAGGCCCAGCGCGCGGCCCAGGTCGATCATCGCGCAGCCCAG
>JBILUW010000362.1:0-3072 GCA_044370795.1 Burkholderiaceae bacterium
CTCCCCCGCGCCCCCCCACGCCGCCAACGGCCCAGGTCTGTGCCACCGCGTAATTGGCGGCCAGACTGCGCATGGCGGGCGTGCTGTCCAGCATCAGCATCCAGCTCTCGTAATGGCCCATCGGCAGTGCCGAGGCCGGTCCGTGCAGCGCCATCGTGGCGGCCACCAGCAGCGCTGGCAGGCCGGAGCCTGTCGACGCCCTGGAAAGGAGGGATAGGTTCATCGGATACCTGAGAAAGGCAACGGCGACACAGGTTCACGGCCGCTTCGGCCCAACCGCGCAGGAGCGGCAGGGCCAACAGCACGCCTGGCAGGACTTCTCCCCCCCATTCGGCGGCTCTGGCGGAGGCTGGCCAACAACGATATGCCTGAGGAGTTTATTGAGCGGATCCTGCCCCGCGGGGTGCAGCCCTGTGGACGCCGCGTGATTGCCGGCTGCCTGCCACCCCGTGCTGGCCGCCTGTCACCCAGCCTGCTCGGCGGCCTCCGGCCGCTTCGGGGCGGCGAACTCACGGCAAGCGTGTATCGCTGGTTGGGGCGACAGCCGATGCACGCCGCAGGGGCAGTTCGGATCTTCCTCCGGATCAGTTCAGACACGCCCCTGACCGAAGGCTGTTCCTGCTTGCCCTATCGCCCCTATCGTCGATACGGGTGACGCCTGTGAAGACCACCATCGAACGGCCCGACGATGAATACCCTGCCGGACCGCAGGCGACCATCCCCGTCGGTTCCCGCACGGCATCACACTGTGGCCCGGGCTCGGCTCGTCGCCGTGCCCTCTGACCCCACACCGCGCTGACCGGGCCCCGCACCTTCGCCTCCGACCTCATCCCATGACCGACGCCTTGCTCCGCCACGCCGCGTTGCTGATCACCGCCGGCCTGTTCGGCGGGATGCTGCTCTTCGCCGGCGGCTTCGCCGCGTTCCTGTTCAAGGTGCTCCCGATAGCCGAGGCGCGTGCGCTGATCCGCAAGGCCTTCCCGCCCTTCTACCTCTTCGTGTTGGGCATGTCGGTGCTGGCGGCGTTGCTTTCGGTGCCGACCGACCGCACGGGCGCTTTCGCGCTGGCCGCGATCGCGGTCACCACGGTGTTCGCGCGGCAGGTGTTGATGCCGGCGATCAACGACGCCACCGACCGCGGGCTGCGCCAGCGCTTCACGCGGCTGCACGGCTTGTCGGTGGTTGTCACGCTGGCGCACATCGTCGTGGCTGGCGCCGTGCTGGTGCGGCTCGCCGGTTGAGGCCCGAAGCCCGCGCCACCGTTGGCGCCCTTCGTCTGCGCTCCGATAGCGCAACTGGCGCTTGACATGGCACTCTGGTGCC
The DNA here is from genome assembly GCA_044370795.1 of Burkholderiaceae bacterium. Taxonomy (GTDB): domain Bacteria; phylum Pseudomonadota; class Gammaproteobacteria; order Burkholderiales; family Burkholderiaceae_E; genus Quisquiliibacterium. The sequence goes on from JBILUW010000362.1 coordinate 1,324, forward strand.
GGCTTTAACGTGATTACCCATGGCTTCCATCATTCCCGCGTCAACCTCCGTGGCCGCTGCGCTGAGCAGCGGCGAGCTTTGCCGCATAGCCGGTGTTCCGCGCAGCACGCTTCGCGTCTATGAGCGACAGGGCCTGCTCGGCCCGGCCCCGCGAGGGCCCAACGGCTATCGCCGCTTCCCGTCCGATGCCGCGCAGCGCCTGCTGGCCATCCGCCAGCTCAAGGCGGTGGGGTTTTCGTTGCGTGAGATCGGCTGGCTGATGGCCGAGCGCGACGATGGCAGCCTGAGCCCGGCGCAGCTGCGCCGCCTGGCGCGCGCGCAAGTGACCGCCATCGACCAGCGCATTGCGCAACTGCAGGTGGTGCGCGAGGTGGCGGCGGCCGTCGCGGCGGGCAACACCGGCCTCATGGACGACCCGGAGTGCGGTTTCCTGTTGCGCTTTCTGGCCGCCGGTCAGCCGGCGGCGGCCGGCACGTCGGCGGCGCAGGCCTGAGCATGGCCTCGCGTCGCCGCTTCATCCTGGGCAGCGCCGCGGTGGCCGGCGCGCTCGTCGTCGGTTGGGGTCTGGTGCCGCCGCGCCAGCGCCTCACCGGTCGCTCGCCGCTGCCCGTGGCGCCGGGGCAGTGGGCTCCGAACGGCTGGGTCAAGATCGGCGCGGATGGCCGCGTGGTCGTGCAGGTGCCCAAGAGCGAGATGGGCCAGGGGGTGCACACCTCGCTGGCCATGGTGCTGGCCGAAGAGCTCGACGCCGACTGGGCCGCCGTGCAGGTGGAGCATCCGCCGCTCGATGACATCTACAACAATCAGGCCACGCTGATCGACGGCCTGCCCTTCCACCCCGACAGCAACGGTCTGGTCAAGCGCCTCGCAGGCTGGATGACGGCCAAGACGATGCGCGAGTTCGGCCTGCAGCTCACCGGTGGCTCCAGCAGCCTGAAGGACCTGTGGCTGCCGATGCGCGAGGCTGGCGCCTGCGCCCGGGCGATGCTGGTGGCCTCGGCGGCGGCGCAGTGGGGCGTACAGGCCGAGGAGGTGCGGGTCGAGAGCGGCGTGCTGAGCCACGCCTCGGGCCGCCGCGCCACCTTCGGCGAACTGGCCGCCGCGGCGGGGCAGCAGCCGCTGCCGCGCAAGGTGGTGCTCAAGACGCCGGCGCAGTTCAAGCTGCTGGGCCAGCCTCGCGCGCGACTGGAGTCGGCCGACAAGGTCACCGGCCGCGCCGTCTTCGGGCTCGACGTGCGGCTGCCCGGCATGCTCTACGCCACGGTGGCGATGTGCCCGACACTGGGCGGCCGCGTGCAGAGCTTCGACGGGGCGGCGGCGCTGAAGCTGCCTGGCGTGAAGCAGGTGCTGGCCGTGGGCGCGCACCAGGGCAGCACCGCCGGCGTGGCCGTCATCGCCGACACGCCGTGGCGCGCCATGCAGGCGCTCAAGGCCGTGACCGTGCAGTGGGACGAAGCCGTACCCGCCGCGCGGTTCGACAGCACTGCGGCCCTCGATCAGCTGGCACGGCATCTGGACACCGAGACGGGCCTGGCCTACTTCAGCGAGGGCGACGTGGCCGCGGCAATCGCCGGCGCAGCCACCGTCGTCAAGGCCGAGTACCGCGCGCCGTGGCTGGCGCACATGGCCCTCGAGCCGATCAACTGCACCGTGCAGGTGGGTGCGGGCACCGCCACCGTGTGGGCGCCCACGCAGGTGCCGGGCCTGGCGCGGCGCGCGGCAGCCCAGACGCTGGGCCTGGACAGCGAG
>JBILUW010000363.1:0-3061 GCA_044370795.1 Burkholderiaceae bacterium
ATTGTCCCGGTTTGGTTCGGCCCCCCCCCTCCTGCCGCAGCGCAAGCGGCCGGTCGCCGTGCGCGAAACCCGGCCCGGCGGCGCTCAGGCCGCGGCTCAGCGCCAGCGCCTTGAAGAGCTCGCCCATCTCGGCCTCCGAGAGCAGCCGCTGAACGGCCTGCGCCTGCCGGGCCCAGGCCGTGGCGTCGCCGCGGCCCGCATGCGCGGCGAGATCGTCGAGCAGCCCGAGATCGAGCAGCATCCGCGCCTGCGAGACGAAGCCGAGCACCTCGAGCCCTTCGTCGACGCCGGCCTGCGCGATCGCGGTGAAATCGACGTGAGCGGTGATGTCCTGCAGCCCTGGCAGCAGGAAGGGATCGCCGTGAGCCCGGTGCCGGTAGTGGCACATCAGCGTGCCGCCCGAGCGCTGCGCGTGATAGTAGGCGGGCCGCGCGAAACCGTAGTCGATCAGCAGCAGCGCGCCGCGCGCAAGACACCGCGCGGCCTGCGTCGCCCAGGCCTGCGCCTGCTCGCCGATCTCGGCGGCGTAGGCCAGCGCGCGCGGGTCGTCGATGCCCGACCCTTCGGCGAGCCGTTCGAGAACGATGCGGGCGAACCGCGCATCGGCCGGCCGCAGCGCCCAGTCGAAGCCAGGCACGGCGTCGCGGGCATGGTCCGGCGCATCGCCGGTCGCGCTGCCAACCGCATGCCCCGCCGCGTGATGCGCTCCCGACGTCGGCCGCCGCGCCACGCCACGCTCGAAGACCCGCGCCGCGGCCCCGTCGCTGGCAGGCTCCACCGCGAACGCGCGCACCGGCAACGCATCGAGCAGCTCGTTGGCGATCACCACGCCGTCGATGGCCTGCGGCCAGGTGTCGAGCCAGCGCACCCGCTCGAGCGCCTGCGGGCACTCGCGGGCCAGGCGCGCGCGCTGACGCGCGGCCAGTTCGCCGGAGAGCTCGACGATCAGGTACTCGACGTCGCCCAGGCCCAGCTGATCGAACCCGCGCAGCAGTTGCGCAGCCAGCGCGCCGCTGCCCGCGCCGAACTCGACCACGCGCCGCGCGCAGCCTTCGAACCAGAACGCGCACTGGCGTGCCAGGCAGGCGCCGAAGAGGTCGGAGAGCTCGGGTGCGGTGACGAAATCGCCGGCGGCGCCGAACTTGCGGCTGCCCCCGGCGTAGTAGCCGAGACCCGGTTCGTACAACGCCATGGCCATGTAGGCGTCGAATCCCATCCACCCGCCGGCGGCGGCGATGCGCGCGGCGATGCGCCCGGAGAGCTCGGCGCTGGCGGCAAGCGCCTCGGAGGACGGCTCGGGCAGGGCCGTGGTCGGTCGCATGCCCGGCATTCTACGAGGGCGCGCGCCGCCGCGGCGCCCCAGACCGGCTACACTGGCGCCCCGCCAGCCGCAGCACCACTCCGTACGCCGTGGATCCCGTCCATCCCGCCATGGTCGCGCCCGCCACCCGCCGCGTGCTGGTGACCGGCGCCGCCCGCCGCCTCGGGCGCGAGATCGCGCTCGGCATGGCGCGCGCCGGCTGGGATGTCGCCGTCCACTACGGCAGTTCGGCCGAGCAGGCCGCCCGCACCGTGGCCGACATCGAGGCGCTGGGCCGGCGCGCGGTGGCGCTGCCCGCCGATCTCGACGACGAGGCCGCCGTCGAGGCCCTGTTCGATGCCGCCTGCGCGCGCCTGGGCCCGCTCGATGCGGTGGTCAACAACGCCTCGCGCTTCGAGCCCGATCGTCCCGAAACGGCCAGCTACGCGATGCTCGCCCGCCACGTGGGCCCCAATCTGGGCGCACCGCTGGTGCTCGCCCGCCGGCTGCACGCGCTGCGCGCCGCCGTAGCGCCCGATGCCCCCGCCGCCGCACCCGCCGTGGTGGTCAACCTGCTCGACCAGAAGCTCGAGAATCCCAACCCCGACTTCCTCGCCTACACGCTGAGCAAGGCGGCGCTCGCCAGCGCCACCACCCTGCTCGCGATGGCCTTCGCGCCGCAGCTGCGCGTGGTCGCGGTGTCGCCCGGCATCACGCTGCTGTCGGGCGACCAGACTCCCGAGAGCTTCGAGCGCGCGCACCGCATGACGCCGCTCGGTCGCTCATCCACCCCCGCCGACGTCGTCGACGCCGTGGTCTTCCTCGCATCGGCACCCGCGATCACGGGCATCAACCTGACGGTCGATGGCGGCCAGCACCTGCAGGCGCTGCCGCGCGACGTGATGTACCTGACCGGAACGCCCGACGACCGACCCCCGACCGGAACCCTCACCCCGTGAACGATCTGCTCTCCCCTCGCCTGGCCGGCTGCCGCCGGATCTTCCTGCACGGCTTCGCCATCGACGTCTCGATCGGCTTTCACGACTTCGAGCGCGAAGCGCCGCAGCGCGTGCTGATCGACGTCGACCTGTTCGTGCCGGCCGAGCACTCCACCCCGCGCCAGGACGAGGTCGCCGAGGTGCTCGACTACGACTTCATTCGCCAGTCGGTCGCCGAGCTCGCCCGCTCGCGGCACTTCAACCTGCAGGAGACCCTGATCGACGGCATCGTCGAGCTCTGTCTGGCGCGCGCGGCGGTGCGCGCGGTGCGGGTGAGCACGCAAAAGCCCGACGTCTACCCCGACTGCCGCACGGTCGGCGTCGAGGTGCTGCGCTTTCGCGATGAGCCGGGCCACTGAGATCGAGGCGCAGGAGCCCCGGATGACCCCCGAAAAACTCGCGCGCGAGCGCCACAAGCTGCACAAGCGCCTGCTGCGCCTCACCGGTGAGGCCATTGCCCACTACGACATGATCGGCGAGGGCGACCGGGTGATGGTGTGCCTGTCGGGCGGCAAGGACAGCTACGCGCTGCTCGACCTGCTGCTCACGTTGCGAAGCCGCGCGCCGGTGGGCTTCGAGATCATCGCGGTCAACCTCGACCAGAAGCAGCCCGGCTTCCCCGAGGACGTGCTGCCCGCATACCTGCGCGCGCTGGGCGTGCCCTTCCACATCGAGAACCAGGACACCTACAGCATCGTGCGCCGCGTGATCCCCGAAGGGCGCACGATGTGCTCGCTGTGCTCGCGGCTGCGACGCGGCATCC
>JBILUW010000364.1:0-3050 GCA_044370795.1 Burkholderiaceae bacterium
TCCTTGTGGCTCCCGTGGCGCGGCCGCCCGCGCCGCCCGCGCCGCCCGCGCCGCCCGCGCCCGGCGCGCGGCCGGCTTTTGCCGAGGTGATACGCGACGCCCGCCGCATCGAGGGCTTGTTCACGCTCTGGCAGAAAGACGAGAAGCTCTGGCTCGAGATCGCGCCGGCGCAGCTCGACCGGCCGTTCCTGTTCGCCGTGTCGCGCACCACCGGCCTGGGCGAACGCGGCCTGTACCCGCACTGGACCCTCGTGCGGCACATCGTGGCCTTTCGCAAGATCAACGGCAGCGTGCAGTTGCTCGCCCGCAACACCCGCTTCGACGCCCCTGGCGATCCCGGCCTCGCCCGCACTGCGCGGCTGAGCTTTTCCGACAGTCTGCTGGGCGCCGCGCCGATCGCCAGCGCCGAGCATCCGGAGCGTCGCTCGGTGCTCATCGAGCTGTCGCCCATCCTGCTCGCCGACCTGCCGCAGCTGTCGCGCCAGCTCGAGGCCCAGTTCCGGGTCGCCTACGCGCTCGATCCGCGCAACTCCTTCTTCGGACCCGCGCGCTCATCCCTGGCCGAGACAGTCGTGCCGGTGAGTGCTCACTATGCGCTGCCGCGGCTTCCGACGCTGTCGCCGGGGGGCCAGCAGCCCAGCGGGCCACCGCCCTCGCTGCCTCGCAACCTCGAGGACGCGCGCAGCTTCTTCGTCGACTATCGCTACAGCTTCGCGAGCCTGCCCGAGCCGGTGATGCGCCCGCGGCGGGCCGACCCGCGCATCGGCCACTTCACGGTGCCGCTGGTCGACTGGAGCGACGCGGCCGCGCCCGACCCGCGACGCCATGTGGTCACCCGCTGGCGGCTCGACAAGAAGGATCCGTCGGCGGCGCTGTCCGAGCCCGTGCGCCCGATCGTGTTCTGGCTCGACCGCAACGTGCCGGCGCGCTATCGCCCCGCGATCACCGCCGGGGTGCTCGAGTGGAACAAGGCCTTCGAGCGCATCGGCCTGCACGATGCGCTGCAGGTGCGCGACGAGCCGGCCGATGCGCCGATGCCGCTGGCCGACCTGCAGCACGCCTCGATCCGCTGGTTCGTCGACAACGACCCGGGCGCGCTGGCCATCGGCCCCTCGGTGACGGATCCGCGCAGCGGCGAGATCGTCGATGCCGACATCGCGATTTCCGACAACTGGGCCCGCTTCGCGCGGCGGCTCTCGGTCGAGCAGGTGCTGCCGGTGCAGCAGCACGCGCACGGCCCGCACTGCACGCACGCGGCCGATGCGATGGCCGAGCTCGACTTCGGCCTGGCCCTGCTCGAGGCGCGCGGCGAGCTCGAGCCCGGCAGTCCGCAGGCCGAGGCGCTGGTCGCCGAGGTGCTCAAGGAACTCACGATGCACGAGGTCGGCCACTCGCTGGGGCTGCGCCACAACTTCCGGGCCTCGACCGCGCATCCACTGGCCCGGCTGGCCGATCCGGCCTACGCGCGCAGCCGCGGGCTGTCGGGCTCCGTGATGGACTACAACGCGTTCAACCTGCCGCTGGCGGGCGAGCCGCGCGGACCGCTGGCCATGGACACGATAGGCCCCTACGACTACTGGGCGATCGAGTACGCCTACCGGCCGCTCGACCCCGCCCAGGAGGAGCGCGAACTTGCCCGGATCGCGGCGCGCGCTGGCGAGCCTGGTCTGGCCTACGGGACCGACGAGGAGGTCGCCGCGGGCTACGACCCCGCGGTCAGCCAGCGCGACCTCGGCGACGATCCGATCGTCTGGGCGCAGCGGCGCTTCGCGCTGACGCGCGAGCTCTGGAGCCGGCTGCGCAGCCGCCCCTTGCCGCAGGGCACGAGCTACGGCGTGCTGCGCCGTGGCTTCGACAGCGGTCTGCGGCAGTTCGAGGTCGCCGCCGACCTGGCCGCCCGCCTGGTGGGCGGGGTCAGCTACGACCGCGCGGTGGCGGGTGACGCGCGCGCCTCCTTCGTGCCGGTGCCCGGCGCCAGTCAGCGCGCCGCGCTCGCGCTGATCGCGCGCGAGGCCTTCGCCGAGAGCTCGTTCGCGATCGATCCCTGGCTGGTCGCGCGGCTGTCGCAGGACGCGCTCGAGCGCGGCTACGCCCCGCCGTCGCTGCCGGGGCTGCTGCAGTCGGTGCTCGGCGTGCAGCGGCGCCTGCTCGACCGGCTGATGGCCGACGCGGTGCTCGCGCGCATCCAGGAGAGCGAGGCCACGCTGGGCCCGGCCGACCGCTTCCGGCTGCCCGAACTCTTCGACACCCTGCGCGGCGCGGTGTGGGCCGAACTGGGCCGCGGCGCCGACATCGGCATGGCCCGGCGCATGCTGCAGCGCGAGTACCTGCGCAAGCTCACCGGGCTGCTGCTGCGGCCGGCCAGCGCGGTGCCGGCCGATGCGCGCTCGCTGGCGCGTGCCGACGCGCAGCGGCTGAGCGCCGCGATCGCGGCCGCGATGCGCGGGCGGGGGCTCTCGCGCGAGGCGCGCGCCCACCTCGACGAGAGCCTGGCCAGCCTGCGCGATGCGCTGCGCGCGAGCGTGACCCGGACGGCGGGCTGATCAGTCGCGCGCCGCCGCGGTCGGCGCGCCCGGCGCCTGGGCGGCCGGGCGCATTGCCGCGCTGATGGCCGGAATGGTTGTGACCGCAACGACCGAAGCCGGCGCCGGCGCCGCCTCGAAGACCGGGTCGACGTCGAAGGCGATGTCGCCGTCGGGCTGCGGCTCGCCGGTGGGCCGGGCCGCGGCGAAGTCGAAGAGCTCGCGGTCCATCAGGTGCGATGGAACCACCCGCGACAGCGACGCGAAGATATTTTCCACGCGCCCCGGGAAGCGCTTTTCCCATTCGCGCATCAGCTGCTTGATCTCGCGCCGCTTCAGGTTCTCCTGCGAGCCGCACAGGTTGCAGGGGATGATCGGGAACTCGCGCCAGCGCGCGTACTCGGTGAGGTCGGCCTCCTGCACGTAGGCCAGCGGCCGGATCACCACGTGCCGGCCGTCGTCGGACACCAGCCGCGGCGGCATCGTCTTGAGCTTGCCGCCGAAGAACATGTTGAGGAAGAAGGTCTC